>NZ_JBHXMF010000009.1:149099-168829 GCF_042721055.1 Streptomyces sp. NPDC058470
TGCCTCTGGTTTAAAAACCAATAGTTGCCCCCCCCGTCGCCCCCCCACCACCGTAATCAACCACCCCCTGGGGGGGCCCCCCCCCCTCCGGGGGGGGCACCCCCCTGTCGCATCAGCCGACGGCACGCAGTCGTGCGGTCGCTTTGACGCTGTCGCAGCCCGAGAGCCCAAGGGCGTCCCGGAGTTCGTCGGCCAGCAGCTCCAGCACGTGTCGCGCACCCGCTTCCCCGGCCGTGGCCAGACCCCACAGCAGCGGACGGCCGACCAGCACGCCGCTGGCGCCGAGGGCGAGTGCCCGGAGCACATCGGTGCCGCTGCGGATGCCGCTGTCCAGCAGGACCTCACAGCGGCCGGCGACCGCCTGCGCCACCTCGGGCAGCGCGTTGATGCTGGGGATCGCGCCGTCGAGCTGGCGGCCACCGTGGTTGGAGACCACGACGGCGTCGACACCCGACTCGGCCGCCCGGACCGCGTCTTCGGGGGCCAGTACGCCCTTGAGTACCACTGGAAGAGTGGTCTGCCGGCACAGGGTCGCGACGGACGACCACGTCACCGCGGAGGAGAACGTCTGGCTGGTGTGGACGGCGACCGCGGAGGCGTTCGCGGACTGCTGGTGCGCCGTCGTGCCGGTTGTGATGTTGGCCGCCCGCACATGGTCGGGGAGCGCGAACCGGTTGCGCACGTCCCGCAGCCGGCGGCCCATCCAGGGCACGTCCACGGTGAGCACGATCGCCTGGCAGCCGGCATCCTCGGCCCTGCGGACCAGGTCAAGACACTTCTGCGTGTCCTGCAGCCAGTAGAGCTGGAACCAGACGGTGCCGCCGACCGCGGTGATCTCCTCGATCGGGACACTGCTCAGTGTGCTGGCGGTGAACGGCACTCCCATCGCCTTCGCCGCGCGGGCGGTGGCGAGTTCGCCGTCGGGGTGCACCAGCCGGTGATAGGCGATCGGCGCGACCGCCACCGGCAGGTCGGTCGGCCTGCCGAGCAGGGAGGTGTCCGTCGTGACCCGCGAGACGTCTCTGAGTACCCGTGAGACGAGAAAGACGCGGTCCAAGGCGGTGCGGTTGGCGTCGAGCGTTGTCTCGGCGCCGCTGCCTCCGGCCACGAAGTCCCAGACGTCGGGAGGCAGGACGGAGGCAGCGGCGCGTTCGAAGTCGGCCAGGCACAGCGGTGGTCCGGGCGTCACCGTCCCGAGGGGCGGGTCATCCCTTGAGTCCACGCTGGCCCGTCCTCTCCAGTTCCACGGCCTCGTACAGCGCCTTGATGTTCGAACTGCCGAAGGTCTCCGCGCCCTGACGTTCGATGACCTCGAAGAACAGGGTGTGCCGCGGGTGGGTCGAGGCTGTGAAGATCTGGAAGAGCTGACCGCCGTGGTCCTCGTCCGCGAGCACGTTCGTCGCGCGCAGGTCCTCCAGCCGCTGCTCCTCCAGGCTGATCCGCTCGCCCAGGAGGTCGTAGTACGTCGAAGGAGTGGTGAGGAACGAGACTCCACGGATGCTCAGGGCCCGGACGGAACGGACCGCGTCCCTTGAGGAGAAAGCCAAGTGCTGTACGCCGGACCCCTGGTGGCCTTTGAGGAACTCGTCGATCTGGCCCGGGTCCGCCGACGCGTCCGGCTGAATGAGGGTCAGAGTCACCGCGCCCGACGGGCTCTGCACGACCTGCGACTCCATCGCCTGCCTACCGACGACGATGCGCTCTTCGAAGATGGCCTTGAAACCAAGGATCTTCTGGTACATCTCGACCGTGCGCTCCAGATCGCCGGTGGAGAGGCAGACGGCGATGTGGTCGATGTCGAGCAGGCCCACGTCCTCCGCCCGGTCGCTCTCCGCACGCAGCGCCGGAACGAAGCCGGTGGGCAGCGCGAACCCGTCCCCGGACTCGCGCTGCACGAGTGTGTGGACGACGTCTCCGAAGCCCTGGATGGCCGCCGTGACGCTGGGACCGTCGCCCGCATGCCGGGTCGGCCGCCGGTGGACGCCGGCACCGTTGGTGACCGCGGCGCTGAAGGCCGCCTCCACGTCGGCGGTTCGCAGAGCGATGTCGGCGACACCGTCACCGTGCAAGGACACGTACGTCGATGCCGGGTGCCGGTCCGACGTCGCCTGGGTGAGCACCAGGGTGATCATGCCGTGCCGCAGGGCGATGCTGCGGTGCTCGGCGGAACCGCTGGTGCCGACCACCGTGAAGGCATACCGATCGACCCAGTCGAATGCCGCTGACTCCAGGTTTCCGACGTAGATCTCGATGTAGTCGATGGAAAGATCCCGGAGCGGTTTCGCTACCTTGGGAAAATCATTCATGGGTGCCCCCAGCCAGGAAGAGAAACGAGGTCCTCGAACTGTAGATTCCCGATTTCGGATTTGGCTACGGATGGACTCCCGGGGTTGTCTGGACGGACCGGCGAATAGGGTTGGACTTTGCCTGTACAACTTTCCGGTGGTCCGGTCAAGAGCTGACAGAAAGTCGGGTGCGTGCATAAACTCGACGCGCATTTCTGTTTATGCCGATGGCCTTTCGAACGGGGTGATGCCTGGTGATTCGCGCCATGGCCGTAGTGGGTACGGGCCTGATCGGTACGTCAATCGCGCTCGCCGCGAGTCGGCAGGGGGTGACCGTGTTTCTGTCCGACAGGAACCCGGTGGCCGCCAGGACGGCCGCCGCCCTGGGAGCGGGCCGGGTCGAGGCCCCGGCCGGGCCGGTGGACCTGGCCGTGCTCGCGGTCCCGCCCAGCCATGTGGGCTCGGTGCTCGTGGAGCTTCAGCGCAGTGAGCTCGCCCACAGCTACACCGATGTGGCGAGCGTGAAGGCCGGTCCGGAACAGGCGGCTTTGACTCATGCGCCTGATCCGTCCCGCTATATCGGCGGGCATCCGCTGGCCGGCCGGGAACGCTCGGGTCCGCTTGCCGCTCGCGGTGACCTGTTCCAGGGTCGCCCCTGGGTGCTGACCCCGTCGCCGCTGACCTCGGACACCACGCTCCGCCGCGCCCGTGAACTGGTGGCCCTGTGCGGTGCCGTTCCGGTCGTGACCCAGAGCCAGGTCCACGACGATGCCGTTGCTCTGACCTCCCACGTACCGCACCTGGTTGCCAGTCTGATGGCGGCGCGGCTGCGGGAGGGTCCTGACGGGGTGTCCCGGTTTGCAGGTCAGGGTCTGCGGGACGTCACCCGGATCGCGGGCGGTGACTCACGGCTGTGGGGCGACATCCTTCAGGCCAACGCCGCCTCCATCGTCGGCGTCGTAAAGGATCTGCACGCCGATCTGGCCCGGCTGGTGTCGGCGCTGGACGCGCTCGCCGAGCCGGAAAGCGGCGAACGGGCTGGTGAACGGGCGCAGGGCATGCGAACCATGGTGGATCTGCTGGACCGGGGCATCGCGGGCCTCGCCGAGATACCGCGGCAACCCGGCGTCGCCCAGGCCGAGGACCCCCGGGTCCGGGTGTCCGTCCTGGACGGTCCCGGAGAACTCGCCCGGCTGCTGGAGGCACTCGTGGACTTCGGCGTCGCCGCGGACGACGCGACCGTCGAGGATGCCGGGGGTGCGGCCGGCGAGGGCGGAGGATTCACCGTGCGATTCACGGTCCCTGCGCGGGTTGCCGAACGCATGGTGGCCGAGCTCGCGGCCGAGGGGTGGGACGCGGCAAGAGAGAACGGCGCACGCGCCGGACGGTACGAAGAGGGCTCGGCACTGCCGAGCGTACGGACATGAGCTCTTGGGATTCGCCTGAGCTGCCCCTGATTCTCGGAACCGTGCGGCGTCAATTATGTGCGATGACGGCTACATGAGGATTTCGCCAATTCCGAATCGTACCTGTGAAACGCTCTTGGATGGCCGAAAAGGATCCATCGTTGGCGGAACGGATCGTTATCCTGGGTCGAGAGTGTCTCTCTCCACGCAACGTACTGGTCATCCCCCAAACGGCCACCCGTGCAGGTGGAGGGGCGCTTTCCTCTTTCTTCTCACCTGGTGGACGGCCGGGGTGACGAAAGTACGGAGTTGAATTATTTAGCATCGAAGAGTGGACAGAGGGTACGGGGGTACCTGTGAAGCTCAGCGAAAGAGACGGACAACTTCGCCTGCTCGATCGGTTGTACGAGTCCTCTGCTCGTGGCAAAGGCGCAGTCGTCGTCATGAACGGTCCCGTCGGTTGCGGGAAGACCGCACTGATCCAGGCGTTTGCCGAGCGCGTAACGGAACAGGGGGGCTCGTTCGTATCGGTTACGGCATCGGCCGGTGAGCGGCTCCATCATTTCGGCCTGATAGACCAGTTGATGAACGCGGTGCATGCCGCCGGAACGGCCGTCGCCCCGTTCGCCGCTGAGGATTTCGGCGTCGCGGTGGCGGTCGGCGATCCCCACGGGACCCCGCGGGTCCCGCTGCCTCTGCTGCAGTGGATCAGCAGGACCGTCTGCGAATCCGTTGGGAAACCGCTGGTCATCAGTGTCGATGACGTGCACTTCGCGGACGAACCCTCACTTGAGTGCCTGCGCTACCTGATCCGGCGAATCGACTCATCGGCGGTCATGGTCGTCATGAACGAGAGCTCCTGCCATGAACGGGAGCTGGCGACACTCCACGCGGAAACCCTTCATCTCCCTTACTGCCACAGGATCAGGGTCGCGCCGCTCACCGTTCCCGGCGTCGCCGAGCACCTGGTCGGCCAACTGGGCCCGGCTGCGGCCTCGGAGGACGCCGCGTCATGGGCCGAGGTGAGCGGAGGCAACCCTCTGCTGCTGCAGGCCCTGATCGAGGACCACCTGGTGGAGGACGGGACGACGCGAGCGGCGACGACGGGTGGGCCGACGCCCGGTGAATCCTTCCGCCATGCCTTCCTCCGCTGCCTCCACCGGTGCGAACCGTCGATGCTCGACGCAGCCCGCGCCCTGGCTGTGCTCGGTGAGTCGGCATCGTCGTCGCTGATCAGCGACTTCCTCGGGGAGGACGCCAGATCGGTACCCCGTAGCCTCACCGACCTCAACGCCGCGGGCTTGCTGTCGGTCGACCGGTTCCGGCACGAACAGGCACAGCTGGCGGTGCTTGCCGACCTGGCGGCCAGAGATGTTTCCGGTATGCACAGACGGGCTGCCGAACTGCTCCACGAGAGGGGGGCTTCCGCAACAGCGGTGGCGGACCAGCTCATGGCCACCCATGGCTCCGACAGGGCCGCGTGGCGGGTCGACACCCTGCGCGAGGCGGCCCGTGCCGCCACGGCCTCGGGCGGCATCGCCCAGTCCGTCGACTACCTGCGCCAAGCGTCGGGCATGTGCGTGGACGCGACCCAGGAAGCGCAGGTCATCGCGGAACTCGCCGAAGCCCAATGGCTCATCGATCCGTCCAGGGCGGCCCGACACCTGCGCCAGTTGAGTTCCGCGGTGCGCACCGGCCGGCTCACGGGTGAAGGCGCCATGGTCCCGGTCAAGCAGCTGATCTGGCGGGGCGAGTTCGCCCAGGCCGACTCCCTGCTGACGGCAATGGAAGCAGGGGCCGGCGCGGATCCCGGCTCCGCACCTGGGGGCACCGCGGCGTCGGACATCGCGACCGCACGATTATGGCTGTCCATCTGCTGCCCGGAGCCGGCACGCCACGAGGGTGAGACCGGCGGCTCGCTCGGGCACCCGTCGACCACCCCTGGTCCGATGTTCGCCCTGACCCTCCTCAACCTGTCGACTCGCCTGTCCGAGGTCGGCGAGGAGGTCCAAGGAGCGGACCAGGTGCTGCACGGAACCCACGCGGACAGCCCGCTGACCGCCACCCTGCTCGCGCTGACCTTTCTGATCCAGACATACCGGTTGGACGAGGCGGTGCGCTGGTCCGAACGGCTGCTCCAAGAGCCGTGGATCCGGCACGTGCCCATGAGGCGAGCGCTGCTGGAGACGGCCAGGTCGGCGGCCGCCCTCGGGAAAGGCGACGTCGCGGAGGCGGCGGAGGCGGCGCGGACCGCTCTGAGCCTGGTCACACCGGCGGCCTGGGGCGTCGTCGTCGGCCTCCCGCTGGCTCTGATGATCCGTGCGTCGATCGAGCTGGGCGACCTCGACGCCGTGACGACGTACGTCAAACTCCCGGTACCGGCCGTCATGTTCGACACCCCTTTCGTACTGCCCTACCTTCAGGCGGTCGGCCGCCATCACCTCGCCATGGGGCGTCCGCAGGCGGCCCTCACGAACTTCCAGTCGTGCGGGGACCTGATGGTCAAGTGGAGGATCGACTCGTCGGAGCTGGCGGACTGGCGCAACGACGCGGCGGCCGCACTCGTGGCCATGGGCAGGACCGGCCAGGCAAGGACGCTGATCGAGGAGCAGCTGTCCCGCCTGGGCGACGGACGCTCCCGGGCCAAGGGCATCGCGCTGCGCCGCCTGGCGGCGACCAGCTCCTTGCGGGATCGTCTGCCGCTGCTCCACGAGGCGGTGTACATCCTCGCGGCATCGGGCGATCAGCTGGAACTGAAGCGTGCGAGGGCCGACTTGGAGGACGCGCTGGACGACGTACTGGACGCGCACGACCGGGTGGGACCGCCACTCGGCCGTGCGAACCCGCTGCTCACCCGGAAGGTCCCGTCGCCCGGACGGCAGGGCGACGCGGCATCATCACCGGGTGCCTGCCCGGGCGACGAGGACGCCGAACGGCTCGTTGCCGAGGAGGGCGAGGGGACCCCCGTACTGGCCGAACTCACCGACGCCGAACGCAGGGTGGGGTCGCTTGCCGTTGCCGGCTGCACCAATCGTGAAATCGCCGGCAAGCTTTTCATTACGGTGAGTACGGTCGAGCAGCATCTCACCAAGATTTACCGCAAGTTGAAGGTGAGAAACCGTTCCGACCTTCCGACGGAACTCATGGTATTCGCGGACACTCTATGCTCCCCGAATGGTCGATAGAAAGAAATCGTGTCGTCGCCATGTCCAGCTGACCACTTCCGTCGGTTGGACGACTGTTGTCGGCGCCGCAGTGCCCATGTGATCCTGACGGTCGTAAATTCGTACCCGCAATAGATGATGCTGCCCGGGGGGAAATTCATGGCCGGACGGAGCCTCGACGATTATGCGCGCTATGCGCGGCAAGGCATGGATTCCGTTCTGTCGGAATTCCTGACGGCCGAAGACCGCGCCCGGTCCGGCAACCGGGAGGCGTTCGACCGGATCGGGCTGCGGCAGGGCAGTTCAGGGCTCGAGGGGCCGCCCGAGACGGCGACCAAGATCCTTGGCCACAGCTGGCCGGCGCCGCTGCTCATCGGACCGCTCGCGGGTCTGGTGCGGCCCGAAGGCGAGCTCGCCGTGGTACGGGCGGCAGGCGCGGTCGGGCTCCCGGTCGTCGTCAGCGCGTTCACCGGACAGAAGTTCGCGGAACTCTCCTCGGCGGCCGAAGCCCCGCTATGGCTGCGGACCCACCCCTTCCGGAACCGTTCCACGGCCCGCCGCATCGCCGACAGCGCGGCGGACACCGGGTTCGGTGCCCTGGTGCTCGCCGTCGGGCCGCAGCACCATGTACGGCTCGGGCCGGGTGCCGTACCGGTCAATCTCGCGGAGGACGACCCGATCCGCCTTCCCCGCGTGGCCGGCCCGCTCGCCGACCTCGGCGGGTACGGCCCGTTCGCCGATGTCCGGGCCCTGATCGAAGCCTCCGCCGACTGGTCCGATGTCGAATGGCTCTGCTCGGTCAAGTCCCTTCCGCTGCTGGTCGCGGGGGTACGCACCGCCGCCGACGCCGTCCGCGCCGTCGAAGCGGGTGCCGACGGAATCGTGGCCGAGGCACTGGATGTCCTGCCGGCGATCGCCTCGGTCGTCGGCGGCCGGGTGCCCGTGCTGCTCGGCGGCGACATCCGCCGCGGAGCCGATGTCCTGGCATCGCTCGCCTGCGGCGCCGACGCGGTGCTGCTCGACCGGCCGGTACTGGACGGTCTGCTGGTGGGTGCGCGCGAAGGCGTGAGCGAGGTGCTGGAGAACCTCGTCCAAGAGCTGCGGGCGGCAATGGAGTTCACCGGGACCGGGTCGGTGGTGGACGCCGGCACCGAACTGCTCCGGACCGGGCACCCGGCGAGCCCGCCGTCGTCCGGATGCGCACTGCCGCTGCGCAAGTCCGACCTGCACGCCAGCGTCTCCGATCCGGTGCTGGGCACCATGACCTTCCTCAACGAGGTCACCCACCGCTACCCCGAGGCGATCTCCTTCGCGCCCGGCCGCCCCTACGACGGGTTCTTCGACACCGAGCAGATCGTCACCCACATCCGCCAGTACGTGAACCACCTGGCCGAGCAGGGCAGTTCGCCCCAGGCGATCCGTACCGCCATGTATCAGTACGGACCCACCGCCGGCCAGATCAACGAGATCATCGCGGACTCACTGCGCATCGACGAGGACATCGACGTACCGCCCGGGTCCATCGTGGTGACCGTCGGCGCCCAGGAGGCCATGCTCCTCGTGCTGCGCGCCCTCATCACCGGTCCCGACGACGTACTCCTTGCCGCCAGCCCCTGTTATGTGGGCATCACCGGCGCCGCCCGGCTCCTCGATATCGCCATGACCACCGTGGAGGACCGGGAGGACGGGTTCTCCTGCGACGACCTCGAAGCGGCGATCAGGCGGGAGCGGGCCCTGGGACGACGGCCGCGCGCCTTCTACGTGGTCCCCGACCACTCCAACCCGTCCGGGACCACGATGAGTCCGGGTGCCCGCGCCGAGCTCCTGGAGCTCGCCGCCCGCCACGACATCCTCATCCTGGAGGACAGCCCCTACCGGCTGGTCAGCCCCGGTACGCCGCTGCCGACCCTCAAGTCCCTCGACCGCAACCGCACGGTCGTCCACCTCGGTTCCTTCGCCAAGACGATCTTCCCCGGCGCCCGCGTCGGTTTCGTCGTCGCCGACCAGCAGGTGAGGGACGACTCCGGCCGGACCAGTCTCCTCGCGGACGAACTCGCCAAGATCAAGAGCATGGTGACGGTGAACACGTCGTCGCTGAGCCAGGCCGCGGTCGCCGGCGCGCTCCTGGCGTGCGGCGGGCGGGTCTCGGAGCTCAACAGCGAGGCCGCCGCCTACTACGGCGACGCGATGCAGGCCACCCTGAAGAACTTGGACCGGCGCATACCCGCTGACCGCCGGGCAGCCCTGGGCGTGCAGTGGAACGAGCCCACCGGTGGCTTCTTCCTGACCGTGCGCGTTCCTTTCCACGTGGACAACGCCGCACTGACCCGGTCGGCACAGGAATTCGGCGTCATCTGGACGCCGATGAGCTACTTCTATCCGCAGGGCGGCGGACACAACGGAATCCGGCTGTCCATCAGTTATCTGACCCCCGCGGAAATAGAAGAGGGCACCGCGCGGCTCGCACGCTTCATCGAAGCGCAGAGCGCGGTGTCGTAAGAGAGCACCCGAAGCATCCGGAGCCATTCGACCGAGAAGGGCGAAAGATCGTGACCGGCAGCAGGATCAGGCAAGGACCGCGGAGCAAGCCGCGTATGTGGGGGTGGACTTTCCGTTGACCATGAACATCAGCCGTCCGGTACGTCCGGAGGAAGAGATATCGGAGACCGCCCGTCCGACAACGGGTGCCCCGGGCACGGCGAGGCCTTTCGCTCCGCGGATCGTCGGCGTGGGCACGGCCTCGACCGGCACATCGCTGTCCCAGCAGGACGTACTCGACGCCTTCGACATCACCGACCCCAGGATTCGCTCGGTCTTCCTCAACAGCGCGATCGAGCGACGCCACCTCACACTGCCTCCGAAGGACGCGGACGGAATCCGTGTCTCCGAGCCGCAGGGCGACCTCCTCGACAAACACCAGGCGCTGGCCGTCGAGATGGGCGCCGACGCCTTGCGCGCCTGCCTGAAGCGGGTCGGCGCCGAACTCGCCGATCTGCGCCACCTGTGCTGTGTGACGTCCACCGGCTTCCTCACCCCAGGCCTCAGCGCGCTGCTGATCCGGGAGCTGGGCATCGACCGGCACTGCAGCCGCTCCGACATCGTCGGTATGGGCTGCAACGCGGGGCTCAACGCCCTCAATGTCGTTTCCGGATGGGCCACCGCGCACCCGGGTGAACTCGCCGTCGTGCTGTGCGCGGAGGCGTGTTCCGCCGCGTACGCGATGGACTCGACCATGCGGACGGCGGTCGTGAACAGCCTGTTCGGTGACGGTTCCGGAGCTGTCGCCCTCATGTCGGGGCCGCCCGAGGACAGTGTGATGGCCATGCCGGACGGCCCGACCATTCTCAAGTTCGCCAGCTGCATCATTCCCGAAGCGGTCGATGCCATGCGGTACGAATGGGACCGCGTGCAGAGCAGGTTCAGCTTCTACCTCGACCCGCAGATTCCCTACGTCGTGGGCGCGCACACCGAACTCGTCGTCGACCGACTGCTTGAGGGAACGGATCTGCGCAGGAGCGACATCAAGCACTGGCTGGTGCATTCCGGCGGCAAGAAGGTGATTGACGCGGTGACCGTCAATCTCGGGCTGACCCGCTACGACCTCCGGCACACCGTCGGGGTTCTGCGCGACCACGGCAATGTGTCGAGCGGTTCCTTTCTTTTCTCCTACGAGAGGCTCCTCGACGAACAGGTCACCAAGCCAGGTGAGTACGGCGTCCTCATGACCATGGGGCCCGGATCCACGATCGAGACGGCGCTGGTCCAGTGGTGACCGCCCAGGGAGTGACAGACGACATGTTCACCTTGAAGATCGACGGTTCCGCGCCGTTGTCGGCTGCCTCGGTCCAGACGCTCGCGGCCGTCTGCGACCAGGCCGAGGGCCTGCCCGGATCCGGCGTTGTGACCGTGCACGTCACGGGCACGCCTCAAGTGGGCTGGACCGGCGGGCTGGACGTCGCCCTGGTCTCCAAATGGGAGCGTGTGCTGCGCCGGCTGGAACGGCTTCCCGCTCCGACGATCGCGGTGGTCTCGGGAGACATCGGCGGCGCGGCACTCGACGTCTTCCTGACCACCGACTTCCGGATCGCCGCACCGGAGTCGCGGCTTCTGGTCGCGACCGACGGCGAAGCCACCTGGCCGGGGATGGCGGCCTTCCGGCTCGTCCAGCAAGCCGGTGCCGCCGGCGTCCGCCGCGCGGTGCTGTTCGGTGTGCCGATCCACGCCTCCCAGGCCCTGGCGCTGGGGATCGTCGACGAACTCGCCGACGACCCGGCCGACGTCCTGGACGCCACGACCGAGCTGGTCGGCCGGCTCTCCGGCAAGGAACTCGCCATACGGCGCCAGCTCATGTTCGACGCGACGTCGACGAGCTTCGAGGACGGACTTGGACCGCACCTCGCGGCCTGCGACCGAGCCCTGCGCCGGGTGGGCGCCGTGGAGGTGTCATGACGGCACCGCCGACGGCCCCCGAGACCGCCGCGTCGGCCGTCTGGCCGAGCCTGTCCGAGGCCGCCGAACTCACCGGAAAACTGCTGGAGTCGCTGCCGCGGCCGAGCACGCGTTCACCGGAGCAGCGGGCCGATGCCACCGCCGCGAAGGACACCGCCCGCTCACTGCGTGCGCGGTTCCTGGACGCTCACGCCGACGCCGTGTACGACCGTCTCACACAGGGCCGCACCGTCAGCCTCCGGATCGAGGAGCTGGTCGAGGCAGCCGCGACGGCCTTTCCCGCGCTCGTACCGTCGGCCGAACTGCTCGCGGCCGAGCGGAGCAGGCCACAGGCCGACAAGGAGGGGCACGAGATCGACCAGGGCATCCTCCTGAGTGCGTTGTTGCGGTCGCCCTCCGCGGGCCCGCACCTGCTCGACGCGATGCTCCGGCCGACGCCCCGGGCGCTCCGGTTGCTTCCGGAGTTCACCGAAACCGGGGTCGTGCAGATGGAGGCCGTGCGGCTGGAGCGTCGCGACGGGGTGGCGCGGCTGACGATGTGCCGGGACGACTGTCTGAACGCCGAGGACAACCGGCAGGTCGACGACATGGAAACCGCGGTGGACCTCGCTCTGCTCGATCCGGGTGTACGGGTCGGACTGCTCCGTGGCGGGGAGATGAGCCATCCCCGCCACCGGGGCAAGCGGGTGTTCAGTGCGGGCATCAACCTCAAGAACCTCAGCTCCGGTGACATCTCGCTGGTCGACTTCCTGTTGCGACGCGAGCTCGGCTACATCCACAAGCTCGTCCGGGGGGTGCTCGTCGACCAGCCCGACCTGTGGCACTCACGCCATGTCGAGAAGCCCTGGGTCGCCGCGGTTGACGGCTTTGCCATCGGCGGCGGATTCCAGCTGCTGATGGTCTTCGACCACGTAATCGCCGCCGCCGACTCCTACTTCAGCCTTCCGGCCGCGAAGGAGGGGATCATTCCGGGCGTCGCGAACTACCGGATAGGCCGGTTCGTCGGTCCGCGCGTGGCCCGGCAGGTCATTCTCGAAGGCCGCAGAATCTGGGCGAAGGAGCCCGATGCGCGGCTGCTGGCCGACGAGGTCGTGGAGCCGCACGAGATGGACGCCACCATCGAGCGGAGCCTGGTGAGGCTCGGGGGCGAGGCGGTGCTCGCCAACCGGCGCATGCTGAACCTCGCCGAGGAGCCACCGGACGCGTTCCGGGCCTACATGGCGGAATTCGCGCTCCAGCAGGCCCTGCGGCTCTACGGCGAGGACGTCATCCACAAGGTCGGCCGGTTCGGGGCGCGGTCCGCGTGACCGACGACCGGACCCGGGTCCGCTATGAGAAGAAGGAACATGTCGCCCACGTCACGCTCGATCGTCCCGAAGTGCTCAATGCCATGGACCTTCGCATGCACGAAGAGCTCGCCGAGATCTGGGACGACGTAGAGGCCGACGAAGACGTGAGGGCGGTGCTGCTGACCGGGGCGGGCGACCGCGCCTTCTCCGTGGGGCAGGACCTGAAGGAGCGTGCTCGCCTCGACCGGGAGGGCGCCCCGCTGACGACCTTCGGAAGCCACGGGCAGCCGGGCTGGCCCCGGCTCACCGACCGGTTCACCCTGTCCAAACCGGTGGTTGCCCAGGTCCACGGGTACGCGTTGGGCGGCGGTTTCGAACTCGCCCTGGCCTGTGACCTGATCATCGCCTCGGACCAGGCGGTGTTCGCCCTGCCCGAGGCGCGGCTCGGGCTCATCCCCGGGGCAGGCGGCGCGTTCCGGCTTGTCAGGCAGCTGCCCCAGAAGATCGCCATGGGGTACCTGCTCACCGGTCGTCGGATGAGCGCCGAGACGGCCCTGCGGTACGGGCTGGTCAACGAGGTCGTCACGGCCGACCGGCTGGAGGAATGCGCCGGGGAGTGGACGAAGGACCTGGTACGGAGCGCTCCGCTCTCGGTCAGGGCCATCAGGGAGGCAGCGCTCAAGTCCGTCGACATGCCGCTTGAGCAGGCATTCACCGCTGACTACAGCTGGGAGGAACGCCGCAGGCGCAGCAGTGACGCGGTCGAAGGGGTCCGAGCTTTCACGGAGAAGCGCGCCCCGCTCTGGACCGGCCGCTGACCCCGGCGCTGACAGCGGAGTACACCGCCGGGCCCCTCAGTCAGTCGACGACCGACTGACAGAGGGGCCCGGTCCGCAGTGTCCAAATGCGGGGACCGGTCGGTTGGACACGCCACGGTTTCCGGCAGACGAAGGGAAGAGCACCGATGCCAGTCGCCGACATCAATGGAATCAGGCTCAGCTTTGACGACTACGGCTCCGGAGAGCCGGTCGTGATGGTCGCCGGAACCGGGAGTCCCGGCCGGATCTGGCGCACACACCAGGTCCCCGCCCTGAAGTCCGCGGGCTACCGGGTGATCACCCTCGACAACCGGGCGATCCCGCCGACCGACCCGTGCCCGGAGGGGTTCACTCTCGACGACATGACCGCCGACGTCGCCGGCCTCATCGAGCACCTCGGCGCGGGGCCATGCCGCGTGGTCGGCCACTCGCTGGGTGGGATCATCGTTCAGGAACTCCTCCTCGCCCGGCCCGAACTAGTCAGTCAGGCCGTCCTGATAGCGAGCAGCGGGAGAGCCGACGCGGCGATCACCGCCATGTCGGCCGCCGACATCGAGCTGGCCGACAGCGGGGTCAAACTGCCTCCCCGGTACGCGGCGTACATGGCCGCCGTCCAGAACCTCTCACCGGAGACGATCAACGACGACGAGCAACTCCAGGACTGGCTGGGCGTCTTGGAGATGTCGACTTTCGACCACTCAGGGGTGCGCCGGCAGCTCGGACTCGACGTGATCCCGAACCGGCTCCCCAAGTACCGGAAGATCAGCTGCCCTTGCCTGGTCATCGGGTTCCAGCACGATCTGGTCGTACGCCCGCATCTGTCGCGCGAGGTTGCCGAGAGCATCCCCGGTGGCACGTACTCGGAGATTCCCGGATGCGGGCACTACGGATACCTGGAGAAGCCGGCCGCGCTGAATTCCGCGATCATCGACTTCTTCGCCCGCCGGAAGCCGTGAGTGCTACCGGCTCCGGGCGGTGGCCTGATCAGGATGGGACTGGGGGGGCTTGGCAGGGCCGTGCGCCGTGGGGAAGGCGACGCTGATGCTCAGGCCTCCCTCGGGCCTCGGCCACGTCGTGATGGTGGCGTCGTGGGCGTACGCGATGGCCTCAACGATCGACAGGCCGAGCCCGTGCCCTTCGGCACGCGCCGCTCGGACGGTACCGAGCCGCTGGAAGGGCTGGAAGATCTGGTCGATCGCGTCCCGCGGAACGAGCGGACCGGTGTTGGTGACAGTGATCGTCGCGCGCCCGCTCTCGGTTTTCGTGGCCACCTCGACCCACCCGTGGGACGAGTTGTGCCGTAGCGCGTTGTCCAACAGGTTGGTGACGAGGCGCTCGGCGAGGTTCCGGTGGCCCATCGCCAGGGCTGGGGAGATCGACGGAAGGAACGTCACGGTCCGGTACTGCGCCTCAGCCCTGCGGGAGTAGATGACCTCGACGGTCAGCCGCGCGAGATCGAAGGGTTCGCGTACGTCGATGCCGCCTTGGCTCTTGGCCAGGGTGAGGAGCCCTTCGATGAGTTGTTCCTGCTGGACGCCCGCCGCGAGGATCCGTTCGTGAGCCGAGCGGAGGGACTCCACGGTCGCGTCGGGGTCGCTCAGGACGACCTGGCCGAGCGCCCGTTGACGAGCCAGTGGCGTGCGCAGTTCATGAGAGGCGTTGGCGACGAACCGGCGCTGCGCTTCGAAGGAGGCCTCAAGTCTGCCCAGCAGGCTGTCGAAGGTGTCACCCAGCTCCTTGAGCTCGTCGCCGGGTCCTTCGAGGTCCAGGCGCTGGTGCAGGCTGGTTGCCGAGATGTCCCGGGCGGTGGCCGTGATCGTCTTCAGGGGGTCCAGCATGCGGCCGGCCACGATCCAGCCCAGCACTATCGAGACCACCAGCATGAAGGTGAGCGCGAACCCCGACTGGACGAGGAGCTCGTGCATGATTTCGGCCGTCCGGCGGGCCAGCTCCTCGGACGTGGCCACCTTGCGGGCCGGCACATCGGTCCGCGGCGTCAGAGCGTCGGCATCGTCCGGAGGGACATCAGATGCGTCCTTCCCGGGTGGCGCGCCAACGGCGTGGCGAACCAGGGCGTACGTGATGGCCAGCAGCGACGCCCCGGACGCGAGGAACAGCGCCCCGTACAGCATCGTCATCCGCAGCCGCACGGTCCGGCGGGGCAGGTGCGGGCGGGCAATCCGGCTGGTGAGCCGGGTGGTCACGGACATGAGCCTCCTCAGATCCGGTATCCGCGTTTGGCCACGGTCTCGATGACCGGGGGATTGCCGAGCTTGGCCCGCAGTCTGCTGAT
This sequence comes from Streptomyces sp. NPDC058470, assembly GCF_042721055.1. Lineage (NCBI taxonomy): Bacteria > Bacillati > Actinomycetota > Actinomycetes > Kitasatosporales > Streptomycetaceae > Streptomyces > Streptomyces sp. NPDC058470. The sequence continues at coordinate 164,804 of NZ_JBHXMF010000009.1, forward strand.
CGTGATCTTCACAGCGCTGGTGAACGGGTCGGCGGCCTCGTCCCAGACGCGTTCGAGCAGTTCCTCGGCGGATACGGCCCGGCCCTTGGACGTCAGGAGTAACTCCAGGACCCCGAACTCCTTGGGCGCGAGCTCCAGCGTGCGGCCGGCCCGGCTGGCCTTGCGTGCGGCCGTGTCGACCAGCAGGTCGCCGTGGCGGACCACCGGCGGTATGACGGGGTGGGCGCGGCGCGCCAACGCACCGATCCGCGCGACCAGCACCGGGAAGTCGAATGGCTTGGGGAGGTAGTCGTCGGCTCCCAGGTTGAGCCCGTCGACCAGGTCCTCCGCCGTCGCCGCGGCGGTCAGCATCAGCACCCGGCTCCGGCACCCCGAGGCGATCAACTCTGCGCACACCTCGTCGCCGTGTATCCCTGGCAGGTCCCGGTCGAGCACGATCACGTCGTAATCGCTGAACAACGCCCGGTCGAGCCCTTCCTGACCGTCGAACGCCACATCGACGGCCATCTGCGCTCTCCGCAGTCCGACAGCCACCGTTTGGGCCATCTCCTCGTCGTCCTCTACCACGAGTACCCGCACCTCTCGCCCTCTCTCCACCGCACCTGGCTGGACAAGACCACCTTGTCAAGCACAACCAGCATGTTCTACCCCAAGTTTCGGCACGGTTTCGTCCCGAGCCGCGCTGCCTTGTGCCAGCAATTGGTTTGTCAATTGGCGTCCAAGTGTTGAAATGCATGGTTGGACAATCCTCGCAGGAACAACATTGCTTGCACCGAATCGTCCGACTAACGTGATGTGCGTCCTGGCGATGGAAATTGATGGGAGTAGTTGTGGCGAACCCCTTCGATGATGAAAACGGCTCTTTCCTGGTGCTGGTGAACGACGAGAATCAGCATTCCCTCTGGCCTTCCTTCGCCGACGTTCCGGCCGGCTGGAAGACCGTGTTCGGAGAGGACGCACGCAAATCCTGCCTGGACTACATCCAGGAGAACTGGACGGATATGCGTCCGAAGAGCCTTGTCGACGAACTGAAGAAGCAGGACGCCGCCGGTTAGGCGAGGCCCGCCCCGAGTGAGACAACGAAACCGAGGAGGCAGCGGTGGCTATCGGCAGCCCAGGGCCGATGATGATGGGTGGGATGGGGCCGGGCTCACCGGGGGGCAAGCGACAGGTCACTCCCGGCACGACCAGGCGAATAATCCCGTACACGAGGCCGTATCGTCTCAATATCGCCTTTCTCTTGGTGATTGCCGCGCTGAACGCCGGTAGCGCGGCGGCCACGCCCCTCCTGTTCAAATACATCATCGACGACGGAATCGCCCAGCGGAATAACGCGGTCGTCGTGTGGGCCTCCGTGGCGGTCGCCGGGCTGGCCCTTCTGGGCGGCCTCCTGGGGTTCCTGGAGGCCTGGTATTCGGGTCGGGTCAGCGAGGGGCTCATCTTCGATCTGCGCACCAAGGTCTTCGACCATGTGCAGCGGCAGCCGCTGGCGTTCTTCACCAGGGCGCAGACCGGCGCACTGGTCAGCAGGCTGAACAACGATGTGATCGGCGCGCAGAAAGCGGTGACGTCGCTGCTGTCCACGGTGGTCTCCGCCGGGCTGACCGTGGTCTTCGTACTGAGCGCGATGCTCTACCTGTCCTGGGAGGTCACCCTGGTCTCCCTGGTGCTGCTCCCGTTGTTCATCCTGCCCGGCAGGTTGATCGGCCGTCGGCTGCAGCGGCTCATGCGGGCGCACATGCAAGTGAACGCCGACGTGGGCTCGTTGATGAGCGAGCGGTTCAATGTGACCGGGGCGCTGCTGGCCAAGCTCTACGGCCGGCCGCAGATCGAGACGAGCATGTTCTCGCGCTTGGCGGGCAAGGGCCGTGACCTCGGTGTCACCACCGCGATCTATGTGAAGCTGCTCCCCGTCTCGATGCTCGCCGTCAGCTCGCTGGCCATCGCGGTGGTGTACGGCGTGGGTGGCGGACTCGTCGTCAGGGACGCATTCCAGATGGGCACACTGGTGGCGCTGGCCACCTTGCTCACCCGGCTGCTGACCCCGATAACCCAGCTTTCCAACGCACAGGCAGACGTGATGTCCGCGCTGGTCAGCTTCGACCGACTGTTCGAGATCCTCAACCTGAAGCCCATGATCGCGGAGAAGCCCGACGCGGTACCGCTGCCCCGTGCGAGCTCCGACAACAGGACCGCGCTGGACATCGAGTTCCAGGGGGTGGCGTTCCGCTACCCGAAAGCCGCCGATGTCTCACTGGCCTCGCTTGAGTCGATCGCCCTGCCCACGCACGAGCGCGTCAGCGACGAGTGGACCTTGCGCGACCTCAGCTTCACCGTGCCCGCCGGGAAGCTCACCGCACTGGTCGGCCCCTCCGGTGCGGGAAAGACGACCATCACCCATCTAGTGCCGCGGCTCTACGATCCCATCGAGGGCACCGTCCGAATCGACGGAAACGACATCCGCGACCTGACCCTGGAGTCGCTGCGCGACACCGTCGGAATGGTCACCCAAGAGGCACATCTTTTCCACACGACCATTCGCGACAACCTCACCTACGGCCGGCCGGATGCCACCGAGCAGGACCTGATCGAGGCCTGCAGGGCTGCGCAGATCTGGAATCTGATCGAAACGCTTCCCGACGGGTTCGAGACCCTGGTCGGCGACCGCGGATACCGGCTCTCCGGCGGTGAGAAGCAGCGCATCGCCATGGCCCGACTCCTGCTCAAGGCCCCGCCGATCGTCGTCCTGGACGAGGCCACCGCACATCTTGACTCGGAATCAGAAGCAGCCCTCCAGCGCGCTCTCAAAACCGCATTGCAGGGACGGACCTCACTGGTGATCGCCCACCGGCTCTCCACGATCCGGGACGCCGACCAGATCCTGGTCATCGACAAGGGCCGGGTCCAGGAGCGCGGAACCCACGAGGAACTGCTGGCACTGAACGGGCTCTACGCGGAGCTCTACCACACCCAGTTCTCCGGCCAGTCGTCGCGGAACGGCAACGAGGTACCGGTGCCCGAGCCGGTCGGGCCTAGCGGGCCGTTCCCCGGCGGACCCGGTCAAGGACCGGGTCCGCAGATGATGCCGGGCGGGCCGCTGCCCGGCATCAGGTAACGACCCCGCCCGCGCGAGAGCGGATCAGCGAGCGGCGTCATGCGGCTTCGAACCCAAGGCGGAGGACGGAGCGATGGCGAAGCCATCGCGACTGACGACAACGCCGGAGGCGGAGTCGCAGGGCGTCGGGGAGCCCGCCGGCCATGGCTGTTCAGGTCGTAGGCCGCAGCCACGCGCGGCAGACAGCGGAACCGCGGCGACAGCTCGCGGCAAGTGACGTTTCGTGATCGACCGAGTGGAGACCTTCGGAATGCCTGACTCTCGCCGCTCGCCACTGCCTGCCGCCCACCTGACGAGGTGCCCCTCGGGTGAGCACTGGAATATCCGGTTTCTGGACCGGCCCGAACCCGTGGTGCACCTGCACGCACCTGCCGCCGAGGCCGCGGCGCTCACCGCCGCGTACCTCCACCGGATGAGCGGCATCCGCGACGTCGTCCTCGACATCGCGGACCGCCCTTTCCCGGTTCGGCTCGACGTGGACCCGCTGACCACGGTTCGCGAGCTCCTGCGGCAGGTGGCGGAAGAGTTCCGGGAGGTCGCTCAACTCTCCTCAGATGGTGAGTACTTCGCGAAATGTGCCTCGGAAGGCGAGGCCGGCGGGGTCGGCGAGGCCGGCGGGGATGGCGAGGCCGGCGGGGACGGTTCGCGGGTCTGGCGACGGGTCTTTCGGAGCTTCGTCGACGGAGCCGTCGCGGAGCCGGACGCACGGGTGAGCGCGATCGCAATTCTGGAGGTGGCTGAGCGGTCGCGTGTGGTGGCTGAGTGGAATGACACGGTTCGGCCGGTGTCGGAGGGTACTTTCCTGGATCTTTTCGGTGCGCGGGTTGAGCGGTCGTCGGGTGTGGTGGCGGTGCGGTGTGGTGGTGAGGTGTTGTCGTATGGGGAGTTGGATGGTCGTGCGGATCGGTTGG
>NZ_JBHXMF010000010.1:0-18478 GCF_042721055.1 Streptomyces sp. NPDC058470
CTGGGGGCGGCAGCCCCCAGGAACAAGGGACGGGCAGGGGCGGAGGGGGCGAAAACCCGCCCCTCACTCCCCCGCCGCCGCCGTGGTCTTCAGCGCCAGCCAAAGCTCCATCCGGACATCCGGATCGTCAAGCGAGCGCCCGAGGATCTCCTCGACCCTGCGCATGCGGTAGCGCAGGGTGTGCCGGTGCACCCCCAGGTCGGCAGCCGCCGCATCCCACTGCCCGTGCCGGGACAGCCACGCCCGCAGCGAGGCGACCAGATCCCCCCGCCCGGTGGCGTCATGCTCGTGCAGCGCCCGAAGCAGCCCGTCGGCGAACGCCCGTACGGCGTCGTCGGCGAGCAGCGGCAGCACGGACCCGGCGGCCAGCTCCTCGTGCTCGACGAGGAAGCGCCCGCGCCGCCGGGCGACGGACAACGCCTGCTCGGCCTGCTTGTACGCGGCGCCTGCGGCGATCGGCCCGGCGGGCGCGGACAGGCCGACCACGAGCTCGACCTCGTCACCGCCGCCGGACTGCTCGGGCACGGACGCCCGCTGGGCCTCCAGGGCCGCCGCGTGCTCCTGACAGGCGGCGACCGCCGCGCCGCCGTCCACCGCGAGCACGACGAGCCGCTCCCCGTCGGGCACGACGAGTACGGCCTCGCCGGAACGGGCCGCCGCGGACTCCACGACCTCGGCGAGCGCGCCGAGCGGATCACCCGCGGTGTTGGGCGCCGCGACCGCGCCGGAGGAGACGGTGGCAGCGGCCACGCGCGCGTGACCCTCGGCGTGCGCCCGGGCGGCCGACGCGGACGCCGACTCGGCGAGGATCAGCCGGAAAGGCGCGTCGAGAAGCTCGCCGAACAGGCCACCGGCGACGGCCCGGGCGTGGTCGGACTCCCCGGCGAGCAGCATGCGCAGCACCGCCGCACCGATCCGCTGCTCGGCCGCCTGCAAGGAGCGGGAGCGCTCCGTGGTGAGCGTCAGCAGGGCGATGGCCGAGTGCAGGGCGTACCGCTCGGCGGTACCGAGGGCGGCGGCGGTACCGACGGCGAGTGCGGCGCGCGGGCGTCGTCCGGTGCCCAGCGAGTGCAGTTCGACCCGGTCCTCGCCGCCGACCACCGAACTCGCGGGCGCAGGCCGGTCCCGCAGCCGCTCCACGTCCTGCGTGAGCCGCGCGGCCCGCCGCCCCGCCCACTCCGGCGCGGTGGCGACGACGGCACCGGAGGCGTCGTACAACGCCGCCCATCCGTCGACCTGTCCGGCGAGCGAGGCCAGCAGCCCTTCGGGTCCGTCGGTGAGCGCCTGCTTGGTCAGCTCGCGCTGCGCGGCGAACCCCGCGGTCACGGCACGGTACTGATCGGCGGCGATGGCGGCGGAGACGGCCTTGCTGATGGCCAGGAAGGGCGTACGCCGGGGCACTTCGAGGAGCGGCAGCCCCTCTCCCTCCGCTGCGTCGACGAGCGCCTTCGGGATCTCCTCGTAGTGGACCCCCACGGCGAATCCGAGCCCGGCCACCCCCGCTCCCACCAGCCGCTTCACATAGCGCTGCATGACCTCGGGATCGTCCGCGTCCAGTTTGAGCGCGGTGATCAGGAGGAGTTCCCCGCCTTCCATGTACGGCACGGGGTCGGCGAGCTCGCTGGCGTGCGCCCAGCGCACGGGCACGTCCAGCCGTCCCTCGCCCGCGCGCACCGTGAGCTTGAGCGCGGAGTGGTGGACGAGCGAGGCGAGCGTGGGTGGCATGGGACCTTCAGGCCTTCGGATTCTCAGGTCTTCACAGGATCCTCGACGGTCACCGGCGAGGTGATCTTTTGGCCGCGATGTATGAACGACCTATGCCGATTCTGCCTCACCGTACGGTACGTCCGTGACCATATGTCCAGATGTACAGGTCAGCGCCGTAGCCCCGAGTGCACCCGCCATGGCGGATCCACCGGCATCAGCCGCGTAGATCCACGAGCAGCGGCGGTGCGTGCTCGCCCCGCACGCTCGTGAGCGACAGCACCGCGTGCCCCGGCGGCACCCCGTGCGCCAGCTCGGAAGCGGACCAGCGCTCCCGCTCGACCTGGCGCACGGTGACGGCCCGGGCGGTCGGCGCGTGTCCGGTGATCACCCGCCGCACCATGTGCAACGCCTTGCCCGCCGGGGTCTCCGCGATGATCTGGCGGTCGGTGACGTCGCGCGCCTCGATCCACTCCTTGCCCCAGACCTCGGCGAAGTCCTGCCCGTCCCAGGGCGTGAGCCCGGACAGCGCCATCCGGCACCCGATGGCACCCAGCAGCGGAGTCCGCAACGCCCTCGGCACGTCGTCGAGTGTCCGGAGCGTCAACACGGCGCCCGCGTTGCCGGACCGCAGCCGCTGGATGCCCCGTACGGCTTCGGGCGTGACGACCCCGGTCGCGTCGTCCAGTACCAGGCAGGCGAACAGCGACCGGTCCTCCCGTACCGCGACACTCGCCGTGAACTGCGCGAGCACCAGCCGTGCCAGGATCCGTGAGGCATCGGCGTGCCCGCGCGCCGGCAGGTCGATCCGTACCCGTACGGGGTGGTCGAGGGCTCGCAAGGAGAAGGGGCGCGACTGCCCCGAGGTGTCGAAGAACCCGGCGAACGCGGGCCGGTCAAGGAGCGCGACCCGGTCCGCGAGCACACTCCCCACATCCCCCGGGTGACCCAACTGCCGCTCCCGCGCGTCGAGTTCCCGCAGCAGCGATTCCTTCCCGCTGTCCTCCAGAGCCTTGCGCAGCGCCCCGAGCGGGCCGGGAGAACCGTCGAGGAGCTGCCGCAGCTCGGGCACCGACGGGAACCGGCCGTGGACGGCCCGGAACGGTCCGAGGAGCTGGGCGAGGACAGTCGTCGACCGACGGCTGTCGCCCCCGGGGTGCGGATCGGCCAGATCCCCGACGAGCGCCTCGGCCAGTACGGCGGCGGCCTCGTCGGGGTCGGTGGTCCCGCCGTACAGGTCGAGGTCGTACACGGATTCGGGATTCCCGATCCGTACGACGACGTCGTACGCGTCGGCGGCCCCGAGCCCGGCACCCGCGGCGCCGATGACGACCACGGCGGCCCGCCCGGCGAGCGCGTGCAGGCACAGCGACTCGGCGAGCGGCCAGACGATGCCGCCCGTCTTGCCGGATCCGGGCGGACCGACGGCGAGCAGCGAGGTGCCGAGGAGGTCGGGGCCGAGAGCGAGGCCGGTGCCGCGATAGGCGTACGGATTGCGGGCGTCCTCAGCGGTCGTGCCCAGTCGCACCTGTCCGGTCACCAGGTCGTGCAGCGCGTGCCGTCCGGGCAGGTCGCGCGCGCCTGAGGGGTGCAGACAGGCGGCGGACCCGTCCTTCAGGACCGCCCCGGTGAAGGTGGCGAGGCTGTGCCGCCCGCTCCGTACGCCCTGCCAGGCGCGGGCGATCCGGGCGTGGTCGACATCGCGCATCAGGCCCGAGCGGGCCTCGGCGGCGAGCCGGTCGGCGGCGTCGGCCGCACCGGCGGCGCGGAGCTGGTTCCACTGGGCGGGGTCCTCCTCGGGGGCGGGCGGCCGTTCGCTCACGGGCGCGGCGCGGCGCCAGGCGGGCGGCCCGTAGCGCCGCCAGACCTCGCCCCAACGGCCGAGGCGGCCGACGCCGAACATGATGGCGAGGGCGATCAGCGTGTAGTAGCCGTACCAGAGGAACGCGTTCCCGACACGGTCGTCGCTCTGGCGCCAGGAATCAGGGGTGAACAGGTCGAGCGGGATGACCCACCAGCCGCCCAGGTAACCGTTCCAGAGCAGCGACCAGATCAGCCACCCCACCAGAAAAGCGATCACGGCGCCGCTCAGCAGCTGTCGCGCCGGAATCTGCTCGGGCTCCTCGTCCGGCCGCTGCCGGTACCCGAACCGCCACACCCCGGGCGCCGCCTCCGGCCTGGCCGCCCGGACCCAGGCCAGGAAGTCGGACCCGTCCGGCAACGCCGGCATCCCCGGTGCCCGTGCGGGCCGGGGTGGTGTCGCCGGCACGTCCGGGGGTCCCGCCGGACGCGGCACAGGATGGGCATGCGTGCCCCGCGCGTCCTGCGTCCCGTCGCTGTCCATCGCCTTTGCCCCCTGACCAGCCGCTCCGTACGTCGTCCGCGAGCCAATCTAGTGCCCCCGCAGGGGGAGTTCACCGCTTACACGGCCGCAGCTGCGGGGAGACACCCTCGCTCGACGCCCGGCCCGCTATGTCCACCGCGGACAATCAGCGCCCCGAACATCTCCCCCGTGGAGCATGCCCGCCCCCCTCCCTCGGCCCTAACCTGCGAAGAAAGCAGTCAAGCGTCCGAAATCCCCCCGCCCGGCGCGCCCGTCCGCCGGGGACCGTCCGGTTTCGCAAGATCATCAGGGAGCCCCTCATGACCGCACTTCCGCAGGAGCGCCGCGTCGTCACCGCCATCCCCGGCCCGAAGTCGCAGGAGCTGCAGGCCCGACGCCTCGCCGCGGTCGCGGCCGGTGTGGGCTCCGTGCTCCCCGTGTTCACCACGCGCGCCGGCGGCGGCATCATCGAGGACGTCGACGGAAACCGCCTGATCGACTTCGGCTCCGGTATCGCCGTGACCAGCGTGGGCGCGAGCGCCGAGGCCGTCGTACGCCGGGCCTCCGCGCAGCTCCAGGACTTCACCCACACCTGTTTCATGGTCACGCCGTACGAGGGGTACGTCGCGGTCGCCGAGGCGCTGGCGGAGCTGACCCCGGGCGACCACGCCAAGAAGTCGGCCCTGTTCAACAGCGGCGCCGAGGCCGTGGAGAACGCCGTCAAGATCGCGCGTGCGTACACCAAGCGGCAGGCGGTGGTCGTCTTCGACCACGGCTACCACGGGCGCACCAACCTCACGATGGCGCTGACCGCCAAGAACATGCCGTACAAGCACGGCTTCGGTCCGTTCGCCCCCGAGGTCTACCGCGTGCCGGTGGCCTACGGCTACCGCTGGCTGACCGGCCCGGAGAACGCGGGCGCCGAGGCGTCCGCCCAGGCCATCGACATGATCAACAAGCAGATCGGTGCCGAGAACGTCGCCGCGATCATCATCGAGCCGGTGCTCGGCGAGGGCGGCTTCATCGAGCCGGCCAAGGGCTTCCTGCCCGCCCTCAGCAAGTTCGCCACCGACAATGGCATCGTCTTCGTCGCCGACGAGATCCAGTCCGGCTTCTGCCGCACCGGCCAGTGGTTCGCCTGCGAGGACGAGGGCATCGTCCCGGACCTGATCACCACCGCCAAGGGCATCGCGGGCGGTCTCCCGCTCGCCGCCGTCACCGGCCGCGCCGAGATCATGGACGCCGCGCACTCGGGCGGCCTGGGCGGCACCTACGGCGGCAACCCGGTGGCCTGCGCCGGTGCCCTCGGCGCGATCGAGACGATGAAGGAGCTCGACCTGAACGCCAGGGCGAAGGCGATCGAGGCGACGATGAAGGCGCGTCTGTCCGCGATGGCCGACAAGTTCGACATCATCGGCGAGGTCCGCGGCCGTGGCGCCATGATCGCCATCGAGCTGGTCAAGGACCGCGACTCCAAGGAGCCGAACGCCGAGGCGACCGCCGCACTCGCCAAGGCCTGCCACCAGGAGGGTCTCCTGGTCCTTACCTGTGGCACCTACGGCAACGTCCTCCGCTTCCTGCCCCCGCTGGTCATCGGCGAGAACCTCCTGCACGAGGGCCTCGACATCATCGAGCAGGCCTTCGCCCGAATCTGACCCGTCCCACACGCCCCACCAGCGGAATCCGGCTGCCCCTCGCACCGGATTCCGTTTGGCCGCCGGGGTGAGTCGACGGTCGTCAGGCCGTGTGAAGAAGGTGTGCGAGGTGCATGACGGGACGCGATTCCGTCTGTCGGACCCGGTTCCCCTGTCGTAGGTTCTACCCAGATGAGAGATACACCCCGCCCACAGGGGACTGTGGGCGGCACCAGGTCGGGGCCTCCCCAGCTTCGCCCTGGTCGTGCCCTCGCGCACACACCCGGAGCTTCCAGCTCCGAATCTCCTCACCGATCGGACAGTCGCCCGCCCCAAACCCCCCGGGGCGTGCGACGATCCGATCCGGTCGGCCACTCCGGAACTACCCCCCCTGTTCCGGAGTGGCCGACCTTCTCCTTCCTTCTCGGCCTCCCGGCCCTCCTCTTCGCGCTGATCACCTGGCAGGTCGCGGCCCACGGCCCCCTCGCCCGCGCGGACGAACGCCTCAGCGGCCATCTCGTACACCCGGCCCGGATCTACGAACTCCTCGCGGACCTCGGCAACATCGCCGTCGCTGTCCCCGTCCTCGCCGTAGTGCTCGGGTACGTCGCCGTGCGTGGGCGCCGGGCCGGGCGGGACCGCTGGTGGCTGCCCTCCTTCGCCGCGGCGGTGCTGATGGCCGCCGTGCCCGCGTTGATCGTGCCGACGAAGGAACTGATCGCCCGCCCGGGCCCACCGGTGATGGGCCCGGGCACCGGCTTCTATCCTTCGGGCCACACGGCGACCGCCGCCATCGCGTACGGCGCCGCGACCCTCGTACTCCTGCCCTGGCTCCGCACCGCTCGCGCCCGCCGCGCGCTGGTCACCGCCTGTGCCGTGCTGAACCTCGCGGTGCCCTTCGGGCTGGTCCGACGCGGCTTCCACTGGCCGCTGGACGTGGTGGCGAGCTGGTGTCTGTGCACGGTGCTGCTGCTCTGCCTGTGGCTGCTGCTCAGCCGAAATAGCTGTCGAAGTTCTTCTGGAACTCCCAGCTCCCGTACCGGTCCCAGTTGATCGACCAGGTCATCAGGCCGCGGAGTCCCGGCCAGATGCCGTGGGTGGCGTACGTGCCGCAGTTGGTCTTCTTGGTGAGGCAGTCGAGGGCCTTGTTGACCTCGGACGGCGCCACATAGCCGTTACCCGCGTTCGTCGTCGCCGGCATACCGATGGCTATCTGATCGGGGCGCAGGGCCGGGAAGACGTTGCTCGCGTTGCCGGCGACCGGGAAGCCGGTCAGGAGCATGTCGGTCATCGCTATGTGGAAGTCGGCGCCGCCCATGGAGTGGTACTGGTTGTCGAGGCCCATGATCGAGCCGGAGTTGTAGTCCTGGACGTGCAGGAGCGTCAGGTCGTCGCGCATGGCGTAAATGACCGGGAGGTAGGCGCCGGCGCGGGGGTCCTGGCCGCCCCACGGTCCGGTGCCGTAGTACTGGTAACCGAGTTGGACGAAGAAGGTCTCCGGGGCCATGGTCAGCACGAAGCCGGCGCCGTACTTGGCCTTCAGGGTCTTCAGGGCCGAGATGAGGTTCACGATCACGGGAGTGGTCGGGCTCTTGAAGTTCGTGTCGGTGGCGTCCAGCGAGAGCGAGTGGCCCTCGAAGTCGATGTCCAGGCCGTCCAGGCCGTAGGTGTCGATGATCTTCGATACCGAGGTGACGAAGGTGTCGCGCGCCGCCGTCGTCGTCAGCTGCACCTGGCCGTTCGCGCCGCCGATGGAGATCAGGACCTTCTTGCCCGCCGCCTGCTTGGCCTTGATCGCCGCCTTGAAGTCGGCCTCGCTCTCGACGGTCGGGCACTCGGTGACCGGGCAGCGGGTGAAGCGGATGTCGCCGGAGGTGGTGGTGGTCGGTTCGCCGAAGGCCAGGTCGATGATGTCCCAGCTGTCGGGGACGTCGGCCAGCCGCGTGTACCCGGCGCCGTTCGCGAAACTGGCGTGGAGGTAGCCGACGAGGGCGTGTTCGGTCGAGCCTCCGCCACCGCCGGCGGTCGTCGTCGCGGTCACCGTCGCCGACTTCGGCGACTCGCCCGCCTCGTTCACCGCCGCCACCTGGAAGGTGTACGCCGTCGAGGCCGTGAGTCCGCTGACCGTGGCCGAAGTCCCGGTCGCCGTCTGGATTTTCACGCCGTTGCGGTAGATGGCGTAACCGGTCGCGCCCGTCACCGGGGACCAGGACAGAGCGACGCTCGACGAGGTGACCGTGCCGGCCGTCAGGCCGGTGGGTGCGGCCGGGGGCTGGCCCGGGTCGACGGCGGGGCCGAGGAGGGAGACGTCGTCGACGTTGTAGGCGCCGGTGCCGTACCAGCCGTGCGTGTAGATGGTGACCCTGGTGGTGGCGGCGCCGGTGCGGAAGGTCGTGGTGAGCTGCTGCCAGGCGGTCGCGGACTGGGTCCAGGTGGAGACGTCGGTGGTGCCGGTGCCGCTCGCGCCGAGGTAGACGTAACTGCCCCGGACGTAACCGGCCAGGGAGTACTGGGAGTTGGGCTGAACGGTCACCGACTGGGAGCACTGTGCGTAGTCGCTGCCGGCCGGGGTCGCCTGCAGCGCGGAACTTCCGCTCCGTACGGGTGAGTTGACGGTGGTCGCCGCCGTACAGGTCCAGTTGTCCAGGCCCGACTCGAAACCGCCGTTCTTCGCGAGGTCCGCGTCGGCCGCACGGGCGGCCGACGAGAGCGCGGTCATGCCGGGAACGGCCAGGAAGGTGGCCGTGCACACGGCGAGAAGTCTGTGACGCGTGAGTGATCCGTTGCGTCGGGTGCGATCCACGACTGCCTCCGGGCATGGGGGAATTGGAGGGGTGAAGCGCGCCCAATTTGGTCCAGACCAATCCTGTTGTCAAGACCTCGTGAACCTCAGGGCCTCGTGAACCTCATGACGTCAGGAATCTCGGGACCTCCTGTCGAGTTGCCGAGCTGTCGAGTTCCGCGACTGTCCCCGGGGTCCGGCCCCGGCACGGCTATCGGTCCTCGTTTCCGGCGCGATCCGCCGCCGCCTCGTGCATGGCCAGTTCGAGCAGTGCAGGATCGGTGAGGGTGCCGGAGCCGTCCGGCGGGATCAGCCAGCGAACGCCGCCGCCGGTCGTCCTCCCCGGGTACGGCACCACGATCCACGTACCGCGGCCCGCTGTGCGCACCCCCGTGCCGAGCCACCGGGCCGCGGTGCCCGCGGGCACGAAGAATCCCATCCGGGCGTCCCCGAAGTCGACGAGCACGGGACCGAGTTGGTCGATCACCCGGGTCAGCACGTCGAGCGTGGGGTAGCCGAGTTCGCCCGGCAGGATGAGTACGTCCCAGGCCTTGCCCGCGGGCAGCAGCGCGATCCCCAGCGGATTGCGCTCCCACTCCCAGCGGCAGGCCTCGGGATCCGGAGCTACGGATGCCAGCCAGTCGACCGCCGTCTTAGCCCCTGTCATGGCGGAACCTCCCTCTCTCATGTCGACGCCGGTCGCGTCACAGGGGAGAGCGAGGTTCGGACCGATCATTACGCGGGTTCTGAACAATTGTTGATAGTGAGCCGGGTCACAGTGGCCAAGCAGGGCGTACGCCGTGGATCCGCATCCCGCTGCACGGTTCAGCTGTCGAAGCCGAGCCCGAGCCTGTCCATGGTCTTCAGCCACAGATTGCGCCGGCCGCCGTGCGAATCCGCCCGCGCCAGCGACCACTTGGTGAGCGCGATGCCCGTCCAGGCGAAGGGCTCGGGCGGGAACGGCAGCGGCTTTTTGCGGACCATCTCCAGCTCGGTGCGTTCCGTGCGCTCGCCCGCCAGCAGGTCGAGCATCACGTCCGCGCCGAACCGGGTGGCGCCCACGCCGAGCCCGGTGTAGCCGGCCGCGTAGGCAACCCTGCCCTGGTGCGCCGTACCGAAGAAGGCGGAGAAGCGCGAGCAGGTGTCGATCGCGCCGCCCCAGGTGTGGGTGAAGCGGACGCCCGCCAACTGCGGGAAGCAGGTGAAGAATTGGCCTGCGAGCTTCGCGTACGTCTCCGGGCGGTGGTCGTACTCGGCGCGCATCCGGCCGCCGTACGGGTAGATCGCGTCGTAGCCGCCCCACAGGATCCGGTTGTCGGCGGACAGCCGGAAGTAGTGGAACTGGTTCGCCGAATCCCCAAGGCCCTGGCGGTTCTTCCAGCCGATGGACGCCAACTGGTCGGCGGTCAGCGGCTCGGTCATCAGGGCGTAGTCGTAGACGGGGACGGTGTACGCGCGGACGCGCCTGACCAGGTTCGGGAAGATGTTCGTGCCGAGGGCCACGCGACGGGCGCGGATCGAGCCGTACGGGGTGCGTACGGCCATTTCGGCGCCGTGCGGCTTCAGTTGGAGCGCCGGGGTGTGCTCGTAGACGCGGACGCCGAGCTCCTGGCACGCCCGCTTGAGGCCCCACGCGAGCTTGGCGGGGTGGAGCATGGCGACGCCCCGGCGGTCGTGGAGGCCGGCCAGGAATGTCGGTGAGTCGACTTGTTCCCGTAGCGCTTCGGCGTCCAGGTACTCGATGCCGTCCGCCAGGCCCTCGCGCCGCAACTCCTCGTGCCACTCACGCAGTTCGGCCGCCTGGTACGGCTCGGTGGCGACGTCGATCTCGCCGGTGCGCTCGAAGTCGCAGTCGAGGGAGTAGCGGGCGACGGCCGCCTCGATCTCGTCGAGGTTCCGGGCGCCCAGCTGCTCCAGTTTCCTGATCTCGTCCGGCCAGCGGGTGAGGCCGTTGGCCAGACCGTGGGTGAGGGAGGCTGCACAGAAGCCGCCGTTGCGGCCGGAGGCGGCCCAGCCCACCTCATGGCCCTCCACCAGAATCACCTCGCGCCGCGGGTCGCGCTCCTTGGCGAGGAGCGCGGTCCACAGTCCGCTGTAACCGCCGCCGACGACGAGCAGGTCGCAGGTCTCGGTGGTGGTGAGGGCGGGTTCGGGGTGGGGTTTACCGGGGTCGTCCAGCCAGTAGGACGCCGGCTGCGCGTCGGAGAGGGACTTGGTCCAACGGGTCATGGCGCTTGGGGCCATGATTTCAACTCCCTACAGCTGAATCGCCCTTGTGAAGGGTTATGCCTTTTGCTTGTTACGGCGGTTGCTGATGGCCATTCCGGACAGCACGAACAGTACGGCGACGATGAACATGGCCGTACCGATGACATTGATCTGAACGGGTGTTCCGCGCTGTGCCGAGCCCCAGACGAACATGGGGAAGGTGACGGTCGAGCCGGCGTTGAAATTGGTGATGATGAAATCGTCGAAGGAGAGCGCGAAGGCGAGCAGCGCGCCCGCGGCGATTCCGGGGGCCGCGATGGGCAGCGTGACGCGGACGAAGGTCTGCACGGGCCCCGCGTACAGGTCCTGGGCCGCCTGCTCCAGGCGCGGGTCCATCGACATGACGCGTGCCTTGACGGCCGTCACGACGAAGCTGAGGCAGAACATGATGTGCGCGATCAGGATCGTCCAGAACCCCAACTGTGCACCCATGTTGAGGAAGAGGGTGAGCAGTGAGGCCGCCATCACGACCTCGGGCATCGCCATCGGCAGGAAGATCAGCGAGTTGACGGCGCCGCGCGCGCGGAAGCGGTAGCGGACCAGGGCGAAGGCGATCATGGTGCCGAGGACGGTGGCGCCGAGCGTCGCCCATACGGCGATCTGGAGGCTGAGCGAGAGCGAGCCGCACATGTCGGCGACGCCGCACGGGTCGGTCCAGGCGTCCGTGGAGAAGTTCTGCCACTCGTAGTTGAAGCGCCCCTTCGGTTTGTTGAAGGAGAACACCGTGACGACGACGTTCGGCAGAAGCAGATATCCGAGTGTCAGCAGTCCCCCGATGACGACGAGATGCCTCTTGAACCAGCGTACGAAGGCCATTTAAACCAGATCCTCCGTCCCGGACTTGCGAATGTAGAGCGTGACCATGATGAGGATCGCGGCCATGAGAATGAAGGAGAGTGCCGCCGCCGTCGGATAGTCGAGAATCCTCAGGAACTGGGTCTGGATGACGTTGCCCACCATCCGGGTGTCCGTGGAGCCGAGCAGATCGGCGTTCACGTAGTCACCGCTGGCCGGGATGAAGGTCAGCAGTGTCCCGGAGACGACACCGGGCATCGACAGCGGGAAGGTGACCTTGCGGAAGGTCGTGAACGGCTTCGCGTACAGGTCGCCCGCCGCCTCGTGGAGGCGTCCGTCGATGCGTTCGAGCGAGGTGTAGAGCGGCAGGATCATGAACGGCAGGAAGTTGTACGTGAGACCGCAGATCACCGCGAGGGGTGTGGCCAGTACGCGGTCGCCGGCCGTGATGCCGAGCCAGCTGGTGACGTCCAGGATGTGCAGCGAGTTGAGGGTGGCGACGACCGGGCCGCCGTCCGCGAGGATCGTCTTCCAGGCGAGCGTACGGATCAGGAAGCTGGTGAAGAACGGCGCGATGACCAGGATGAGGACGACGTTGCGCCAGCGCCCCGCGCGGAAGGCGATGAGGTACGCGAGCGGGTAGCCGAGGATCAGGCACAGGATGGTCGCGGAGCCCGCGTAGAGCACCGAGCGCAGGAACTGCGGCCAGTAGTCCGCCAGCGCGTTCCAGTAGGTCGCGAAGTGCCAGGTGACCTTGTAGCCGTCCTCCAGGGAGCCCGTCTGCACGGACGTGGAGGCCTGGTAGACCATCGGCAGCGCGAAGAACACCAGCAGCCAGAGGATGCCGGGCAGCAGCAGCCAGTACGGGGTGAGACGGCCGCGCCTGCGGGGCGGCTTCTCTGCCGGTTGCGGCGCCAGGGGTGGCGCCTCGGCGACGGTGGCCATCAGGCGGCCTCCTCATCGACTGTTTCCACGCCCGCGTCGATGTCCTGGGCCGCGTCCAGGCCGAAGGTGTGCGCCGGGCTCCAGTGCAGGACGACGTCGGTGCCGGGCCTGAGCCGGGGGTCGCGGTCGATGTTCTGGGCGTAGACCTCGAACTCGGGGCAGACGGCGCTGTCGATGACGTACTGCGTGGAGACGCCGATGAAGCTGGAGTCGGCGATCTTGCCGGTGATCCGGTTGCGGCCGGCCGGGATCTCGCCCGCGTCGTCGGCGTGCGTGAGCGAGATCTTCTCCGGGCGCACGCCCACCAGCACCTTGCCGCCGGCCGTCGTGGACGCGGAACATCGCGCCGCGGGCAGCAGGAGTTTGCCGCCGCCCGCCTTGAGGACGATCTCGTCGCCGTTCCTGGAGTCGACCTCGGCCTCGATGAGGTTGGAGGTGCCGAGGAAGTTGGCGACGAACGTGGTGTTCGGGTTCTCGTAGAGGTCGGCGGGCGAGCCGAGCTGCTCGACACGGCCCGCGTTCATCACGGCGACCGTGTCGGCCATCGTCATGGCCTCCTCCTGGTCGTGCGTGACGTGCACGAACGTGATGCCGACCTCGGTCTGGATGCGCTTGAGCTCCAGCTGCATCTGGCGGCGCAGCTTGAGGTCGAGGGCACCGAGCGGCTCGTCGAGGAGCAGCACCTTGGGGGTGTTGATCAGCGCGCGGGCCACGGCGACACGCTGCTGCTGGCCGCCGGAGAGCTGGTGCGGCTTCTTGCGCGCCTGCTCGCCGAGCTGTACGAGGTCCAGCATGTCCTCGACCTGCTTCTTCACCGACTTGATGCCGCGCCGGCGCAGCCCGAAGGCGACGTTCTCGAAGATGTCGAGGTGCGGGAAGAGCGCGTAGGACTGGAAGACGGTGTTCACGGGCCGCTTGTAGGGCGGCAGGTTCGTCACGTCCTGCTCCCCCAGGTGCACGCTCCCCGAAGTGGGCTCCTCCAGGCCGGCGATCATGCGGAGGGTGGTCGTCTTGCCGCAACCCGATGCCCCTAGGAGGGCGAAGAACGATCCCTGCGGGACGGTCAGGTCGAGCGGGTGTACGGCCGTGAAGGCGCCGTACGTTTTGCTGATCCCGGAGAGGCGGACGTCGCCGCTGTTGTCTGTCGTCATCATGGTCACGCCCCTGTGAGCTTCGCGAACTTCTCTTCGTACGCCGTCTCTTCCTCGCTGCTGAGCAGGCGGAAGGCGTGAGACTTGGCGGCCATGGCCTGGTCGGGAATGATCAGCGGGTTGTTCGCCGCGTCCTTGTCGATCTTCTCCAGGTACGGCTTCACGCCGTCGACCGGACAGACGTAGTTGATGTAGGCGGCGAGTTCGGCGGCCGGTTCGGGCTCGTAGTAGTAGTCCATGAGCCGCTCGGCGTTCGTCTTGTGGCGCGCCTTGTTGGGGATCAGCATGTTGTCGGACGAGGTGATGTAGCCGCTGTCCGGAATGATGAAGTCGACGTCCGGGCTGTCCGCCTTGAGTTGTACGACGTCACCGGCCCAGGCGATACAGGCCGCGAAGTTTCCGCTGGTGATGTCCGACGTGTAGTCGTTGCCGGTGAAGCGGCGGATCTGGCCCTTGTCGACGGCCTTCTGGAGACGGGCGATCGCCGCGTCGAAGTCGTCGTCCGTGAACTTGGCCGGGTCCTTGCCCAGGTCGAGCAGCGTCATGCCGATGCTGTCGCGCATCTCCGTCAGGAAGCCGATGCGCCCCTTGAGCTTGGGGTTGTCGAGCATGTCGGAGACCGACTTCACCTCGATGCCGTCGAGCGCCTTCTTGTTGTAGGCAATGACGGTCGAGATGCCCTGCCAGGGGTAGGAGTAGGCACGTCCGGGGTCCCAGTCGGGGTTGCGGAACTGCTGCGACAGGTTGGTGTAGGCGTGCGGCAGGTTGGACGGGTCCAGTTTCTGGACCCATCCGAGGTTGATCAGCCGGCCGGCCAGCCAGTCGGTGAGGACGATGATGTCGCGGCCGGTGTCCTGGCCCGCGGCGAGCTGCGGCTTGATCTTGCCGAAGAACTCGGCGTTGTCGTTGATGTCCTCGGTGTACTTGACCGTGATGCCGGTCCGCTTGGTGAAGGCGTCCAGCGTGGGGTGGTGCTTCTCGCTCTCGTCGACGTCCATGTACTCGGTCCAGTTGGAGAAGTTGATCGTCTTCTCCTTGGCCGAGAGGTCGTCGGCGGAGACGCCACCCTGGGTCTTGCCGGCCGCGGGGATCCCGCAGGCGCTCAGCGCCCCGAGTCCGCCGATGGCGAGCGCACCGCCCGCCGAGGCGCGCAGCAGTGAACGGCGGCCGAGAGAGGCCCTGCCGTTCCTGAGGCTGCGCCGCATGGCGGCCAGTTGGACCGGGGACAGGCGTTCGGGCTCGTACTGCTCCATGATCCTGGTGCCCTTTCGGAAGGGTCGCGGCCGTGGTCGCGGCCTGGTGTGCCACTCGGAGCGGGCGACGTGAATCGGCTAGCTCCGGTCCCCGAAGATCGTGCGGTGCCAGTCCTTCTCGGCAACCCCAGTGTTGTCGAACATGACGTGCTTGATCTGTGTGTACTCCTCGAACGAGTACGCGGACATGTCCTTGCCGAAGCCGGATGCCTTGTATCCGCCGTGCGGCATCTCGCTGATGATCGGAATGTGATCGTTGATCCAGACGCAACCCGCCTTGATCTCGCGGGTCGCGCGGTTGGCGCGGTAGACGTCACGGCTCCAGGCGGAGGCGGCGAGTCCGTACGGCGTGTCGTTGGCCAGCGCGATGCCCTCGTCGTCGGTGTCGAAGGGCAGCACCACGAGCACGGGCCCGAAGATCTCGGACTGCACGATCTCGCTGTCCTGGGAGGCGTCGGCGACAAGGGTGGGCATGTAGTAGGCGCCGCTCTTGAGGTCGCCCTGCGGGACGGCTCCGCCGGTGACCACGCGCGCGTAGGAGCGCGCCCGGTCGACGAATCCGGCGACGCGGTCGCGCTGGGCGTGCGAGATCAACGGTCCGAGATCGGTGTCCGGCGCGAAGGGGTCACCCACGCGGACACCCGCCATGAGGTCGGCCGTTTGGGAAACGAACGCTTCGTAGAGAGGCCTCTGCACGTACGCGCGCGTGGCGGCCGTGCAGTCCTGCCCGGTGTTGATGAGCGAACCGGCGACGGCGCCGTTGACGGCGGCGTCGAGATCCGCGTCGTCGAAGACCACGAAGGGCGCCTTGCCGCCCAGCTCCAGATGAAGCCGCTTGACGGTCGAGGTGGCGATCTCCGCGACCCGCTTGCCGACGGCGGTCGAACCGGTGAAGGAGGTCATGACGACGTCGGGGTGGCCGACGAGATGCTCACCGACATCCTTTCCCGCTCCCGTGACGATGTTGATGACACCGTCGGGGATGCCCGCCACCGTGGCTGCCTCGGCGAAGAGCAGGGAGGTGAGCGGGGTGAGCTCGGCGGGCTTCAGGACGATCGTGTTGCCGGCCGCGATCGCCGGGAGGATCTTCCAGGCGGCCATCTGGAGGGGGTAGTTCCAGGGCGCGATGGAGCCGACGACACCGAGGGGTTCACGGCGTACGTACGAGGTGTGGTCGCCGGAGTACTCGCCCGCGGACTGGCCCTGTAGGTGGCGGGCCGCTCCCGCGAAGAACGCGGTGTTGTCGATGGTCCCCGGGACGTCGAACTCCCGGGTGAGCTTGAGCGGCTTGCCGCACTGCAGGGACTCGGCATCGGCGAACTCCCCGGCGCGGTCGGCGAGCACGGCCGCGAAGCGGTGCAGCGCGTCGGAGCGCTCGCCGGGGGTGGCGCCGGACCAGCCGGGGAAGGCGGACCGGGCGGCCGCGACAGCGGCGTCCACGTCGGCGGCGCTCGCGAGTTCGTACGTGTAGACCTCCTCGCCCGTGGCCGGATCGACGACCGCGAACGTACGGCCGGAGGTGCCCTTGGTCAGCCGGCCCGCGATGTACTGCGCGCCGTCCGCGAAGCGGTCCTGCGCCTGGAAGCGATGGCCCGGTTTGTGCATGTCGCTCTCCTCCGCCACCCTCCCCGTCCTTCGGGGGTCGGCGTAGCTCCAGCTCGATTTGAGTGCCGATCCTGACAGAGCTAGGGGACTCCAACAAGTGATTCCGTTGTTGCCTTTTGGTTACGCGACGGAATCTGTCGACCAGGTGTCGAGTCCCCTTGGAAAAGGCAGGACGGATTGTCAGTGGTGGATGCCAGACTCGCGTGCATGGGGGAGATCGATTCACGGGACGCGCTGGTCAGCAAGGTCCGCTCGGGGGCGAGGGTGAAGTACCTGCACTTCTGGGGGCACCGGCCGAGTCGGGACGGTCAGGTGAGCGCGAGCTGTCTGAGCCAGTGGTGGCCGTCGCCGTTCACCGTGGACGGCGTGGCGTACGCGACGGCCGAGCACTGGATGATGGCGAGGAAGGCGCGGCTCTTCGGGGACCCGGAGGCGGAGCGGCGCGCTGTCGAGGCGCCGAGTCCCGCGGTGGCCAAGAAGGCGGGGCGGCTCGTGCGCGGTTTCGACGACGCCGTGTGGGAGCGCGAGCGCTTCGCGATCGTGGTCGAGGGCAGCGTCCACAAGTTCGCCGCGCACCCCGAGCTGCGGGAGTTTCTGCTGGGCACGGGCGAGCGGGTCCTCGTCGAGGCCAGCCCGATGGACCGGGTATGGGGGATCGGGCTGGCGGCCGACGACGAGCGGGCGGCGGATCCGGGGCGGTGGCGGGGCCTGAATCTGCTGGGGTTCGCGTTGATGGAGGCCCGGGGTCGGCTCGGGGAGGTGGTCGGGGGCGGTGGGGAGATACCTGGCGGAGTCGCGCGGGAAGGGCTTGATTCGCGGGGCGGTTAGCGGACCTCGGGGAGGTATTGGTCCGCTGAGCAGGGCGGGGGAAGTCCGCTGCGGTTCGGCAGCGCCCTGAAGGGGCGCGGGGAACGGCGCGACCAGCCACGATGGTGCCGCAGACGATCGACGGCACAATCGACGGCACATCCCTGCACTTCCGGCGGACCTGCGCTTCCAGCGGGGCGCTTAGCCGAGCTGCCCCACGACAAATGACGTGGAGAAGCCGTCGCCGTCCGTGCCCGAGTCGATTTCGGATGAGCTGTCTTCCGCGAAGACGAATATGAGCACGACCAGCGCGATGGCCAGGACGATGCCGACCGCTCCGCAGATGATCCCGGCCAGCGCCTGGCCCGGGTTCGTCGCCTCGCCACGAGCTGCTTTGCGGCGGCCGATCGCACCGAAGACCACACCGAGGATGCCCATCACGAACGTCAGCGGCCACACGCAGAACAGGGCCGCCGAGGCGATGCCGAGTATCAGGGCGGCGGTGCCCATGCCGTTGCTCGGTGCCATGGGCATGGCGGGCCAGCCGCCATAGCCGGAGGCGCCCGGGTAGTAGGGCTGCGGCGGGTGGGACGGGTAGCCGTACGAGTACGGAGGCGGCTGGCCGGGGCCCCCAGGAGCGAAGGGGTGAGGAGGGGCGGGCTGGGGATACGGGGTATGAGCGGCAGGGGGTGCGAAGGGGTTGTCCCAGGACGGGGGGACGGGGGCGCCTGCGCCGGGTGGGGCGGGCGTGGCCGGTGCGCCCGGCGTTCCCGCGCCTGGGAACGACGTGATCGTCCGCTGGTCGTGCACGGGAGCGGGTGTGGCCCCCGTGGCACCGTTCGCCCGGAAGGGAGCCTTGTCCTCCGGGGCCGCCCAGGGGTTCGGCTCGGGACGCGGGTCGGCCGCGGGCTTGTCCAAGGGGACCTTGGGAGCATCCGAGGGGACCTTCGGAGCAGGAGCGGCAGCCTCGGGTGCGGAGCCCGACGGGTGACCCCCCGGTGACGTCGCATCGGACAGCAGCCCGGCCCCCTGCGCCGACCCGCCCGACGGGACCTCCGAGACAGGAGCGGCAGTCTCAGGGACGGAACCAGGCGCCCCGTTCGACGACAGTGTCGCGTCGGACGGCAGCGGGCTTCCCTCCACCGACTCACCCGACGGGACCCCCAAGGCAGGAGCAGCAGCCTCAGGGACGGAACCAGGCGCCCCGTTCG
>NZ_JBHXMF010000010.1:18576-152506 GCF_042721055.1 Streptomyces sp. NPDC058470
ACGGGACCCCCAAGGCAGGAGCAGCAGCCTCAGGGACGGAACCAGGCGCCCCGTTCGCCCACGGTGTCGCGTCGGACGGCAGCGGGCTTCCCTCCACCGACTCACCCGACGGGAGCCCCGAGACAGGAGCGGCAGCCGCAGGTGCGGAATCCGACGGCTGGTCCCCCAGTGACGTCGCGGCGGATCGCGGTGGCGGGGTTGCCTCTCCCCCGGAAGCCCACGCGGCCGCGCCCGCGTCCTGTGGTGCTCCCGGCGTCTGCGCGTCCTCGGACATGCGTAGGCTCCCCCTCCGTCGTACGTTCCGTCATGCTACGGCCCGAGCCTGTACCAGGTGGGCCGCCGCCTACGATGATCCCTGAACCACCGATCAGCCGATCACCCGCGTCCCACCTACCGCGTTGCAGGGACGCCGTTCCGGGGAGGAACCCTTGACCGACCACCACACCCCGCGCGATGCCGCCCGTCATCCGCACGCCTTCATCGCCGGACTTCCCAAGGCCGAACTGCACGTGCACCACGTCGGCTCAGCCTCCCCCCGTATCGTGTCCACGCTGGCCGCCCGTCATCCCGATTCCAAGGTGCCGACCGATCCCGAGGCCCTGGCGGACTACTTCACCTTCACGGACTTCGCCCACTTCATCGACGTGTATCTGTCCGTCGTCGACCTCATCCGCACCCCGGAGGACGTCCGGCTGCTGACGTACGAGGTCGCGCGGGACATGGCCCGGCAGCAGGTCCGTTACGCCGAGCTGACCATCACCCCGTTCTCCTCCACCCGCCGTGGCATCGACGAGCGCGCCTTCATGGACGCGATCGAGGACGCCCGCAAGGCGGCGGAGGCCGAGCTCGGTGTCGTACTGCGCTGGTGCTTCGACATTCCCGGTGAGGCGGGGCTCGAAGCCGCCGAGGAGACGGTACGGCTCGCCACCGATGACCGGCTGCGCCCCGAGGGGCTGGTCTCCTTCGGACTCGGCGGACCCGAGATCGGCGTACCGCGACCGCAGTTCAAGCCGTACTTCGACCGCGCGATCGCGGCCGGCCTGCATTCCGTGCCGCACGCGGGCGAGACGACGGGCCCGGAGACGGTCTGGGACGCGCTGAACGACCTGCGCGCCGACCGTATCGGACACGGCACCAGCTCCGTCCAGGATCCGAAGCTGCTCGCGCACCTCGCCGAGCACCGGGTCGCCCTGGAGGTCTGCCCGACCTCCAACATCGCGACCCGTGCGGTCCGCACGCTCGACGAGCACCCCATCAAGGAGTTCACCCGGGCCGGCGTCCTGGTGACCATCAACTCGGACGACCCGCCGATGTTCGGTACCGACCTGAACAACGAGTACGCGGTCGCCGCCCGCCTCCTCGACCTCGACGAACTCGGCCTCGCCGCACTCGCCAAGAACGCCGTCGAGGCGTCGTTCCTCGACGCGCCCGGCAAGGCGAAGCTCGCCGAGGAGATCGACACGTACGCCTCGGCGTGGCTCGCGCCCTGACCCACCCACCCGTCACCCGGCCACCACCCCTCAACGAGCCGCTTCGCGGCGCCGAACCTTCACAATGGGGCCATGCGCACCGTGACTGCCGTGGCCCATCGCGGCGACCCCTACCACGTCCGCGAGAACACGATCGACTCGCTGCGTTCCGCGCTCCAACTGGGCGCGGACGCGGTCGAGATCGACGTACGGCTCACCCGTGGCGGCGTCCCTGTCCTCCTGCACGACTCGACGCTGAAGCGGCTGTGGGACCACGACCGACCGCTCGGCTCGCTCTCCTCGGACGAGGTGCGCGAGCTCACGGGTGGCGGGGTGCCGACGCTGGCGGACGCGTTGGCCGCGACCGGGGACGGCCGGATGATGGTCGACCTGCCGGGCGCGCCCGACGCCGGGGCGGTACGCCGGATTGTGGACGTCATCCGTGACTGCGGGGCGGAGGAACGGGTGTACTACTGCTCGGGCGCCGCGGCCATGCTCGCCGTGCGCGCCGCCGACTCCGCAGCGGAGATCGCGCTCACCTGGACGACGTCGGCGCCGCCGCGGCCCGCCCTCCTCGACGCGGTGCGCCCCCGCTGGCTCAACTACCGCTTCAGCCTGGTCGACCGCGACCTCACTGCGCGCATCCACCGCGACGGCTACCTGCTGTCGGTCTGGACGCCCGACACCCGGCGCTCGATGCGAAGGCTCCTCGATCTCGGCGTCGACTCGATCACGACGAACCGGATCGACACGTTGTGCGCCCTGCGCAAGGGGTAGGGCCCCGCCCTTGCTCTCCGCCCAACTTCCTTAGCGGTGCGATCTCCTGGGCGTCCGCGCCTCCCCCGCCCACAGCCCGATCAGCAGCTCGCCGCTGCCTCCGGCATGCCCGCACCGGTCCAGCCCGCCTCTGTTCCGGGCAGCGATCCCGCCATCCATAGGAGGGGAGGAGGCAGGAGGCAGGAACCAATTTCGGACACGACCCGATGAATCAGAATTAATGAACGGATGAGCCCAGCCTCATCCGACCGCGTCGGCGCGGGCGCAAATCGGGGCACGCCGAAAGGAACTTGGTGCAACCATTCCTTTCGCATGGGCGGACCATGTGCAGATCAACTCCTTTAATGAAAAGGGGAGTTGGCCAGCATTCAGGCGGCGAAGAGGTGACAGGTCGGCAAGGCTTCATTCATCGCAGCGAGCGACTTATCGCCACTCACTGCGAGGCACCCGAGATCGGCGCGCCGGCCTGCGGGCCGGTGGGCCACCAAACGAATGGAGAACATCATGGGCTTCATCGGTGAAAAGTACGGATTCAGCCCGGAGGAGACCATTCTGGCCGCCAGCGAGACCAAGGCGCTTGCCGAGCTCGCCGACGAGACGCCGGACGGAGTGGAGGACGTCGAGAACGCCTGACGCCTCCGCCCGATAGCAGTCGAATGAACGCCGCGGCCCGGGACTGTTCTTCCGGGCCGCGGTTTCGTCTCCGTTTCCGAACGAGGAGAGAAATCCACATGGGAAAGAGCTCTTCCATTTCTGCTGCTGAGCGACAGTGCGGCGAACGTGCCCTCGCCCTTGCCGAGGCTTTCGACGCCGGCATGCGCGCCGTCTCCGGCCTGGGCCTGACCGCTCGCCTTGAGGCCGTCACCGACGCCGACCCGGGGGCGTGGCTCTGCACACTGCACCGCGGACAGGACATAGCGCACGGCGCCTTGGGCATGGGCAAGGGCCACACTGAAGAGTCACGCGTGGGCGCTGTCTTCGAGGCGCTGGAACACCACCTCAGCGGAGTCGACCGGCTGACGGCCGACGACCTGACGCTGCGCTCGGCGTACGAAGCGGCGACCGGAGAAGCGGCACGGGACAAGGCTGTCGCCCTGCTGACCGAAGGGCCGGACGAGCCGCTGGCATGCCTGTCGTACGACGCGCTGACAGGCGGCCCGAGCATCTGGATACCGCTGTTCCTCTCAGTACCCGACTACCTCGAAGACCACTCCGCCGCTCTGCGCACCGCGGTCGGCGACGACTACCCCTATGTGTCAGTTGGGCGGTACTCCGTGAACAGCGGGTGGGCAGGAGGCTCCGACGTCACGGAGGCATCCGTCCACGGACTGAACGAGATCATCGAACGCGACGCCCTCTCCCTCTTGCTGGTGGACCAGTTCCTCTCCCGTCGGCCCGGGCCCCTGCGCGTGCTCGACCCCGCGACGCTGCCGCAGGACCTGACCGAGCTGCTGGCAGCCGCGGAGGCGATGACCGGACAGCGCGTCTGGATCATCGACATGACGACGGATGTGGACGTACCCGCGTACACGGCATACGTGCAGCCCGCACCGGGCGAGCCCTCCCACGTCCGGGGCTGCGGCGCATCCCTGTCCCGCAGGTACGCGATCGAACGGTCGCTCACCGAACTGATCCAGCAGTACCTGGGCGCACCCCTGAAAGACCGCCTCGCCGATCAGTTGCCCACACGGCGAATCAAGACAGGCGACCATCCCCGGCTGCACGCCTGCTACCTCGCGGACTTCGCCGAGCCGCTGAAGGAACGGGCCGAGTACGTCGCGTTCCAGGACACCGAGGCTCCCGGCTCACCGCAAGGGCACCTGGACCACCTGCTGGACGTACTGACCCAGCGAGGCTGCGCCGCCTACCGCCGGGAGCAGTACGTGACCGACGACCTTGCCGTGGTGAACCTCTTCGTGCCAGGCATGGAGCGCTTCGCCATCATCACGGACGGAAACCTCGTCCTCCCCGGCGAGCGCGGCACCGCCCTGCTCCACGACACACAGGCCGCCCGCTGACCACGCGACGCCCACGGCCCTTTCACTCGCACCGGGCGAAGGGGCCGAAGGCCCGCGTGAACATGGCCCGGTGAGCAGGTCGGCGTGGGCGCCTCGTCGTTGCCTGTTTCCTGCGCGGCTAGGAGCAGTCCCTGACAACATCCATACTCGGTAAAGGAGTTACTCGGGGTCGCCATCAGGGCCAGAGCCCTTCTCACTGAGGATCCGCCCAGCCGCGGGCAGTCGCAGGATGATCACAGACATCCACGCACCTCAGGAGCAGCTCATGCGGACACGCGCCCGCGCCGTCACCGCCGCCGCCCTCATCCTCGGCCTGACGGCGGGCCCGCTGGCAGTCCCCGCCATCGCGGCCTCATCCGCATCCCCATTCTTGGTCGTCCCGTTCACCGCAGGCGGCACCAGCCGAGTTATCTCCATCATTGGCCCCAGCCAGGCACTAAGGGCGTGCAGATCTTTAACTCGTGGCTTTCTGCTCGGTGATTCGTTGGTCCGGCATGAGCGCGCTGGATGGGCAACGGGCCGTGCTGGCAGCAAAGTTCGAGGCGATTCTGCCGCACCTCGGCGAGCGGCAGCGTCGCCTGCTGATAGGTGCGGAGCCCAGTCTCTCGGCCGTGGCAGGATCAGAGCGGTCGCCCTCGCCGCCGCCGGTGATCAGTGTGGACACGAAGAAGGAGGAGCTGGTCGGCCCGTTCAAGGACAACGGCCGTGAATGGGAGCCGCGAGGCGAGCTGGCGCGGGTCGACACCCACGACTTCCCCGACGGACCTTGCCCCGGAATCTTGAACACGGGTTATGCGGCTGGGGCCAAGCCAGTTGATGTTGTGGTGAGTGCTGTTTCGTAGGCGATGGGGCTGCATTGTCCGAGGCTGGAGTGGCGGCGTCGGGTGTTGTAGCGGTGCAGCCAGCGGAACAGGTCGAGGCGGGCTTCGCGCTCGTCGGCCCAGGCCCTGCGGCCCTGGAGGGTCTCCCGCTTGCAGGTCGCGTTGAAGGACTCGGCGAGTGCGTTGTCCGCTCGACGGCGGCCAGGGCCTCGGTGACCAGTTCGGCGCGCATGTGGCCGGTGATCGCCCAGCCGGTCAGGCGCCGGGAGGCGAGATCGATGACCGTGGCCAGATACAGGAACTTCCCTCCGGCCAGCGGGAGATAGGCGATGTCGCCGACGCACTTCGTGTTCACCGCCGCGGCGGTGAAGTCGCGGCGGATGAGGTCGGCTGCCTTCGCGGCGGCCGGGTCCGCGATGGTGGTGCGGTGCTTCCTGCGCAGCCGCAGTCCGGCCAGGCCAACCTGGTGCATGATGCGGGCGACACGCCTTGTGGTTGACACACTCGCCCTCCCGTAGTTCGGCGGTGATCCTTGGGGCGCCGTGGGTGCCGTCCGAGTCCTGGTGAACCGTGCGCATCCGCGCGGCGAGCTTCGCGTCGGCTGCCTGACGGGCCGCCCGGTCGCCGCCGGTCCTGCGCCACTAGTAGAAGCTCGAGCGGGCGATGCTGAGGAGGGTGCACAGCCGCTTCACGCCGAAGCGGCGCTGGTGGTCGGCGACGAACTGGAAGCGGTTCACCAGCGCGTCTCCCCGGCGAAATACTTCGCCGCCCTGCGCAGGATCTCGCGTTCCTCCTCCAGCTCGCGGACCTTCTTGCGCAGGGCCGCGTTCTCCACCTCCAACTGCGTGGACGGCTCCGCCGGCGCCTCCGACCGGCGCCCCCTCGGCCGGTTCGCGCCAGCCGCCCGTACCCAGTTCCGCAACGTCTCCGGGTTGACTCCCAGATCAGCGGCAACCGACCTGATCGTCGCTCCGGACGCGACTGGTACAGCGCGACCGCATCCGCCTTGAACTCGGCGGGGTAGTGCTTCATGACCACGAGATGTCCGTTCTCAGATCCGCAGGATCCGGTGTCTCGTGTGTCCAACATCAGGGGTCAGGGCCCGCTCTCACGGTTGCCCGGCAGATGGACCAGCATGACGTAGCGGGTGGTCCGCTCGACCAGGGTGCCGATGGCCGATGCGTTGTCCTTGCCGATGATCAGGTCTCCCTCCCAGCGGCCCGGGACGGCCCTGTCCTCGGCCTGGACGGGCCGCTCGCTGATCATCACCATAGGGGCGCAGAAGCAGGGAGTTCGCTGGTCCGGGCGGCGTTGTGGCTTGCGCAGGGTGCGGCCGGTGCGCAGGGCCCTGGTGAGTTCGCGGCGGAGTTCACCGCGGCCCTGGACGTTGAGGGCCTGGTAGATCGTCTCGTGCGACACGTGCATCTCCGGCTGCCCGGGGAAGTGCAGGCGCAGGCTCCGGCTGATCTGCTCGGGGCTCCACTTCAGGCCCAGCCACGACTGGATGGTGTCACGTAGCCGCAGGTTAACCGCGATCTTCCCGCTCCCGGCCCCGGGGGCGTCCGGTTCGGGCACGGCGGTGAGCGGCGTGGGGGCGGTAGTCCCCGCTGACGGGATGCCGGTTGCGGCGGATCTCCCGGCTGATCGTGGACGGGCTGCGGTCCAGCTCGGCCGCGATCGCGCGGACCGTCGCGTTCTCCCGTAGCCGGTCAGCTATGTGGATACGTTCGTCCTCGCCCAAATATCGCGAGTCGCCCCGGGCTTCGGCCCGTGCCTGCCAGGGCTTGCGGGTGAAGACCGCGACCGCCGGCGCGTCTTGCGCCCGCAGTCGCGGCCTCTTTTTGCGTCCCTCGGGCCGTCCGTACCGCCAGTCCCGGCCCGTCCGCTCGTTCACTCCCACGATCCGGCATGCCTGAGCGCTGCCCATTCCTTGATCCACAAGAGAAAGGTAGAGCTCACGCTCCTTCAGGAGCTTCCTGGGCCCCTGCGGACTCCGGTTCTCCCGAACCTCTAAGTCCATCGTGTCCCCCTACATCGGGGTGTTGCAACGACCTCTTGAACTGAAGGTTGTGGCGAGGCTTCGATTCGCTATCGGGAACACCGAAGTCACTTTGGCCAACCCGCGCGATCTTTACCTCAGCGTGAAATTGACATCTGAAGCAGGCTGCACGCGGAAGACCAAGAAGGCAAGGCGTCTTGAACCTGCTTCAGATCCGCATTCGAATAGTCGGGCGGCACGTCGCCAATTCCTTCCAATTCAAGGACATAGAACTCCGCCAGATCTCCCGCCACTGCAAGGTGTGCGTCCGGGAAGAATGCGAATCTGGCACAAAAAGATTCGCCCAATCGGTCAGGAACACTGGATACGACCGTGAGCGCCGTGAGAGGAACATGCTTGGCCGACGACTTCCAGTCGAAGGAGCGCAGCCCTCGGACTACAAGCAGCGCAGAATTTCCCACTTCAAACTGCAAGGAGGTACGCAGCTCGAAGAGAAGAGCCGCGGTGGAGGTCAAATTACACACCCGGGAGTCGAGCAACTGCGCCTCTTGCAACGCGTCCACTTCTCGCAGGGGATCTACTTCGATCGAGTCGCGAACCGCCGAATATGGCCTGGTCTGGACCAGGTCATTTATCGAGATCATGGGATCGGGATGTGATTGTAGGGGTCAGCCTTGCTAACCGTCTGTCCAGTTAGGGGGTTGACTGACTGTCCTGCTTTATTCATGTACACCACATAACCATTCGGATACTGATACTTGCCGGTGGTGACAGGATCCATCACTCGAACTTGCGCCACCCGAGGATCGAGACCTTTAGTTCCGGCCGGAATATCGTAAGCCCAGCCCTTACCTGTGACGACCGGTGTGCCAGCAGCCCCCCTAGGCAGTGGCAATACCTCTCCGGCAGGCCCAGTCACCGACCCGACGGAGCAGCTGCTGTTGTGAACGAGTACCGGAGTTTTGCCAACCAGCACATAGTACGTGTGCAGGTCATCGACGGTGAGGTTGTAGGTAGTCGCGTGCTGGGTGTAGCCCCGGTTGCCCGTGACGATCACGGTGTCACCGGTGTCGGTGAGCAGGGTCATACCGGTGGTGAGGCTGCCGGCTTCGACCCATCCGCCCTCGGACGGTGACCAGAACGGATGTTCGTGGGTCGCCGTCAGTTCCTTGACACCGTCTTCAGTGGCGATGGAGAGCTCATTGAAGTACTTGTCATCCTCGGTGATGATGAGGCGGGTGACCTCACGAGGACCGCTCTCGCCGGTTTCGGGGTCTGTAGCCAACACCGTGTCTCCGACCTCAACATCCTCGATGTCTTTGGTCTTGCCGTCCGCCATGAGGACATCAGTGCCAGCCAG
This sequence comes from Streptomyces sp. NPDC058470, assembly GCF_042721055.1. NCBI lineage: Bacteria > Bacillati > Actinomycetota > Actinomycetes > Kitasatosporales > Streptomycetaceae > Streptomyces > Streptomyces sp. NPDC058470. The sequence goes on from NZ_JBHXMF010000010.1 coordinate 27,021, forward strand.
GAAGCACTTACAGCCGTACCGCCCTCCTCCAAGACCCATAGCAATGAGGCCGAGTGTCTCCTCGAGGGTTCCAGCGACCAACTGTTCCATGTTCGCGTCAGATGCACATTGCTCGGCGTGGTAGAGACAGTAGGTTGCCGCGATCTTCTTGGCGCCGCCTACATCGCCGGTCTCCAGAAGGTAGTTATATGCCGCCTGGCATCCGGCACGCCCGTAGCACGCCATCGACAGTCGACTGCCCTCGCCAACAGGCGTGTCCCAGTAATCACCGAACCCGTTGTCTGCGGTCGCGTAGGTATACCAGTACCTCAACAGATCAGTAACGTCATCAGTCTGAGGTCCCTGGGCGATCAGGACCTGCTCCACCGATTTCGTATCGACATCTGCAGTCCCACCCCCGCCACCGGCGTTTGCAGGGGCGACCGAGCACGAGCCTTCATGGCAGCTGCCGGCGCTGGGGTTGCTCGGGTCAGTGGGTCCAGTGGTGATGATGCCGCTTGAGCCGCCCACCACGTTGCCCTTGGGGGTGCCCACGCCGCAGACATCTGCCATGCAGAGGCCGGTGGGGTCGCTGTAGGTGCCGGGGTTGTTGTCGGCATAGCTGTAGCCGTTAAGGGACTGGACATCGTCCACGGCGAGAACCGGGTCCACGCTGATGAATCGGCCCGCCAAGGGGTCGTACTCGCGTGCGCCGACGTGGGTAAGGCCGCTGGAAGGGTCGGCGGAGGCGCCGAGGAAGGCCTTGTCGTCCGGCCAGACGCCGATCGTCTGGCCTCTGCTCGCGCCGAACGGAGTGGTGTAGCGCTTGGTGACCGCCTGTGCCGTGGCGTCGACAGCGAGGGTGCTGGTGCCGTGGTGGTCGGCGGCCAGCCAGGTCAGTTTCGAGGTGCCGGACTGGTTGCTGCGCAGGGCGACAGTGGAGCCGGCGCCGGTGTAGTAGCGCTGGGCCCAGAACTTAGCGGTCGTGGTCGAGGTGTCGAGGTGGACCTCGGTGGCGCCCAGGTACAACACGGTCTCGCCGCCTGTATTGCGGCGTATGAGGAGGTTGCCGTCGGCGTCGTAGACGTAGCCGGTGGTGCTGGTGCCTTCCTTGAGCGTGTCGAGGCGACTCTCCACCGACCAGGTCAGGCTCTGGGTGGCCGTGCCGTCGGGGCGGGTCGTCGTGTTGCCGGTGGTGTCGTAGCCGTATGCCGTCGCGACGGCCGTGCAGGTGGAACCGGTGGTGGTGGCGGTGAGCCGGTGGACCTTCGTGGCGTCGTAGCAGGAGGTCTTGGTCGTGGTCGCGCTGGTGGTGCGGGTGGTCTCGGTGGCGCGCAGACCGGAGTCCTTGTACGTGTACGACGTCCAGTACGGGGCGGCGCCGACCAGGTTCGCCGTCGTGCGGCCGGCGGTGGCGCAGTCCGCCGTCGACGGCGTCCACGCCTCCACCAGACGGCGGTGACCGTCGTAGGTGAAGCACTGGTTGTCGGCCTTGCCGGTGCCACCCAAGGTGGTCGGGTCGGTGATGGCGGTGACGTTGCCCGCGTCGTCGTAGCTGTAGTTCAGCTCCTGGAGCTTGTAGGCGTGCGTGTCGTCGGTCACCGACGACCGGGTCAGGCGGTCGGTGCCCTCCTCGTACAGGTTGCTGACGAACATGTTCTTGATGCCCGCGGCCTCGGAGGTACCCAGGGTGAGCACCTCGGGCTGGCTGAGCGCGGAGTAGCTCGTGTCGAGGAGGTAGCCGCTGGCGCCGCCGGTCTGGGTGTTGAGGCCCAGGTCGTTGTACTCGTAGTCGACGATCTCGGACGCGAGGCCGCCCGCGGCGGGCTCCGTGACGGACTGCTGGGTGCCGTCGATGTTGTAGTAAGTGGAGAAGGTCAGCGGCGACGTGACGGCCTTGGAGGTGACTAGTGCGTCGGTCGCTGGCAACACGAGCTGGGTGGTGGTGGCACGGTACATGCTGTCGTAGACCGTCACCTTGCTGGTGTAGGCACTGCCGGTGACACCGCCGACGTAGCGGGTGGAGGAGTCCAGCTGACCCTTGAGAAGCGTGTCGTAGGTGTAGGCGGTGAGCTTGTTCGCGTCGACCTGCTCCTCAGTGGTGGAGGTCAGGTCGGCGGTGGCGGGCGCGGACCAGGTCCCGGTGGCGCGGCCGAGCACGTCGTAGGCGCTGATGATGACCCGGCCCGCCGCGTCCTTGGTCCAGGAGACCTGGTCCAGGGCGGTGTAACCGGTGGTGGACGCCCCCGTGTCCGGGTCGGTGGCGGAGATCTGGCGGCCGTACAGGTCGTAGCCGTAGGACCAGCTGCTGTCCGGCCCGGTGATGGTGGACTGCCGGCCGTCGCGGGTGTACGTGAACTTCGTGGACGTGTAGGACGCGCCCACGGTCGAGCCATAGCCGGTGTCGGCGGGACTCGTGCCGGAGTACTCACGGGTCTCGACCGTGCGGCCCTGGGCGTCCACAATGGTGCGGCCCGCGGAGCCGCCGGTGACGCCCGTGGTGGCGGTTGAATCACCCGTGTACGTGGTGCTCGTGCTCCAGTCCTTCACACCGTAGATGTAGAAGGTGCTGGTCACGGGCCGCTCGGCGCCGTCGAACAGAGTCTCGGCCTGCTTGGGGGCATGGCCGTATACGGCGCGGGTGTACGTACCGCTCGGGGTGGACGTCGTGTCGAAGACGTCGGCGTACGTCTCGTAGGCCAGGCCGCGGCTGTCGTAGCGGGTGTCCGTGAGCAACCGTCCGCCCTGCGGCGTGGGGGTCTGGATCTGTAGCGGCCGCATCAGTGAGTCGTAGAGGGTGTAGGTGGTGTTGTAGGTGTCGCCGTCGGCTTTGATGGACGAGGTCGACGACCAGGACGGGGCGTCGTTGGTGACGGAGTAGGCGTAGGTGTAGTTGGCGCTGTAGGCCGCGGCGCGGGAGCGGTTGGGCAGCCAGGTCGCGGTCATGCGACCGAGGGCGTCGTACGACGTCTCGGTGATCTTGTTGTTGACGTCGTAGATCTTGGTTGCCACGCCCCGCGCGTAGTCGGCGTAGGTGTAGACGCTCTGCGTCTTGGCGTTGGTGACCTTGGTCTTGGTCAGCGGACCGGCGTCGACCGGGGTGTAGGTCGTCCTGGTGGTGTTGCCCGCCGCGTCGGCCGTGGTGGCTCCCCGGCCCAGGGCGTCGTACGTCGCGCGGCTGACGGTCTGCCAGCTGGCCGGATTGCGTTCACCGCCCGTGGCCGTGGCCGGATAGGCGGAGGCGCGGCCGGTCCAGGTGGGGTCGCCGAGAGTCGGCGTCTGTGATGCGGTCCAAGCGGTGACAGTGGCCGTGCCGTCGTAGACGACGGCGCTGTCGGACAGGACGTCGCCGCGGGTGGCGACGGAGGTCGGCAGGGACAGGTCGGTCTCGGCAGTGGTGCAGGCGCGGCCGACCACTCGGATGCGGGTGACCAGTGAGTTGATTCCGAGGGCGGTGTTGGCGGCGTACCAGGCGCGGGTGCATGTCTCGTCACCGGTGATCGCGGTATCGCCCGCGTCGTACACCTTCAGCGGCTGGCCGTAGGCGTCCCACTCGGTGGTGGAGGTGGTACGCGTGCGCCAACTCTGCCTCGCCGTCAGGTAGGTGTGCGTGTCCGCCTGCTCCGTGCGAACGAAGTACGCCTCGGCGTCCGCGTACGACTTGTGCTGGGTGGCGGTACGGCGGGACCAGGGGTCGTTGACGGTCACGGCTACCGGGGTCGAACCGTCGTAAGTGATCTGCTCACGCAGGAAGCCCGCGAACTGATCGCTGTCGGTCTGGTCGGTGACATCCAGGCCGGCCACGTCGACGCCCGCGACCGAGACCGACCTGGTGGCTGTGCTGTCCTTGCGCTTGTCGCCGTCCATGCCCTGCAGGTACAGGGAGACGGTCTTCGACTGGGTCTTACCGGCGATGCCCTTGGTGACGGTGACCTTGCCGTAGCCACGCCAGACGGACCAGGTTCGCTCGTCCTCGGGGGTGAGCGGGTCGTCGTTGTGGCGCCAGGCGGGGTCGGCGTAGCTGTAGGAGTTCTCGGTGTTCTCGTTCATGCCGGTCGGGTCCGCGGTGTTGACGGCGGTGACGCGGTACTTGTGGAACCAGTCGAGGGACGCGTCCTGGGCGCCGTTGATGTTCCAGTACTGCGGATAGCAGGACCTGGTGTTGTCGTCCTCCGCGGCCGGCATGTTCGTGCCGCGGACGCACTCCGCTCCGGAGAGGGTGACCGTGGTGATCGCGCCCGTCTCGGAGGTGACCGTCCTGATGCGGGGCCGGGTGAGCGGCAGGATGTCGTCGGTGGCGTCGACCCGGTTGGCGCGCATCTCGTAGGTGAAAGTCACCGGGTCGAGCGCGATGGTGCCGCCGCTCTTGCCGGTGTGTTGGACGGACTTTAGCGTCAGGGTCTGGTCGGAGGTGTCGCCGATATCGCCGCCGTCCTTGTATTCCTGGGTCAGGTCCCAGTTGTCAACGGCGGTGAAGTCGCTTGCTGTGGCCGACCAGGCGTAGGTGGTGACACTGGCGAGGCGTTTGCGGGTGAAGAAGGCCGGACTGGCCGAGTCGCAGTCCGCGCCCGAGGCGCAGATCGCGTCGAAGGGGACGTCGGGCCAGTTGTCCGCGGTGGACTCCTTCAGCTCCGAGCAGTCGGACGCGGTGCAGCGCTCGTCGTAGGAGAAGGTGACCTTGTCAGAGGTCACGCCGGAGAACAGGGCGTCCTTGTCCTGACCGTAGAGGATCTTGGTGAGGTAGCCGCCGCGGATGACCTTGGCGGTGGCGGTGGCGGCGCCGTTCTTGGCGTAGTAGTTGGTCTCAGGCGTGTACCAGTACGTCATGGCGTTGTCGTGCACGTCCACGACGTAGTCCAGGTTCCAGCGCCAGGCCTGGGTCACGGAACGGTCGGCGAAGGCGGAGCCCTGGTCGTATCCGGGTTCGCCGGAGTCGTCGCCGTAGACCGGGACCGTCCACGTGGAGTTGGTGGCGTCGGCGGTGCCTGCACCGGGTAGCTTGTTGAGGCCGAAGACGTACCGGGTGCCGTCGCCAGTGGTCACCGTCCAGTATTCGCCGTTACCGTCGCCGTTATCAGCGCCGGTGGAGTGGGTGACGGTCGAGGCGTCGTCGGAGCTCAGCCGCCACACGCCGGTGGTGTCGTCCTTGATCAGCTCGCTGGATTTGCCGTTGAGAATGATGGAAGCGTTCTCGTACTTCCAGCACAGGTCGTACTTGTCGCCTTGGCCGTCATCGTCACAGGAACCGTAGGAACGCTCGATGTACGACGAGGAGGAGATGCCGAAGCCCTCGCCGACCTGGCTGCCCTGGTTGTTGGTCGAGGCGGTCCGGCCGTCGACACTGCCGGAGTCGTAGGACAGTGACACTCCGGGCGACGGCCCAGCCGCGGTGGGCGGTACGGGCATGTCGTACGACCAGGTGAAGGCTCCAGAGGAACCGCCTGCTTCCCAGGTGGAGGAGGAGGAGAGCGGGCTCGCCGTGTAGTCGCCCGAGCCGGACGCGGACGCGCCGGTGGTGGCGGCCAACGCGAGGACGGTAACAGCCGATGAACCTGCCGCGGAGGCCGATCCAGCGAGCGACACTTCAGCGGAGACGGTCTGGCCCGAGATGTCGTTGTGCGAGTCGAGCGGTGTCTGCTCGCGGCAGGCCGCCTTGTCCGGGGTGGTCAGCGCGCAGGCCGGGAGCTGGAACAGCCGGAGGCGGCCGGACCAGTCGCCGCCGTAGGCGGAGGCGAAGGCCGCGTAGTCGATGCCGATCTCTGCGGTGCCCGGCTCGGCGGTGGATGCCGCCAGCACCACGCCCTGCACGCCTGCGGCCTCGGTCTTCTCGCGACTCTGCACCGCGATCCGGGTGTCACCTGAGGCGCCGTCGGACGTGCTCTTGAGCGTCACGGGCAGACCGCCGGCCGTCAGCCGGGGGGTCTTGCCCTTCCCCGCCGGTCCCGCGGTCGCCGAACCGGTCCTCGGCCAGGCGGCGGTCTGCTGCTGCGTGGCGGTCCGAGCCTGGGCAGTGTTGGCCTTCTGGGCCGCGGCCACGTGTTCCCGGGCCTCCTTGGCGCCCAGGCCAGTGACGGCGTAGACCTCGCTGACCTCTTGCTTCGGCGCGTCGGGGCGGCCCAGGCCGCCACCGCCACCGGCCGCCTGTGCCGGGACCGCGACACCGGTGGGCACGATCAGTGCCAGGACGAGGGCCGGCAGCACTCTGCGTCCGAAGGCGCCCTTGGCCCAGCGGGCCCGTATACCGGCATTCATGAAACGACTCCCCACGTGAGCACGACGGACAGGAACCAGACGGTGGAGCGGGCGGTCAGGCACCGGTGGCGCCCACGGTGTCGGCTATTTGCTGCTGGCTGGCCATGGCTCCGGCCCAGATCCGTACGTCGGTGATCCGGCCGGCGAGATAGTGGGCCCAAGCGGAGTTCACGAAGCCCTTGCCGACCGCGAAGTCACCGGAACCGGCCACGGCGGTGTAGGCGAGTTCGGAGTCGCTCTGGTTGGTGCCGATGTACAGGCTGATCGTGTTGGCATACGCGTCGAACACACCCGTGAGCTGGGTCACGCTGTTGGCCGAGACGGTCGCGGCCTCGTCGGAGGCCACCGCCGTCCAGGTGCCATCGGCGTTCAGTCGGCCGAAGTACCACTTGCCGACCGAAAGGTCCGCCTCGGTTTCCGGATCGGGCTGGGTTCCGGTCTTCTCGAACCACAGGCCCCAGGACGCGCCGTTGGCATCGCGCTGGCCGATGACCTGGGCAACATAGCCGTCCGGCTTGGCCGCCATCGCGGTGGTGTCCAGCTCCACCGCGGCCGTGGCCGTGAAGGAACCGGACTCGTCGACCACCGGCCCGGCTGTGAACGCTGCGTCGTCCGTGCCGTCAAGCACGATCGCCTCGCCGTCCAGCGCTGCTCCGCCGGCGAGAGTGAGTGTCCGCCCATAACCGGAGACCCTGTCGGTCAGAGATGTGCCGCTTGCTCCGTCCGGCTCCCAGGCAGCCACCAGCTCGACGCCCGCGGTGTCGTCCGCCTCCAGCAGTCTGGCCACCTCGGCGATTTCGCCGTCGCCCAGCAGCCGCTGCCAGACCTCCACCTCGTCGACCCGACCGCGCCAGTAGTTAACGTAGGTGCCTGGGGTGTAGGCGACCCGGCCGAACTGCAGCGAGCCGTCCGCCACCGTCGCGTCCGACGTGCTGGGCAGTGCCACCGGTACGCCCTGCTGCCGCCCGTTGACGTAGAGGCTGATGGTCCGGTTCTCGGAGTCGTAGGAACCCGCCAACTGAGTCCACGTGTTCAGCGGGACCCCGGCGGCCGTCGCGTTGACGCCCTGGATCTTCCGTACGCCGTTCTCGTACCAGTTCCACAGGAACACCCAGCGCTGGACACCGGGCGAGTAGTACAAGGAGAAGCCGGAACCGTCGCTGCCCGTCTCCGCCAGGACGGTGCGAAAGGCCGAGGAGTCGGTGAGATAGGCCCACGCCGAGACGGTGAACGAGGACTTGGTGTTGACGACCGACTCGGCGGTGGCCGCATACCCGGACTGGCGCGCGGCGTCGGAGACGTCGTTCAGCCAGAGCGAACGGTCGCCGTCGCCCCGGCGTGCCTGCGAGGACCAGCCCGACCCGGTCGTGTATAGCGTGGCGTTGTGCCGCGCGCCCTCGGTGGCGGTGTCCGCCGCCGTCGTCACTCCCGAGCCCTCCGAGGCATCGTCGAAGTGCCAGTGGCCGACCGAGGGCTCCCCCTCCTTCACCTTGAACTCCACGATCGACTTCGTGCCCCAGCCGTTGGCGTCCTTGGCACGGACCTGGAGCTGTTGCAGGCCCGCCAGCCGTGGCGTGATCCACGGGCGGACCGTCGCACCGGCGACCGGAGCCGACCAGGTCTTGTCGGTGGAGAGCTTGTACTGGTACTGGGTGTTGGTGGTGTCCCCAGTCGCTGGAGCGAAGGTGAACTGCGCCTTGGTACCCGGTCCGCCGGCCTCGGCGCAGGCGCCGTTGGCGGTGCACTCGGAATACGGAGCGCCAAAGGTAATCAACGGGGCCTTTGGCGCCGTCGTATCGATCTTGAAGTAGCACCAGTCCTTCATGGTCGTGACGGTGCTATGTGACTGCAGATAACTGCTGTCGTCGTTGTAGAGCGACCGGGAGAACACCGCCAGCCGGTACGACGCCCCGTCAGAGAGCGTGATCGGCGACGGAGAGGACACCAGTCCGTTGTCACCGACGGAGCCACTGGTGGGCCGTACCGGCTCGGTTGCCACGTCCCAGGTGTCGTCCTTCTGCTTCTTCTGGATGTAGAAGTACGCCCGAAGGTGTGCGCCGCTCTCTCCGCCCGGCGCGGTCTGCGGCCGCGCCGTCAGCATCGGCGTCGGGTCCGCGACGATGTCCGGATCGGCGGAGCTGGTCTCGCAGCTGATGCCGCTTCCCTGCACGATTCCGGGGCTGGTCGGTACGGCAGGCAGCCCGACGTACTTCACGGACAGCACGGCGTCGTCGTCGAAGCGCTTCCAGCCATTGGGATCGGACTCGTTGTCCGCCTTCACCATCAGCGTGAGGCGTGAGATGTCACCGGCGGCGAACTTCGCTACCGTCGAGGTCAGGTTCTCGTAGCTCTGGGTCGGGTCGTCGTTGAACTCGATCGGAGCGTCCGGCTGATCCGGGTCGCACAATGAGCCCCGCCCCGCCGCCACCGTCCGGTCTCCCACGACATCCCAGCCCGCCGTCGGACCCGGCCAACGCGTCGCGGAAGAGATGTTGCCGGTCCGCACCAGCTCGACGACTGTCTTCGTACACGACATCGACCAGCGCTCGGTCACCCGGAAGGTGGCGTCGAGTACGTGCTTGCCCGCGAGCCTGGACGGCGAGAACTCGAAGTACATGCGCTGCTTGTAACCCGAACCGCAGTAGTAGGCGTATCCGCCCGTGACATAGGTGCCGCAGTAGCCGACGCCCTCGCCGTCGTCGCCGCCGGAGAAGTTGTAGAAGGTGTCGCCGTCCGAAGACAGCACAGTGCGCTCGGACTCCTCCAGCGCCACGTCCGGGTCGATGTACAGCGGGTAGACCGTGTCATCGCCGCCCAGCAAGTCCACGTCGGGCACAACCGCCACCGCGTCCGCGGTGACCGTCACGGGCAGTACGGCGGAGGCGTCACCGTCACCGGGGCCCTCGGCCGGGTCGGCGACGGACTCGCCGTCACCGTCCTGGACGGGATCGCCGTCGGTGGCCAAGGGGAGCGACATGGTGGATGTCCCGGCCGCGTCGGCGTCACCGGCCGAGTCCCACATCCGGGCGGCAGGGGAGCGGAACACCGTGTTGCCGTCCTCGTCCACCGCGGCCAGACCACCGCCCGCGCGGCTGCTTACCGTCAGGCCCTGGGTCTCGAGCGAGAACTCGATCCTCTCCAGCTCCGGATTGGCCGCCGCCTCCGCGGACTTGACGATCAGCACCTGCCGGACGCCCTCGACCGTCGCCATCAGCCGCAGGTCCACCCCGGGCAACACATCCGCGTACGTGGCCGAGGCACCGTCCAACGTGGGTTTCGGCAGGGTTCCCGGCCAGCCCAGGCGCAGCCAAGTCCCGTCCTTGGCCAGCGTGACCAGACCGGCGCCATCGCCACCGGCGGAGAAGGCTATTTCCGCCACAGCCGCCTTCGGCCCTATCGAGCCGTCGGCCCGGAGCTCCAACGTCGCATCCGGCGCCGCCCACGACCCGTCCGGCAAGGCCGCGCGCACCGGGACCGCGGACTGTTCCAGGGTGAAGGAGTAGCCGTCCGGGTTGGCATACGTCGTGGAGTACTCCCCGCGCTCGGCGACGACCTCGACCTCGTCCCCAGAAGCCGCCGCCTGCTCCAGCGCCGCCGACGCCTCGGACGTCGAAGACTCCGCAGCCTCCGCTTTCGCAATTGGCGCAGCCACACCCAACGCAGGCAGAGCTGCCAGCAGTGCTGTCACCGTCAGACCGGAGACGAATCGTCTTACCCGGCCGACGCGCCCGCCCTCCGGACAGCGCAAAGAAGCCCCACCCATGCCCCTACCCCCCGCACCTTCACATGATCTTCACGACTTTTCGAAGATCCCACAGTTGATGGAGCATCGTCAATCAAATTGATGTGAATACAACATGTCCCTCAAATTCCGAGCACTAACCAACAATCAGCAACACACCCCAGGCTGGAGCGGCAGGAGGTCCCCCGAGGCCAGGGTCCCGTGGCAGGCCGCTCTCGACGCCTTCTGCAACTTCAGCCCGCGGTCGGTACGGCCCATGACTGGCGTGTGGGACGCGGCGTCGCCCGAGCAGTCGCAGCCCGCTTCGTGGTCGCCGATCGTGCCTCGCGGCGCGTCGGCGCGCGTCTCACAGCGGGTCAGATCGCGGAGGTGCGGTCGCCGCCGATGTACCCGGCTGTCGGTCGGCCGGTCGGGGCCCCGCGACGAAGCGCCTGTGGCGTCTTAGGGGTGATCCCTGACAACACCCTTGTCCAGTAGGGGAGTTACTCAGGGTTTACACCAGGGACAGACCCCTCCCCAGAGAGGATCCGGGTGGGCGCGTGCGGCCGGAGGATGACCTCAAACGCCCCCGCCCACCAGGAGCAGCCCATGCGCACACGCGCCGTCACAGCCGTCGCCGCCACCCTCGCCCTGGGCCTGGCGGCGGGCCCGCTGGCCGCCCCCGCCCTCGCATCCCCCGCCGGGGTCACCCGGCCCACCACCGCGGGCCCGGACGCGGACGCACTCACCGCCGCGCTCGCCGGGCTGCCGGACGACGACGCGACGGCCGCGCTGGTACGGGTCGGGGGCACCGACGGGAGCTGGCGCGGGACCGCAGGGGTGCACGATCTCGAAAGCGGCTCGGCGGCGGACCCGAACGGGCTGTTCCGGGCGGGTTCGACGACGAAGGTGGTCACGGCGGCGGTCGTGCTCCAGCTCGTGGCGGAGGGAAAGGCAGACCTCGGCCGGCCCGTCCGGGACTATCTTCCGGACCTGATTCCGGCGGCGTACGAGACCGTCACCGTCCGGCAGTTGCTGAACCACACCAGCGGGATCCCGTCCGCCGACTTCCCCGGCAACACCTTCGAGGAGGTGTACGCGCACCGCTTCGACCTCCACACACCCCAGGAGATGCTCGCCTCGGCCACCGCCAAGGAGCCCACGTTCATACCGGGCACCCAGCAGCAGTACCTCAACATCAACTACACCGTGCTCGCACTGCTGGTCGAACGGCTCACCGGCCACTCGTACGAGCAGGAGGCGGCACGCCGGATCTTCGAACCGCTGGGGATGCGGCACACCTACTTCCCCGGCACCGACCCGACCATCAACGGGCCGCACAACCGCGGCTACCAGAGCGTCCCGCACGCCGACGGCACGACCGAGTTGCGTGATGTCACCGTATGGGGCGCGACGGACGCCTGGGCGGCGGGCGACATGATCTCCACGACGGTGGATCTGGAGCGGTTCCTGAAGGCCCTCTTCCGTGGACAGGTGGTGCCGCAGAGGCAGTTGAGGGAGATGTTCACGGTCCCGGCCGGCATTCCCGGGGCCACGATGAGCGCGGGGCTCCAGCGGTATGTCGCCCAGGACGGCACGGAGTTGTGGCTGAAGTCCGGCGGCCGCTGGGGCTACAACACGATCATCGCCGCCACCCGCGACCTGTCCCGGACCCTCGTCTACTCCGTCAACTCGACCGACGCGAAGGGGCAAGGGATGAATCCGGTCGCCGAGCGCATCGTGCGGGCGACGTTCACGATGTGACGGCGGCCGCCGTCGGCGATGCGACGGCGGTGAGCGTCTCCAAGTGCTTGATCTTCCTGCGTACCGCGTACAGCGGGATCACCCCGATGATCCCGAACGACATGTCGATGCCCGTCCACCACAAGGGGATTCCGCGGATCGGCCCGCAGATCAGTGCGAGCGGGATGATCCCGGCGCAGGCGATCATGCCGAACTCGACGACCCAGACGTTGCGTACGGGGTCGCGGTAGGGCCCGTAGAAGGCGACCGCGATCACCAGATGCGCGAACGCCAGCCAGTCCGTGCCGTAGAGCACGAAGGGGTACTCCGCGTCGGTGGCGTCGAGCCCTTGGCGCACCTGCTCGATCCAGTCCATCAGCCCGGGAAGGTGTTGGGGCACGGAGAGCGCCCTCAACACGTCCTCGGTCCAGCGCAGTTCGTGCACCAGAGGGAAGGCCGTGGCCCCGCTGAGCACCAGGCAGACGACGAAGCAGGCCAACCACGCGCGGATGCCCTTCAGAAGGGCGGATCTCTCGCTCATGAAAGGAGCGTACGCCTAGAGTTGAACACGTTCAAAACTGATCCCCTCGTGTTCGTGGCTCACCACCCGTCCCAGTGCAGCACCTCCTCGCGGGGCACCCTGCGAGCCGGGCGGAAGTCGGTGCCGAGGGTGTACGCGACCGGGATCAGGGCCGCCTGCATGACCTCGCCGTAAGGGATCCCGAGGATGCGGGCGGCCTCCTTCTCGTGGACGAGGTTGCCGGTCGTCCAGCAGGTGCCGAGGCCGCGGGCGCGGGCCGCCAGCATGAAGCTCCACATGGCAGGGAGGATCGAGCCCCAGGTACCGGCCTGTCGGATGACCGGCGCGTCCTCCGTGCGGCCCTCGACACAGGGGATCACGAGCGCCGGGACCTCGTGGAGGTGCGCGTAGAGGTGCGTCACGCCGGAGAAGACGCGGTTCATGACCCCCGGGGCGACATTGGCCCGCCGTACGTCGCGGGTCGGGACGGGGTCGGAGACGCCGGGCGTGGACACACCCGCGCGCCAGACCTCGGCGAGCGCGGCCCGCCGCTCCTCGTCCGTGACGATCACGAAGTGCCAGCGCTGGCGGTTGCGTCCGGTGGGCGCCTGGACGGCCAGGTCCACGCATTCTTCGAGGAGTTGACGGGGTACCGGGCGGGTGAGGTCGAGGCGGTGGCGTACCGCGCGGGTGGTGGAGAGCAGCTCGTCGGAAGAGAGATCGAGAGTCATGTGTTGACCATCGCGGGCGGCGCGGTGAGCGGGCAACGCACCGCTTTCGGTGAGTGAAAGCGGTGCGGTCAGGACGTGACGAACGAAAGGCGGTACACAGCCATGAGGGAGCGTCATGGGTGAGTTTCATGGGTGAGAGCGTCGCGGGGCGGGTCTTCTCGGTGCTGGACGCGTTCGAGGGCGCGCCGGACACCCTGCGGCTGACCGAGATCGCGCGCCGCACCGGACTCCCGCTGGCGACCGCGCTGCGCATGGTCCGCGAACTGGTCGCCTGGGGCGGCCTGGAGCGCGCCACCGACGGCTCCTACCGTCTCGGTACGCGCATCCGGGCGCTCGGCGCCGCGGCCCCCTGTCCGCGCGGGCTCCTTGACGCCGCGCTTCCCGCGCTGCGCGCGCTGACAGCCCGTACGGGCGGCCACGCGGACGTCGCGGTCCCGGCGGACGGCACCGCACTGTGTCTGGTGACCGGCGAACGGCTGCCGCTGCACGCGACCGCGGCGGGGAAGGTCCTGCTGACGTACGGACACGGCCCGCCTGCCGGCGTCGTACGCCACACCCCGTACACCCTGACGGTGCCCGGCCCCCTCCGCGCCCAGTTGGCGCGGATCCGTGAGACCGGTCTGGCCGGAGCCCACGAGGAGTACCGGCTCGGTGAACTCTCCCTGGCCGCCCCGGTGTCACGGGCCGGCCTCACCGTGGCCGCGGTCGCTGTGACCACCGGAACCGCCGCCCCGCAGGACCGGCTCGCTCCCGCCGTACGGGAGGCAGCGGCCGCCATCGGCCGAGCACTCGACGCGCCTCCGGGTGCGGCGGCGCGACGGTAGTCACCCCTGCGAGGCCGCTTGTGTGGGCTCGGCCGTGCCCGGAACCGTCGACGCCTCGGAGACCGGGGAGCGCGGTGTCTCCGACGGCGCACGGGTCGGGGTGCTGAGGCTGCCGGTCAAGGCGCCCTCGCTGGGGCCGGAGTCGACGGGATCGGGCCTCGCCGACGGGGTGGGCGCCGATGAAGGGCTGCTCTTGGCCGGAGGAGCGGGCGTGGCGCTGGACGCGGGCAGCGGGCTGGTCGCAGGGGGCGGGGCGAGGGGGACCGTCGGGGAAACGGCGGGCTCGGGCGTCGCCAGGAGGACGGGCAGCGAGATGACGGCGGCGACCGCGCACGACAGGCCGACCCCGGCGGCGGCGCGGAGCAGCCGCCGGCGGACCGCACCGCGGCGGATCGCCTCGTAGCGGCCCGGGGGCGGGCCGAGGTACTCGGAGGAGGGCCGCAGGATGATGGCGAGGGGGTCGTCGGGGTCGGAGTCCGGACCGTGGTCAGAGTGTGTGATCAAGGCTTCTCCTCAGGTGGGCTCGCAGCAGTTCTCGGGCCGCGTGGAGGTCGGCCTTGACGGTTCCTTCCTTGCGCCCGGTCAGCACGGAAACCTCCCGGATCGGCATGTCAGCGTAGTAGTGCAGCAGGATCGGGACGCGCAGTCGTTCCGGCAGGGACTGCACGAGCAGGCGTACCGAGGGGTCCGCCTGTTCGATCTGCGGGCGTACGGCGGCTTCGACCGTCGCGCGGCGCACGGCTCTGCGTTCGCGCTCGGTCTTGCGCCAGTGGTCCCGGACGAGGTTGGCCGCGGTGACATAGAGGAACCCACGCGGCTCCTCCACCGATGTCCAGCGGGCCCAGAGCCGGGTGAACGCCTCCGAGGCGATCTCGTGGGCCGTCTCGTCGTCGTCGACCAGGCGACGGCACCAGCCGGCGAGGCGCGGATAGAGGGCGGCGAACAGTTCGGACGCTGCCTTCTCGCGGGACCGTTTCAACGCTCTCCATGGTCGTGATGCACTCGTGGGGGGTGAGGAAAGGATCCCGGGCCGCTGTCGTACGGCACAACGGCCCAGGATCCGTGTTCCAGGGGGCGGTGGGCGGATCAGGGACTTGCGTCGCTCAGCGCGGCGAAGACGATCACGTTGTCGGGGTAGCCGTCATCGGTGAGCGTCCCGCCGCAGGTGATGAGCCGCAGCTCCGGCCGGCCCACGTCACCGTAGACGTCGTCCGTCGGGAAGTCCGCCTTGGCGACCGTCCGTATGGAGGTGACTCCGAACACCGCCGCTGTGCCGTTCTCCAGGCGCGCCTCGATCCTGTCTCCCTGCTGCAGCCCCGCGAGATGACGGAAGACGCCGTCCCCGTAGTCGCCGACCGTGACATGGCCGAGGATCACCGACGGGCCGGTCTGCCCCGGCGTCGGCGAGTGCTCGTACCAGCCCGCCTGGTCGTGCGCCGTGATCGGGGGGACCTGCACGGTGCCGTCCGAGGCCAGACCGAGCCGCATGACCGGGGTGTCGACCTCGATGGCCGGGATCTGCAGCCTGACCGGGACCGAACGTGCGAGGGCATGCGTCGCCTTCGCGGAGGACCGCGAGGACGGCGAGGTGCTCCCACTCGTGCCGGGGCGCGCGGTCACGGGCTGTTCCCCGGCCCGGCCGCCGGCACCGCAGCTCACGAGCAGCGAGGCCACCGCCGCGGTGGTGAACGCGCGCCGGGAGGGCGAGGTCATGCCCCGGTCGCCTGCCGACGCCGTACGAGATAGAACACCGCGCCGCCCGCCGCGAAGACCGCGGCCGCGCCCCCACCGATCAGCGCGCCGTCGGTTCCGGACTGTGCCGACGCCACACCGGTGTCGGGCGCTCCCTTCGGCACCTCGGCGACCTCGCTCGGAGCAGGCGCCTTCGTCGGTTCGGCGCTCTGGGCGGGCGCCTTGCTCGGTTCGGCGCTCGGAACCGGGGTCGGGGACACGCTCTGGGCCGCGCGGGTGGGGACCGGGCTCGGCGAAGTCCCGTCGGCGAACGCGGGCACCGTGCTCGCCAGCACGGCGGTGCACGCGAGTGCCATGGCGCTCAGGACAGTTCGGCGCATGAATCGCTCTCTTTCATCGGTCCGCCCGCGCTCTTGACCGGCGGGCTGGGTACGGATCGCGAGGAGAGACGAAGCAGCGGTGGGGCGCGTTGCAAAGAGATGGCAAAGGTGGGTGCCGGCTGCCTGTCGAACCCGGAGCCTCGCGTTGCCCGGTCGCCCTGCACATGGCGAGCGAGCAACGTGAGCCATGGAGTCCGGTGGCTGACGTGAGATCAGCTGGTGGCCGCGGCGCGACGCGAGATCAACTCGTCGCGGGGACCCGACGCGAGATCAACCCGTCACCGCGACCCGACCCGAGATCAACCCGTCACCGCGACCCGACCCGAGATCAACCCGTCACCGCGGTGAGGTCGTACAGCGTCGTCGAGCCCACGGTCTGCGGGGTGAACGTCGTCGTCACCCAGGCGGAGATCTGTGATCCGGTGGTGTCGGTGCCGTCGCGGCTGAAGCCGCCGTCTTCGTCGCCCTGGGCCACGAAATAGTGGATCTTCCCGTCGGCGACGTACTGCTTGAACTGGGCCAGGGTCGGTGCCGGGTCTCCGCCGCTGAAGTCGCCGATGGGCATGACCGGTTCGCCGACGGCGAGTTGCAGCCAGGTCTGATTGTCCGAGGCGACGGTCGCGGCCACCCAGGTGTAGGCCGAGGCGTCCGCGGCCAGCGTGGCCCGCAGTTGAGGCGTGACCGCGTCGACGCTCCCCAGTCTGCTGCCGCTGCCACCCTTCGCCGTACCGGATGGTGCGCCTTGTCCAGAGGCAGCGGTACCGCTCTGCCCGCCGCTTTGCGCTGCCCCGCTTTCGGGTGCGCCTGCGCCAGGGGGTCCGCCGTGTCCCTGTGCGTCGGCTCCCGAGACGGGGCCGGCGAGAGGGGTCTGGCCGGTGTGTGCCGTGGTGACCGTGGCCCACGTGTAGGAAGCCGGTCCGGCCAGTACGGCTGCGAGCGCGAGCCCCGTCGCCCCGAGAGCCAGGCGCCGCGGAAGGAAACGCGCGAGCGCGATCCCGGCTGCCGCCAGCACCCCGACGACCAGTACCGGCCAGCGCAGTGGGGAGGACCAGCCCTCCGCACGGCCGAGCAGGACGAACGCCCACACCGCCGTTGCCGCGACCGTCGCCGCCAGGGCCGCCGCTGCGGCGCGGCCTCGCAGGCGCCAGAGGAGGACCGTGCCCATGGCGACGAGCGCGGCGATGTACGGAGCCAGCGCGACGGTGTAGTACTCGTGGAAGATCCCGGACATGAAGCTGAAGGTCACCGCGGTGCACAGCAGGGCGCCGCCCCAGGCCAGAAAGCCCGCACGGTGCAGGTCGGTTCGGGCGGCCCTGCGGGTGACCACCAGCGCGGCCACCAGAAGGATCAGCGCCGCGGGCAGGAGCCAGGAGATCTGGCTGCCCAGCGCGCTGTCGAACATGCGGGTGATGCCGCCGGCCTCGCCCCTGCCTCCGGCGCCGCCTGGCATGCCGCTCGTTGAGGAGCCACCGCCGACGCCGCCGCCCTTCTCCTCACCGGTGAGTCGGCCCAGTCCGTTGTAGCCGAGGGTCAGGTCGAGAAAGCTGTTGTTGGTGGAGCCGCCCACGTACGGGCGGGAGTCGGCGGGCCACAGTTCGACGATGGCCACCCACCAGCCACTGCTGACCACGATCGCGGCCCCGGCCAGCAGGACATGGCCGATCCGCCTGCCCAGCGGCTGGGCCGCGCAGACCAGGTAGACCAGCGTCAGAGCAGGCAGGATCAGCCACGCCTGCAGGGTCTTGACCAGGAAGGCGAGACCGAAGCAGACCCCGGTGAGCACCATCCAGCGGACGGCCCGGTTCCCTTCCAGGGCGCGCTGGAAGCAGTACAGGGCGCACACCATGAGCAGGGTCAGCAGCGCGTCGGGATTGTTGAAGCGGAACATCAGGGCGGCGACCGGAGTCAGCGCCAACAGCGCACCGGCCAGCAGACCGGCGGCCGGTCCGTACAGTCGCCGCACGGCCGCGTACAGCACGCCGACGGTGGCGACGCCCATCAGCGCCTCGGGGACGAGGATCTGCCAGGACCCGAGTCCGAAGAGGCGCACGGAGATGTCCATGGGCCACAGCGCGACCGGTGGCTTGTCCACGGTGATGGAGTTCCCGGCGTCCGATGCCCCGAAGAAGGCGGCCTTCCAGCTTTCGCCGCCCGCCTGAGTGGCCGCCGCGTAGAACTCGTTCCCGAAGCCCGACGCCCCCAGATCCCAGAGGAAGGCCACCGCCGCGATGCACAACAGCGCCCAGAAGGCGGGCCGTTCCCATGACGGCCTGGCCGCGCGACCGACGTCCTCAGCCGTCCGAGGTGGCAATGGGCCCTCAAGGACGGAGGGGTTGAGCGTGGTCATGTGTCTCCTTGTGGGGGGGGTGAACGTCGGGATGTGGGAGCGCCTTCTTGGCCTGGCCCTGAAGTCCCCCACGGCCTGGCCCTGAAGTGCCCCTTGGCCTGGCGCCGTGGAGTCCCCCTCGGCCCGGCGCCGTGGAGTCCCCCTCGGCCCGGCCGTCACCCTGCACGGCAGACCTCTCAGGCCGCTCTCAGCGCCTGGTTCAGGGCCAGTTGCCCGAGCACGTCCTCCCCGGGCCGTGGAGCACCGCTGACCAGGAAGAAGAGCGCGTCATCGGTGAGCCGACCGCCCGATGCCCTGCTCCGAACCCGCGCACCGGGCGCGTACATCTCAGGTGAATCTCAGAATCGGGCGGTAGTGATGTCACGGTGACTCCACGCCCTGCGGACCCCGCGGCCACGGCGCCGCCACTGGTCCGCCCCGACGGCACCCGTGTCCGGGTTCTCGTGGTCGACGACGAGCCGGACCTCACCGAGGTGTTGTGCGGGGCGCTGGCCTACGAGGGCTACGACGCCCGCCCGGCTGCGGACCGGGCGACGGCGGTGCGGACAACGGCCGAGTTCCGGCCGGACGCGGTGATCCTCGACGTGATGCTCCCCGACGCCGACGGGTTCACGGTGCTGCGCGAGATCCGCGCCGAACTCCCCCTGGTCTGTGTGCTGTTCCTCACCGCACGGGACGCGGTCGAGGACCGGGTCGCCGGGATCCGGGCGGGCGGCGACGACTACGTCACCAAGCCGTTCAGCCTGGACGAGGTCACCGCCCGGCTGCACGGCCTGCTGCGGCGGGCGGGCATGGCTCGCCGGAGTGCGGGAGAGACCGCGTTGACCGTCGGCGATCTGGTACTCGACGAGGACGCCCACGAAGTCACCCGGGACGGTGAGGTCATCGCCCTCTCCCCCACCGAGTACGCCCTGCTGCGGCTGCTGATGCAGCATCCGCGCCAGGTGCTCAGCAAGACGCTGATCCTGGAGCGGATCTGGTCGTACGACTACGGCCGCCACGCACATGTGGTCGAGCTGTACATCTCATATCTGCGCAAGAAGGTGGACGCCGGTCGACCGCCGATGATCCATACCGTGCGCGGAGTCGGCTACGTCCTCAAACCCACCACGTCATGAACCCGGCGACGCGCTCCCGGATGGACCGGCTGCGCCCCCGCACGCTGCGCGCCAAGCTCACCTGTGGCCTGGTCGTCCTGCTCGCGCTGAGCTGCGCGACCGTCGGTCTGACGAGCGTGTTCGCGCTGCGCAGCTACCTCACCGGCCAACTCGATCACCAACTCGCCGACTCCGGCTGCCTGTTCCCCTCCACGCTGCGACAACTCACGGAGCAGCAGACAGTCACGGACAACGACCAAGGACGCACGATGGTCGACAGGAGCGCCGACACACGTGGGCAGGCGATCGGCACCTTCGGCGCACGGCTGACCGACGCGAGGATCAGTGACGCCGCCGTCGTCCGGGCCAACCGGCGCACCTGGGTCACCCTCGACGCGGCCGACGAAGCCACGCTCAACGGCATCCCCACCGACGGCAGCGCCCACAGCGTCACCCTCTCGACCCTCGGCGACTACCGCGTCTACGCGTGCGCGGGAAAGGACGACGACATCCTGGTCAGCGGCCTGCCGTTGGCGCCGCTCCAGGACACGGTGAACCGCCTGGCCATGGCCTCCTCCGTGGTCTTCGGCGGAGCACTGGTGATCACCGGAGTCGCCGGTGCCCTGTGGGTACGCCGCTCGCTGCGCCCCCTGCGCCGGGTGGCGGACACCGCGGCTGCCGTCGCCGCCCTGAAACTGGACAGCGGTGCGGTCACCCTGCCGGGCCCGACGGCGGCAGGCGACCCGCACAGCGAGGCGGGCCAGGTGGCCGCCGCCCTCGACCGCATGCTCGGCCACGTCCAGGAGGCGCTGGCCAAACGTCACACCAGTGAGGAGCGGCTGCGCAGCTTCGCCGCCGACGCCAGCCATGAACTGCGCACCCCGGTCGCTTCGATCCGCGGCCACGCCGAACTCGCTCTGCGCCACCCCGGCCCGGTGCCCGCCAAGGTCGAGCGGGCCCTCGACCGGGTGGCCGCCGAGGCGGCACGTATGAGTGCGATGGTCGACGACCTGCTGCTGCTCGCCCGCCTCGACGCCGGCCGCCCGCTGCGGCGTGAACCGGTCGACGTGACCCGCCTGGTCATCGACTGCACGGACGACGCCCGGGCGGCGAGCCCCGGCCACAGCTGGGTCCTGGACCTGCCCGAGACGCCGGTCACCGTCACCGGCGACTGCGACCGCCTGGCGCAGGTACTGACGAACCTCCTGGCCAACGCCCGTCTGCACACCCCGGCCGGCACCCTGGTGACCATCCGGGTGGGCCAACACGACCCGGAACACTGCACCTTGTCCGTCACGGACAACGGCCCCGGAATCACCCCGGAGCTCCGGCAGACGCTCTTCGAGCGCTTCACCCGCGCCGACCGCCGCCACCCGGGCAACCCGGGCGCCGTCAACGGCGGTGCCGGTGCGGGCCTCGGCCTGTCCATCGCGGCGGCCATCGTGGAGGCCCACGAGGGCACTCTGACCTTCCAGAGCGTCCCGGGTTCGACGGTGTTCACCGTGCTACTGCCTGAGATTCCCCTTTAAAAGCAGCCGGAGACCCGGCATCCGCCCTGACCTGAGAGGGAACTGAGAGGTCCGCTCGGGAAGGTGAGCGCAGACCACCGTCAGCTCCCAAGGAGCCCCATGACAAGACTTCAAGGCCATACGGACCTCGCGACCGGCCTGCCTGCTCGGCACGTCCATGTGGAACACGTCATGGGCACCGTGGTCTCCATCGACCTGCGCAACTGCCGCAAGGAGAAGGCCGCTTCGGGTACGGGCAGGGTGGTGCGCTGGCTGCACGAAGTCGACGCCCTCTTCAGTACCTACCGGCCGGACAGTGCCATCTCCCGTATCGGACGAGGGGAGTTGTCACCCAGGCACACCAACGCCGAGGTGGCGTGGGTGTTGGAGAGGTGCGAGGAACTCCGCAAGGAGACGGACGGGTACTTCGACGTATGGGCGACAGGGTCCTTGGATCCGTCCGCCCTGGTGAAGGGCTGGTCGGTGCAGCGGGCCGCCGACGCGCTGGTGGCCTGGGGCATCACCGACTTCTGTCTGACGGCCGGCGGCGACGTCGTGAGCCGCGGCAGCCGCGAGGCCGGACTGCCCTGGCGCATCGGGATCCAGCACCCGAGCGACCGCGGCGCGCTGGCCGGGGTGGTGCACGCGAACGGGCTCGCGGTGGCGACCTCGGGAACGTACGAGCGCGGCGAGCACATCGTCGACCCGCACGCCCGCGCCCACCCCGCCGGGCTGCTGTCCGTCACCGTGTGCGGCCCCGACCTGGGCACCGCCGACGCGTACGCGACCGCGGCCTTCGCCATGGGGCGCAAGGCCGCCGACTGGACGCTGAGCCTCGACGGATACGAGGCCATGACGGTGCAGGACGACGAACGCGTGTATCTCACTCCGGGCTTCCCCCTGGCCGACAGAGCCGAGGAGTCGCCATGACCGCTCCCCGCATCTCCCGGCAGCCCCCTCCCAAGCCTCCCGTCCGCCCGCGCAACTGGCCCCCTCCTTCGGCTCCTCCGTCGTCACGGCGCACCGGGCGGGTACGCCGCAGGCTGCCCGCCCCCCGCCGCCCCCTGGTCGTCGACGCGCTGGCCGCGGCCACCGGTCTCGGCCTCGGCATCTCACTCGCGCTGGGCATCGGCGCCCAGACCGTCAGCGCACTGCACGCCCCGGGCGGCATCGCCACCGCGCTCGGCCGCGTCACCGGGATGCTCAGCGGCTACGCCATGGTCATCATCGTGCTCCTCTCGGCACGCATCCCGCCGCTGGAACGCGCCCTGGGCCAGGACCGGTTGATCGTCTGGCACCGGCGCACCGCTCCCTGGGGCCTCTACCTCCTGCTGGCGCACGCCGTACTGATCACCGTCGGATATGCGCGCGCGGCGAAGACGGGAATCCTTGCGGAGATCGGCCAGTTGCTGTGGACCTACCCGGGCATTCTGTCGGCCACCGTCGGCAGCGCCCTGCTGCTGGCCGCCGGGGTCACCTCCTACCGGCGGGCACGACGCCGGATGCGATACGAGACCTGGTGGGCCGTCCACCTCTACACCTACCTGGGCCTGGGCCTCTCGTTCGTCCACCAGGTCGACACCGGTGCGCCGTTCGTGGGGCACTCCCTGGCCACGGCCTGGTGGACCTCGCTGTGGGTGGGCGCACTGATCGTCGTACTCGCCTTCCGGGTGGGGCTACCGCTGTGGCGGTCCGTACGGCACGACCTGCGCGTCGCCCAGGTGTCTCCCGCAGGGCCCAACACCTGGTCCATCGTGCTCAGCGGGCGGCATCTGGAGCGGCTGCCCACGGCCGGCGGACAGTTCATGATGTGGCGCTTCCTGCGCCGTGAGCTGTGGTGGCAGGCCCACCCCTACTCCCTGTCGGCCACCCCTCAGGCAGACCATCTCCGGATCACGGTGAAGGAGTTGGGTGACCACAGCACGGCCCTGTCCCGGCTCACCCCGGGCACCAGGGTGGCGTTCGAGGGCCCCTACGGGGTCTTCACCGCCGACGCACGGCAGTCCCGGAACGTCCTGCTCGTCGGCGCCGGTGTGGGTACGACGCCCATCCGTGCCCTCCTCGACGACCTACCCCGGGACACCCACGTCGTCGTCCTGCTGCGCGGCAGGCACTCCGAAGACATCGCGCACCTGGACGAGTTCGAACGTCTGGTCGGCAAACGTCGCGGTCTGCTGCACGCGTTGACCGGGCCGCGGGAGGCCGTTCATCTGAACGCGGCGGCCCTGCACACCCTCGTCCCCGACATCGCCGGCCGGGACGTCTTCGTCTGCGGCCCCGACCAGTTCACCCGTACGGTCATCTCCGCCGCCCGTGGCGCCGGGGTGCCCGAACTCCACATCCACCACGAGGACTTCGCGTTCTGACGTACTGACCGCCCGTATTGGCGGCAGCCTCGGCCATCTCTGGAGGACCCCATGCGACGTGCCCCGATCGTC
The DNA here is from genome assembly GCF_042721055.1 of Streptomyces sp. NPDC058470. Taxonomy (NCBI): domain Bacteria; kingdom Bacillati; phylum Actinomycetota; class Actinomycetes; order Kitasatosporales; family Streptomycetaceae; genus Streptomyces; species Streptomyces sp. NPDC058470. The sequence goes on from NZ_JBHXMF010000010.1 coordinate 50,253, forward strand.
CTGGTCGCGACCGTTGTCGGCACCACCGGCGTGCTGATGTTCAAGCCCCACGAGGCCGTCCCGACCGTCGCGTCATCCTCTTCGTCCTCCTCGACGGCGAGTCAGGACGCGACCGTCTCGAAGAGCGGCACCACCACCACCGCCACCGGCGCTGTCATCAGCACCCAGTTCGGCAACACGCAGGTTCAAGTCACCATCGAGGGCGGGAAGATCACCGACGTCAAGCCGCTCCAGATCCCCGGCAACGAACCGCAGTCGGTGCAGATCAGCAACGGCGCGGTACCGGCCCTGCGGGAGAGCGCGCTGTCCAAGCAGAGCGCCGCGATCGACTCGGTCAGCGGCGCGACCTATACCAGCCAGAGCTATGCCGCGTCCCTCCAGTCCGCCCTCGACAAGGCCGGTTTCACCGCCGCCGACGGCTCCACGGCCCCCACCACGGCGCCGACCGAATCCGAGGAGCGCGGGCACGGCGGCGGATTCGGAGGCGGCGGCGGCTTCGACGGCTAGAGGGTCCCGGTAATCCGATGCGTCCGATGGCTGGACGGTGACAGTGCCCCGATTCCTGTCCGGTGGCCAGGCAGTCCCCCTGACTTGATTCCTGTCCGGTGGCCAGACAGTCCCCGTGACCTGATTCCTGTCCGGTGGCCAGACAGTCCCCGTGACCTGATTCCTGTCCGATGGCTGGACGGTCCCCGTGACCTGATTCATACCCTGCCCGGAGGCACTTCCCCGGCACAGGCAACCCACAAGCCCCGATTCGCTTCCTTACGAGGCGTGAAGGGCTCTCGGGACGGACGGGACGCCCTCGCTCCAAGTGCGAGGAGGGACCCTTGAACCGAACGCGGCGAATAGGTGTCACCGCCGTGGCCGTGCTCGCGGCCCTGGCGGGCTCACCGGGACTGGCCCAGGCCCAACAGCCGTCCCAGGCAACGCCGTTGACGGCGAGCGCCGACAGCGGACTGCCGCCGGGCTGGCGCGTCACCGGGGAGGGCGGCACGCGGGAGCTGGTCTGGCGGTCGGACAGGCCCGTGCCAGCGGGCGACGCCCGTGTCGAGTTCCACGCGGACGGCCGACTGCTCGGCGTACCGAAACCGGCCAAGGACGGCCGCACGTTCCGACTCGCCGTCAACCGGGCCACGCCACTCAAGGACCTCCAAGTCCTGGCGAGCGGACGCCGGTTGGACGCGCCCGCCGACAGCACCGGCACGAAGGCGACCAACTCCCCGGCGGCCGTCCAGCCCCTCGCCCAGCTCCCGGCGAACTCCGTGGACCCCGGCAAGCCGGGCTCGTACTCCACGGTCACCGGCGAGTACGACCTCGACCCGGTGAAGCTGCCCGGTTTCGCCGCGCCGGTCGAGATGGAGGCCGTCGTCGTCGCGCCCAAGGGCGCCACCGGCAAGCGGCCCCTCGCGCTCTTCCTGCACGGCCGCCACCCCACCTGCTTCAAGCCGGGCGGGACCGAGGACGACTGGGACCTTGAGTGGCCCTGCTCGGCCGGCACGGAGCCGATCCCGAGCCACAAGGGCTATCTGCAGGACCAGAAGCTGCTGGCCTCCCAGGGCTATGTGACGGTGTCGATCTCCGCGAACGGCATCAACGGCCAGGACGGGGAGGCCGAGGACGGCGGTGCGCAGGCGCGCTCCTCGCTGGTGCGACAGCACCTCGCCAAGTGGGCCGGCTGGGCCGCCAATCCGGCCACCGCCCCCGCGGGCGTGCCCGGCGCGGCGAAGGCCGACCTCTCCCAGGTCCTGCTCGTCGGCCACTCGCGAGGCGGCGAGGGCGTCAACCGGGCGGCCCTGGACAGCTTCTACCCGCCGCCCGCCGCACAGGACGGCTACAAGGGCCCGGTGCGCTGGAAGATCCGCGGGACCGTCCTCATCGGACCTACGATCTTCGGCCAGAATCCGGTAGCCGACGTGCCGTCCGCGACGATCCTCCCCGGCTGCGACGGCGACGTCTCCGACCTCCAGGGCGAGGTGTACGTCGACGGGACGCGCGGGGTCAGCCAGGGCACCGCCCTGCACAGCGCCGTCTACGTGGTCGGCGCCAACCACAACTTCTTCAACACCGAGTGGACGCCGGGCAAGTCCGTGGCGCCCTCCTGGGACGACTTCTGGGAGTTCGAGGAGGACGAGCCCGACCCGGTGTGCTCCCCGGGTACCAGCACCCGGCTGACCGCCGACCAGCAGCACAAGGCGGGCTCCACCTACATCGCCGCCGCGGCCCGGCTGTTCGTCGCCGGCGACGACCGGGTGCGCCCGTTGCTGGACGGCACGGGCAGGCGCGCCCCGTCCGCCGACCCGGCCCGCGTGCTGACCCACGCGGTCGGCGCCCGCCGTACGGGCGGCTTCCTGCCCGACGCCCCGGTGAAGGTGACCGGCGGCAGGCTGTGCGCGGCGCTCGATCCCGACCCGGCGGTGGCCTGTCTGCCCCCGGACGCCGAGGGTTCGTCGCCGCACTTCCCGTGGTGGTTCACGACCAAGGAGGCCGGCCGCGGCGCGGTTGCGCTGAAGTGGTCGGCGCCGGGCACCGCGACCAGGATCTCCCCCGCCGCTCCGGTGTCCCTCTCCGGTGCCAAGAGCCTGGCGCTGCGCGTGTTCGTGCCTCCGAACACCACCGGCACCAAGCTGGACGTGACCGTCACCGACTCCTCCGGCCGCCGGGCCGAGCTCGGCCAGGTCCGGGTCGACGGGCTGCCGGGCAGCGCGCGCACGTCCTCCTACTGGGCGCGCGAACTGCGCGTCCCGCTGACCGCGGCCACCCGCGCCGGACTGGATCTGAAACACATCAAGTCCCTTGAGCTGACTCCGCGTTCAGGGTCCGGACAGGCCTGGCTGATGGACGCCTGGGGCTGGGCTCCCGGTACCCCGGCGGTCAGGGCGGCGGCGCTGCCACGCGTCGACATCGGCCGGCTCACCGTCAAGGAGGGCGACTCCGGCACCCAGACCTACCACGTCCCGGTGCAGGTCTCCGGGCACGGCAGTGGCAAGGTCCGCATCGCTGTCGTCGACCCCGACACCCGGGAGTCCACGAGCAGACTGGTCACGGTGAAGCCCGGCAGCAACGCCGTCGACGTGCCCATCGAGGTGAAGGGCAACACGCGCTTCAACTACGACGAGCAGTACGACGTCCTCGCGAAGGCCGTACGCGGCGCCGTCATCGGCTCCTACCGGGGCGGGGTCACCGCGCAGAACGACGACCCTGAGCCCACCCTCGGCCTGACCCCGGTCAAGGACCAGGGGACCGAGGGAGACACGCTGACCTGGCGGCTCACCCTCTCCGCGCCCGCCGACGTGGACATCTGGCAGCCGGTCCTGGCGTTCCCGGTCACGGAGGGCGCCGAGCTGTCCACCAAGGACGTGGACCCGCAGTGGCTGATGGACCTCGTCGGTGAGCTCCCCGACCCGGAGCGTCCCCTCTCCCAGGTGATCCAGTGGGTGTACGCGACCATCCCCGCCGGCACCACCAGCACCGAGTTCACCGTGCCGACGGTGAAGGACCAGGTGGCCGAGCCGGCCGAGTCGGTACGCCTCGCGGTGACCGACTACGACGGTGTGCCGCTTCCCGGCAGCCAGGTGGTCCCGGGCACGGTGGTGGACGCGCCGTAGACGGACGAGGTGAGCAATGACCCCCCACGTACGTCCGTGGGGGGTCATTGCTGTCACTCGGTCACACAATGTGACGAAGATTGCTAGTTGGCATCGGGCGGCGTTCGCGACCTGCGCTGATGCCAACTGGCTTCAGCTACCGGAAGCACAGAATCAGAGAGACAGTTGGCACTTTGGTACAGCGCAGGTCACGGTACCTGTGGCGACCGCGCCTCCGACATCGTTGTCGAAAGCGTGGCCTGCCCGGGGCGCGGCCCTACGGGATGCAGCAAGCCCCGAGGGGGCACCGGACGCCGGGGAGGGTGGTCGGCCTACGGCGCGTAGACGGCGTCACTGCCGTACAGCTCCCTGGTGAACGCGGAGACATCGGCGCTGCGATCGGCGCCGTCGAGGTTGTACGTCAGATAGACGCCGTACCCCTCACTGACCGTGCGGCGGGCGAGGGCGGCGGCCGTGCTCTGCGAGGTCCCGCCGATCTGGACGGCCGCCGGCGACAGCTTCGACTTGGGCAGTGCGATGCCGGGGACCTGCCAGGTGCCGTAGTAGGGGTTCCAGGCGTAGTCGAACTTGGACGAGACGTCGACGCCGCCGTAGGACAGGCGCGACGCGGCCGGGCCGATGTTGTAGAGGCTGATGATCTTGTCCGGCATGTTGGCGCGCAGTGCCGACACCAGGTACACGAACGAGCTGGCGTTGGGTTGGCCGGTGCCGTTGTTGCCGTAGTCGGCGTACTCGTCGTCGAAGTCGATGCCGTCGAGGCCGTACTTGGCCACGGTGTCCGACAGTTGTTTCGCGAACGCCGAAGCCGCCTGCTGGGACGGGAAGTTGGCGAAGCCCGCGCCCTGGTGGTTGCCGAGCACCGAGAGGACGACCTTGATGCCCTTCTGCTGCAACGGCCGTATCTGCGTGGCGGCGTTGTCGAGGACGCGTTGCACGTTCTCGTTGAAGTACAGGGTCCCCGCCTTCGTGCCCGTGTCGTAGTTGATGTTCGCCGCGAAGATCACGGCGACGTCGAAGACGTTGCCGCCGCCGTTGGCGAGGGTGTACTTGCCGACGTTCAGCATGCTGTTGTTGTTGACCTCGACGTACGCCACCGAGGTCGGTCCTTGTTTCGCGGCAGCGGCGGCGGGGGCCGCTGCCGCGCCGGTCGTGGTGGTCGCGCCGAAGGCGAGGGCCGTAACGGCCATGAGCGCGAGCGCGGCCGTCCGTACTCTGCTCCGCACCGGAGTGAACATCGTTGATCGGTCTCCCATCGCATGGAGCGGCGCCCGACCTGTTCGCGAGCGCCGAGTAAGCCCCCCGATCTTTCCGTTCCCGTGACCGAATCCCCAGAACCATGCGAGAACTCTTCACGACTCCCACGCACGTCGCACCGTAACCCTGAGCCCCGGCAAGGGAGTTGCTGGAACGCTACGCTGCCGCACCGAGAGCGAGCGGTCAGCGGCTCCTCTCCAAACACAGCCCCGCCCCCACTACAGCCCCGCGATCGCGTTCCACCGCTGTGCGAACTCCGTACGTTCCGAGGACTCGATGTCGCGCGCGATCGCGAGCCGCCTGCGCATGGTGGTGTCCGGGAAGATCAGCGGGTCCTCGGCGAGGGCGGCGGTGTCCTCGTCCTTGGAGGAGGCGAGGACGTCCTGGGCGGCGGGGACGGGGCAGACGTAGTTGACCCAGGCGGCCAGTTCGGCGGCGACCTCGGGCTGGTAGTAGTGGTCGACGAGTTTCTCCGCGTTGGCCTTGTGACGGGCCAGGTTGGGGATCATCAGGGATTCTGCCCACAGTTCGGCGCCCTCCTCGGGGACGACGAAGCGGATGTCGGGGTCGTCGGCCTGGAGTTGGATCACGTCGCCGGAGTACGCCTGGCAGGCGAGGACGTCGCCGCTGGAGAGGTCCTTGATGTAGTCGTTGCCGGTGAAGCGCCGGATCTGGCCGTTGTGCACGTACTTCTCGACCTGGTCGCAGACCTGGTGGAAGTCGTCCGCCGTCCACTTGGTGATGTCGACGCCGTTGCCCTGCATCAGCAGCGCGAAGGCCTCGTCGAGGCCGGAGAGAAGGGTGACCCGGCCCTTCAGGTCGTCCGCCCACAGGTCGGAGACGTGTGCGATCTCGCGACCGCCCCTGCGACGGTTGTACGCGATGCCGGTGATCCCCGACTGCCACGGCACGGTGGATCTGCGACCGGGGTCGAAGGCGGGCGAACGCAGCAGCGGGTCAAGGTACTTGGTGACGTTCGGCTGATTCGCCCGGTCCATCTCCTGGACCCAGCCGAGGCGGACGAAGCGTGCGCACATCCAGTCGCTGATGACGATCAGGTCGCGGCCGGTCTGCTGATGGTTCATCAGGGACGGGCTGATCTTGCCGAAGAACTCGTCGTTGTCATTGATCTCCTCGACGTAGTCGACCGAGATCCCGGTGCTCTTCTCGAAGGCGTCCAGGGTCGGCCGCCTCGTCGTGTCCTCGTCGTCAGTGTCGATGTACAGCGGCCAGTTCGCCCACGTCAGCCGCTTGTCGCGGGCAGAGAGGTCGGCGCCTGCCCGGTCCCCCGGCGACACGTACGCGGCGGGCACCCCGCACCCCGCCAGGGCGCCGAGGGCCGCGCCACCGCCCAGGGCGCGCAGCAGTGACCGGCGGGGCAGCGGTGAGGTCTTCCGGTTCACGGGCACCCGGGCAGCATCCCGCCCCCGGCCCGGCCGGGACAATGGACGCTGCGTCGAGCGCTCGCGCGCCGAACCGACACCCTGTCGATCACTTCGTACGGCCGACGGCGGCGGACACCGGCCGAACGGGCACACCCGGCGGAAAGCCGACCCGCACGCTCAGCCCGCCCTCCGGGCGCGACCACGCCTCGACCGTGCCACCGTGCGCGGCGACCACGGCCGCGACGATCGACAGGCCGAGGCCAAGCCCGTCGCGCCTCCCGAGGCGTTCGGCGCCCAGGCGGCGGAACGGCTGGAAGAGCCCGGACATCTGGCCGGGCGGGATCACCGGACCGCTGTTGGCGATCCGCAGGACCGGGCGCCCGCCGTCGAGCCCGGTCCACACACGGACCCAGCTCTCCTCACCCTCCGGGTGGTTGTGCCGTACGGCGTTGTCGGCGAGGTTGACGACCAGGCGCTCGATCAACTGCGGATCCCCGAGTACGGGGGCGGGGCCGAGATCGGTCTCCATCCGCGGCCCGCCCTCGGGCAACCGCGCCCGTACGACCTCCGCGAGGTCGACGAACTCCCGCCGCTGGAGCCCCCGTTGGCTGCGCGCCAGGGTCAGCAGCGTCTCGATCAGCCGCTCCTGCTCCTGCCCCGCGGCCCGCATCCGCAGACACGCGGCCCGCAGACTCTCCACCGAGGCGTCCGGATCGTCGAGCGCGACATCCACGATCGCCTGCTGGAGGGTGAGCGGGGTGCGCAGCTCGTGCGAGGCGTTGGCGACGAACTGCTTCTGCGCCTCGAACGCTCCCTCGACACGGCCCAGGACGGCGTCGAAGGTGTCGGCCATCGCCTTCAGCTCGTCGTCGGGACCGGGCACGGCGAGCCGCTCGTGCAGGTTGTCCGCCGAGATACGACGGGCGGCGGCGGTCATCGTACGGAGCGGCGCCAGTACCCGTCCGGCCATCAGCCGGCCCAGGGCCACCGAGACCACGGTCATCACCGCAAGCGCGACCGCCGACTCGATGAGGAACTGGTGCAGTTGCTCGGCACGCAGCACCGAGAGACGTCCCTCGACGTAGGCGGCGATCTTCGCCGGATCCTGCGGCGGCGCGTCCGGGCCCGCGGGCCCACCGGTACCGTCCAGCGACACCGGACCGGGCGAGCCGCCCGTGAGAGACGGCTCGGTGGTGGCGACGAGCACGTAGGTGAAGGCCAGCAGGGCCGCCCCGGCCACCGCGAACAGCGCGCCGTAGAGCAGCGTGAGCCGCCATCGGATGGTGCGCGGTCCCCGAAGGCCGCAGGGGAACGCCGGAAGCGACCGGAGGCGCAAGGCACGCGAAGGGGCCTTCGTCGGATGCGGAGCAAACTTCATAGGATCCGGTACCCCGCCCGCTCGACCGTCTCGATGACCCCCGGCTCCCCCAGCTTCCGCCGCAACCGGCTCACCGTCACCTTCACGGTATGGGTGAACGGATCGGCCGCCTCGTCCCACGCCCGCTCCAGCAGCTCCTCGGTCGACACGACGGCTCCCTGCGCGCCGAGCAGCATCTCCAGCACCGCGAACTCCTTCGGGCTGAGGGCGAGTTCCGTGCCCTCGCGGGTCGCCTGCCGCCGCGCCGGGTCCAGCCGCAGCTCGCCACGGACCAGGACCGGCGGCAGCGCGGGCTGCGAACGGCGCGCCAACGCCCTGATCCGTGCGACGAGTTCGGTGAACGCGAACGGCTTGGGCAGGTAGTCGTCGGCCCCGAGGCCGAGGCCCATGACCCGGTCGGCCACCGTCCCGGCCGCCGTGAGCATCAGCACCCGGGCTCTGCCACCCTCGGCGGCCAGCGTCCGGCACACCTGGTCGCCGTGCATCCCGGGCAGGTCGCGGTCGAGTACGACGACGTCGTAGCCGTTGACCTGGGCGCGCTCCAGCGCCGTAGGACCGTCGAACGCGAGGTCGACCGCCATCCCGTGGCGGCGCAGTCCCCCTGCGACGGTCTCGGCGAGTTCTTCGTGATCCTCGACCACCAGCACACGCATGCCGGTCAGTGTGCCGACGCGGCGGTTACACAGGCATAAGCCCGGCCGTTCCCGTGCCGTTACCGCCCGCGGGCTTGTGTGGAGGAGGCAAGCACCAGTACCACGACAGGAGAACCCACATGTCCGCACTGGCGAACCGGCCCCGGCGTCTCGTCCTGGCCTGCGCCCTGATCACCGCCGTCACGCTCGGAACGGTCACCGCGTCGGCGGCCACGGCGTCCGAACCGTCCGGCACACCAAGCGCCTCGCCCGGCACCGACCGGCCTCCCATCGGAGCCGGCAGCATCGGGGTGGCGTACGCCCCGACCGACGACGCCCCGGACGATGTCAACGAGGCCAACAAGGCGTTCGCCCGCTGCATGCGCGGCGAGGGCCAGCAGCAGTTCCCCGACTTCCACGCGGTCAAGGCCGACGACGGATCGGTCCGTCTGCAGGTGAAGTTGAAGGGCGGCGACTTCAACCCGGTCACGAAGAAGTACCGCGCCGCGGTCAAGAAGTGCGCGCCGCTCCTGAAGGAAGCCGGCATCACCTTCCCGGCCACGCCCGGCAGCCTGCCCGGCCGCCCGGGCCGGCCCGGCAAGGGCAAAGGCGAGCGCATCGAGCCCGGCGCCCCCGAGGGCCTCCCCTCACTGACCGGCGCCACCAAGAACGCCTGACCATCACGGAGGGGGAAGGGCGCGGCCCCGGACGGATCAACTCCCGTCCGGGGCCGCGCACTTGATGTGTTCGTGCTACGCGTCCAGCGACGTCATCACGTGCTTGATCCGCGTGTAGTCCTCGAACCCGTACGCCGAAAGGTCCTTGCCGTAGCCGGACTTCTTGAAGCCGCCGTGCGGCATCTCGGCGACCAGCGGGATGTGGGTGTTGATCCACACGCAGCCGAAGTCGAGGGACTTCGACAGCCGCATCGCCCGTCCGTGGTCCTTCGTCCACACCGAGGAGGCGAGGGCGAACTCGACGCCGTTGGCCCACTCGATGGCCTGCGCCTCGTCCGTGAAGGACTGGACGGTGATGACCGGACCGAAGACCTCGTTCTGGATGATCTCGTCGTCCTGCTTCAGACCGGACACGACGGTCGGCGCGTAGAAGAAGCCGACCTCGCCGACCCGGTGGCCGCCCGTCTCGACCTTGGCGTGGGCGGGGAGCCGCTCGATGAACCCGGAGACCTGCTTGAGCTGGTTGGGGTTGTTCAGCGGGCCGTACAGCACGTCCTCGTCGTCCGGCTGCCCGGTCTTCGTCTCGGCGGCGGCCTTGGCGAGCGCGGCCACGAACTCGTCGTGGATGGTCTCCTGGACCAGCACGCGGGTGGCGGCCGTACAGTCCTGGCCCGCGTTGAAGAAGCCCGCCACCGAGATGTCCTCGACGGCCTTGGCGATGTCGGTGTCCTCGAAGACGACGACCGGCGCCTTACCACCCAACTCCAGGTGAACCCTCTTCAGGTCCTTGGACGCCGACTCGGCGACCGACATGCCCGCGCGCACGGAGCCCGTGATGGAGGCCATCGCCGGGGTGTGGTGCTCGACCATCAGGCGGCCGGTGTCGCGGTCGCCGGTGACGACGTTGAAAACGCCCTTGGGCAGGATCGAGCCGATGATGTCGGCGATCAGGACGGTGGAGGCGGGAGTCGTGTCCGACGGCTTCAGGACAACCGTGTTGCCGGCCGCGAGCGCGGGGGCGAACTTCCACACCGCCATCATCATCGGGTAGTTCCACGGCGCGACCTGCGCGCAGACCCCGATCGGCTCGCGGCGGACGATGGAGGTCAGGCCCTCCATGTACTCGCCGGCGCTGCGCCCCTCCAGCATCCGGGCGGCGCCCGCGAAGAAGCGGATCTGGTCGACCATCGGCGGGATTTCCTCGGAGCGGGTCAGCCCGATCGGCTTGCCGGTGTTCTCCACCTCGGCCGCGATCAGCTCCTCGGCACGCTCCTCGAACGCGTCCGCGATCTTGAGGAGCGCGCGCTGACGCTCCGACGGCGTCTGGTCGCGCCAGGCCGGGAAGGCCGCGGCGGCGGCCGCCATCGCGGCGTCCACGTCCGCCTGGCCGGACAGCGGCGCCGTCGCGTACGCAGCGCCGGTCACGGGGTTGACGACCTCGGTGGTCCGCCCGTCGGCGGCGTCCCGGAACTCACCATCGATGTAGTTGCGCAGACGACGCAGCTCGGTGCTCACTGCCGGCCCTCCAGGTTCAGGTGTCCATTGACTTCGGATGACTTCGGATGATTGCGGACATCCATGACCTCAGGTGACGTCGGATGTCCATTCACTGAGACACCCACCCTAATCCGTGCACCCACGTTTTCAACACCCCCGATCGGCCCAGAACTGCGAAATCCGCAAGACTAGGACCCCTAAACAACGAATTTCATCGCAGCGACCTTGCGGATCCGTCGAGACGTCGTGCAGAGTGAAGCCGTGGCCAGTCGAAGCGCAGACCCCAGGGACTCCCGCGAGTCCAGGAACGGCAGTCCCTCGTTGGACACCGTCTCCCTCGCGATCATCGAGCAGCTCCAGCAGGACGGACGCCGCCCGTACGCCGCGATCGGCAAGGCCGTCGGCCTCTCCGAGGCGGCCGTGCGTCAGCGCGTCCAGAAGCTCCTCGACCAGGGCGTGATGCAGATCGTCGCCGTCACGGACCCGCTCACCGTGGGTTTCCGCAGGCAGGCGATGGTGGGCATCAACGTGGAGGGTGATCTGGAGCCGGTGGCCGACGCCCTGACCGCGATGCCGGAAGTCGAGTACGTGGTGATGACCGCGGGCTCGTTCGACCTCCTCGTAGAAGTCGTCTGCGAGGACGACGACCACCTGCTGGACGTCATCAACAAACGCATCCGGGCCCTCCCCGGCGTGCGCTCCACCGAGAGCTTCGTCTACCTGAAGCTCAAGAAACAGACCTACATGTGGGGAACCCGATAGCCGTGAGCACCAAGGACCTCAGCAAGACCGCGTACGACCACCTGTGGATGCACTTCACCCGCATGTCCTCGTACGAGAACGCGCCCGTTCCCACCATCGTGCGTGGTGAGGGCACCTACATCTACGACGACAAGGGCAAGCGCTACCTCGACGGTCTCGCGGGCCTGTTCGTGGTCCAGGCGGGCCACGGCCGCACGGAACTCGCGGAGACGGCGTTCAAGCAGGCGCAGCAGCTGGCCTTCTTCCCGATCTGGTCCTACGCCCACCCCAAGGCCGTGGAGCTCGCCGAGCGCCTCGCGCACTACGCGCCGGGCGACCTGAACAAGGTGTTCTTCTCCACCGGCGGCGGCGAGGCCGTCGAGACCGCGTGGAAGCTGGCGAAGCAGTACCACAAGCTCACCGGCAACCACACGAAGTACAAGGTCATCTCACGCGCGGTCGCCTACCACGGCACCCCGCAGGGCGCCCTGTCCATCACCGGCCTGCCGGCCCTGAAGGCCCCCTTCGAGCCGCTGGTCCCCGGCGCGCACAAGGTGCCGAACACCAACATCTACCGCGCCTCGATCCACGGCGACGACCCGGTGGCCTTCGGCCGCTGGGCCGCCGACCAGATCGAGCAGGAGATCCTCTTCGAGGGCCCCGAGACCGTCGCCGCGGTCTTCCTGGAGCCGGTGCAGAACGCGGGCGGCTGCTTCCCGCCGCCCCCCGGCTACTTCCAGCGCGTCCGCGAGATCTGCGACAAGTACAACGTGCTGCTCGTCTCCGACGAGGTCATCTGCGCCTTCGGCCGCCTCGGCACGATGTTCGCCTGCGACAAGTTCGACTACATCCCGGACATCATCACCTGCGCCAAGGGCATGACCTCGGGCTACTCCCCGATCGGCGCCACCGTCATCTCGGACCGCATCGCCGAGCCGTTCTACCAGGGCGACAACACCTTCCTGCACGGCTACACCTTCGGCGGCCACCCGGTCTCCGCGGCCGTGGCGCTCACCAACCTCGACATCTTCGAGCGCGAGGGCCTCAACCAGCACGTGCTGGACAACGAGGCGAACTTCCTGCAGACCCTGCAGAAGCTGCACGACCTGCCGATCGTCGGCGACGTCCGCGGCAACGGCTTCTTCTACGGCATCGAGCTCGTGAAGGACAAGGCCACCAAGGAGACCTTCACCGACGAGGAGTCGGAGCGCGTGCTCTACGGCTTCGTCTCCAAGAAGCTCTTCGAGTACGGCCTCTACTGCCGCGCCGACGACCGCGGTGACCCGGTCATCCAGCTGTCGCCGCCGCTGATCGCCGACCAGTCGACCTTCGACGAGATCGAGGGGATCGTCCGTCAGGTGCTGACGGAGGCGTGGACGAAGCTCTGAGCCGCGCCCCGGTCCCCGGATCCTTGTGATCCTGTGATCAACACCGGCCCCGGTGCCGCCCGTTCGAGTGAGAATGGGCCGCCCGGGGCCGCGTGCTGTCCGGCCTCCCGGCCCCGACTACCTAGCGTGCCCAGTGACCGATCGGCCCTGCCTTCGTTCCCCCGACCGGGGGACTTGGCAAGGCAAATCAGATCTGAACCGAGGTGTACGCGATGGTGGCCCCGCCTGACAACGACGTGATCTGGGCACGCGCCCTGCACGTCAAGCACAACGGCTCGCCCGCGCTCAGCGGTGTCTCGCTCGGCGTCCGGGAGGGCGAGATCCTCGCCGTCGGCGGCCCGCGCGGCAGCGGCAAGACAACGCTGCTGCGGTGCCTGGCGGGCCAGCTCCTCCCGGACCAGGGCGAGATCTGGTTCAACAGCACGCCCGTGCACACCATGGGCCCGCTCACCCGCGAACGGCTGCGTCGCGACCGCTTCGGCTGGATCGACCCGAGTCCGGTCCTCGTCCCCGAGCTGAACGCCTGGGAGAACGCCGCGCTGCCGCTGATGCTCCGCGGCTGCGGCCGCCGGGCCGCCAAGACCGCAGCCCTGGAGTGGCTGGAGCGCCTCGACATCGGCAACTGCGCCCGCAAGCGCCCGCACGACCTGCTCCAGGCCGAGCGCCAGCGCGTCGCCGTCGCCCGCGCGCTCGTCCCCTCGCCCACCGTGCTCTTCGCCGACGAGCCGACCGCCCCGCTGCACCGCGCCGACCGCGCCCATGTGCTGCGTACGCTCACCACGGCGGCCCGTTCGCACGGCATCACGGTCGTCCTGGCCACACACGACGCGGAGATCGCGGCGCTCGCCGACCGCACGGTCTCGCTCCTGGACGGGCGGCGCGTGAACACCGTCCATCTGCCGCCGGTCACCGAGTCGGAAGGCCGGGCCGCGTGCTCGCTCTCCGTCTAGCCCGCAGGGCCGACCCCCTCGTCCAGCTGCGCCGGCTCCTGGTCACCGCCGCGTCGGCGGGCACCGGCTTCCTGCTGCTGTGCACGCTGGGGTACGCAATGGCGCATCCGGACGCCTCGGCCGCCTCGGTGCTCCGCCTGACCTGGTGCGTCGCTCCGCTGGCCGCCACCGTGTACTTCGCGGTCGCGGTCGCCCGCACCGACCCGGGCACCCGGCCACGCCCCGGGCTCTCGGCCATCGGACTCGGCCCCGGCCGTCTGATGGCCATCGCGGCGGTCACCACCGCCCTGTCCACCACCCTCGGCTCACTGCTCGCCCTGCTCTTCTTCCTGCACCTGCGCGGTGACCTGACGGGGATGCCCTTCGACGGCGCGGCGGCAGAGTTCCTCGCCGCGGATCAGCCTCTCCCGCTGCCCGCCGCGCTGACCCTGCTCGCACTGGTGCCACTGGCGGCTTCGGCTGCGAGCGCGGTGGTACTGCGCCCGCGGGACGCGACGGTACGCCGCGGGGGCGCGTGGCTCGCGGCACGCGCGGGCGCGGTGGGCAACGCCCCGGCGCGCACACCCCGACGCGCGCCTCGACATGCGGGGAAGGGCCGCGCGTCCGACCCCCCGCAGGCCGAAAAGGGCACGCGGACGCACGCTCAGCCAGACGCCACCGGGGACGTGGGCACGTACGACATCACCGGCGCCGCCGGGGGCGCGGACACGTACGACATCAGCGCCGCCACCAGGAAGGCGGACACGTACGACCTCACCGCCACCACCAGGAAGGCGGACACGTACGACCTCACCGCCACCTCCGCGTCGCACGACGCCGCCGCATACGACCGCTCCGGCAGCCCTCGCAGCGACGCGAGCCCGGACGAGAACACGAGCACCCACGACCCACGGCTCCTCGAAGTCCCCGGACTCCCGCCCACCTCCCAGACCGCCCCGGGCGGCCTCCCCTGGGGCGCCGCCGTCCTCGCGGCGGGCCTCGCCGTGGAGACGTACGCAGGCCGTTCGGGCACGGCCCCCGGTCTCGCGCTGCCCGGCGGTTTCGCCGGCGGCCCCGCCGGGGTGCTGGCCGGCTGGGCACTGACCGCGGTCGGCCTGGCGCTTGCCGGGCCGGCGATCACCTACGCCTGCGGGCGGCTGCTCCAGGCCGTACGACCGGGCGCGGTGCGGCTGCTCGCCGGGCGAGTGCTGCAGGCGGAGGCGCGGCGGATCGGGCAGCCGCTCGGCGTGGTGTGCGCGGTGGCGTCGGGCGGGTACGCCGTGGCCACGCTCTACACCGGCGCACGCCCCGACTTCGGTCCGCTGACCACTCTCGGCGCCCTGGTGGTCGCGGGGTGCACCCTGCTGACCCTGGCGACGGCCGCCCTGGAGGCCAAGCAGGCGCGCGCGGACACCACGGCGGCACTGCTACGGCTGGGCGCGCCTGCGACCATGCTCCGGAGCGCCGCCGCCCTGCGGGTGGGCGCGCTGCTCGCCGTATTCGGGCCGCTGACCTGGGCGGTCGCCGAACTCGCGGCGCTCCCCCTGGTCGGCTGACCGCCCGGAGAAGAAAAGTCCGCGCCGAGCGATGAGTTCCGCGCGGACCCCCGGTCTATCCCTGCGTACGACACCACAGCGCGGTACCGCACCGATGGGAGACCTGGACATGTACCAGCAGATGATCTTCGTGAACCTGGCCGTAGCCGACGTCGACACCTCGAAGAAGTTCTTCACCGAGCTGGGCTACACGATCAACCCGCAGTTCTCGACGGACGACTGCGCCTGCGTGGTGATCAGCGACACGATCGTCGCCATGATGCTGAGCAAGCAGCGCTACGCCGACTTCACGAAGAAGCAGATCGCGGACTCCACCAAGACCAGCGAGGTCCTGCTGTGTCTGAGCGCCGAGAGCCGCGAGAAGGTCGACGAACTCGTCGACAACGCCATCGCGGCGGGCGGCTCGGCCTCGGGCGAGACCCAGGACCACGGCTTCATGTACGGCCGCGCCTTCGACGACCCGGACGGCCACACCTGGGAGGTCACGTGGATGGACCCGGCAGCGGTCCAGGGCTGACCCACGCACACGAGTGCCCGGCCCCCTCACGACAGAGGACATGGGCGCGTACGGCGACGGGGGCGGCGTACGGGGGCGGTGGCGGCCTAGGGGGGGCAGTGGGCGGCCTAGGGGGGACAGTGGACGGCAGGCGTGGGCGACGAGCGCGGGCGCTAGCGGCGGGCGCCGGGCGCGAGCCACAGGCGCGAGCCACAGGCGCGAGCCACAGGCGCGAGCGCCGGGCACAGGTGGCAAACCCGAGCCACAAGCGCGGGCGCCGGGGACGAGCGCCGGGCACGAGCGGCAAGCGCGGGCACTGGCGCAGGGCACGAGCGGCAAGCCCAGGCACGGGCGCCGGGCACGAGCGGCACGCGTGCGGCACCGGGCGCCCCAACGCCCCGCCCCGCCCCGCCTGAGGCCGCCCAAGGCACCCCACCACCCACCGCAGCCCCTCGGCGCCACCACCACAGCCCCTCGCCCACTCAGGCACCACCACTGCCGCCCCGCGCCTCCCCAGCACCACCACTGCAACCCCTCGCCCCCACCACCCCCGGCGACCCAGTCCCCAGCCCGGCCGCGTTTCCGGGCCGCCCCCAAACCCCGCCGCCCGTGCGCCTAGCATGGCCGCGTGCAGCCGCAACCGACCCCCAGCCACGCTTCCCACGACCGTGAGATCGAGTCCCTCGCCGAGTTCGACGAGGTGGTCTCGAAGCACGGCTCACTCGCTCACTTCCGTGTTCAGGCAGTCGATCTGACGGCTCGTACGAGGGATCTGCTGGCCCTGGACACCGCGGGCGCCGTCTTCCTCGGCTGCCCGATGGACGCCGACGCGGCGGGGAGGATACGCGCGGCGGGTGCGCTGGTCTTCCCGCCCGTCCCCGGCCTGCCCTTCGACCCCTACCGTGGCCTGCTCTACTCCCCCGACGAACTCTTCGAGCGGCTCGACGCGGGCTACGAAGCCACGCCGGACGCCCGCGCGTACGCCTGGTTCCAGCAGACCAAGGCCGACGGCGACGTCTTCTCGTCGATGCTCCGCGCGATCCATGACGACTCGGTCTCCGACGCACTCGACGAACTCCTCGTCGGCGCGCGGGTGGTGGGCGTGATGGGCGGCCACGCGATGGCACGGGGCACGCAGGCGTACGAGGGGGCGGCGCGCCTCGGCCGTGAGCTGGCGCGCGCCGGTTACACGGTCGCCACCGGCGGCGGCCCGGGCGCGATGGAGGCGGCGAACCTCGGCGCGTACGCGGCCCCCTTCAACGACGAGATGCTCACCGAGGCCCTCGAACTCCTCGCGCGGGCGCCGTCGTTCGCCCCCTCGATCACCGACTGGGCGCGCGCCGCCTTCGACGTACGCGAGCGCTGGCCCGCCGGCGGCGCCTCGGTCGGTATCCCCACCTGGTTCTACGGCCACGAGCCGCCGAACGCCTTCGCCGCGCACATCGCCAAGTACTTCGCCAACGCGACCCGCGAGGACGGCCTGCTGGCCCGCTCGAACGCGGGCGTCGTCTTCCTGCCGGGCGCCGCCGGGACCGTACAGGAGATCTTCGACAACGCGACGCCGAACTACTACGAGTCCCGTGGCGAGCCGACGCCCATGGTTCTCGTGAACCGCGCCCACTGGACCGAGAAGCACCCCACCTGGCCCCTCCTGCAGTCGCTCGCCCGCGAGCGGGCGATGGAGTCCCGAATCGCCCTAGTTGACCGTATCGAGGACGCTCCGGACGCTCTCAAACGTCTCGGTGGTTAACGACAAGGTAAAGCCAACGCCTCGGCAAGGGCATATGCATTGACAGCACTTAGCTGGCGCTTATAAACCAGTGAGGCTACTGGGGGCGCTGTTGTCGCAGCAGAGCAGCAGAACGCCCCTGTCACCCCCCGCAGTTGCGCATCCCCGTGAAGGGCAATCGTGTCCATATCTCGCCGTACCGCACGTTCTGTGCGAATCCTCGGTGTTGCTTCAGCGACGGCCGCGCTCGCGCTCGGTGTCGCCGGCAACGCAATGGCCTGCAACATTAAGGACTTCACCGCCGTCGCCGACTGCGACGACAACGGGAAGGGCATCATCACCGTCAAAGACGTGGACGCCTCGGGCGTAAAGGCCACCGTGTCGGTCTACCTCGAGTCGAACGGCGCCGACGCGAAGCTTGTCGGCGAGGAGACCGTGGTGGGCACCCGCGAGGGCGCCATCGTCACGTTCTCGGAGGACTGGGCCCCCAAGGCCGAGTACCGCGTCCACATCAAGGCCGAGAACAATGCTGTCGACGAGGACATCTCCCCGAACCTGACCGCGCCGGACAAGGCGTGCACGTCCACGGAGACCACTCCGCCGGCCACGACGCCTCCGGCCTCGGAGACGCCCGCCCCGTCGGCGACGCCCTCGGACTCGGCGACGCCGTCGCCCGCCGAGAGCACCACCGCCCCCGCCACGACGGGCAGCAACGCTCCGTCCCCCGCGGCCGGTGAGTCCAACCTCGCCGAGACCGGTGCGAACTCCACCACCCCGGTGATCGCCGGCGTCGCCGGTGCGTTCGTCCTGGTCGGTGGCGGAGCGGTGTTCTTCGGCATGCGCCGCCGTGGCGCGACGAAGGCCTGATCCTCACACCGTACGAACGTGTGGCCCGTCCCCTCATCGAGGAGACGGGCCACACGCCTGTGCGACCCTGGCGGGCAGCCGCGGCGCGGGACGCGACCCTGACGGGCACCCACGGAGCAGGACATAACCCTGGTGGCATCCGCGGAGCGGACGTGCCCCTGGTGGCATCCGCGGCGCAGTATGCGACCCTGGTGGCACCCACAGCGCAGGACCTACCCGAACGTCGCCCGCTCCAGCCAGAAATCCAGCAGCTCCCGCTCCCCCAGCACCTCCAACCGCCCGGCGTCCAGCGGCAGTCGGCGGTAGAAGGCCAGCAGTACCTCGGTCAGCGGACCCCGCAGCGCGACGGTCGCCTTCTCGTGGCCCCGGCGCCAGGCAACACCTTCCTCGGTGAGTTCGACGACCCACTCGGCGTTCAACTCGGGGGTCGCGTCGGTGGCGTGGAGGTGGATGCTGCGGCCGGGCCCGCGCAGTTCCTTCGCCGCGTCGTGCGGCTGCGTCCGCTGCACGAACTCCACGATCTCCAGCCACTCGTCGATCGCGTCGGCGGCCACATCGGGGTCGACCTCGTACGGCAGCCCCGCGGCCAGGGTCGCGTCGGCACGGTGGATCGCCAGCTCGTGTGTCATCCGGCGCGCCCAGAAACCGGAGTTGAGAACCCCCGCCCACGCCCAGACCTTCACGTCGGGCCCCGCCTCCCGCAGCGTGCCGACGAGCATCTCGCCGCTCTCCGCGAGCCAGGCGTCCAGAGCCGCGGGATCACCCTCGGCCTCCGGCCCCTCGGCCAACGGCACATCCTCGTCGGGGATGTTCTCCTGCGCCCTGGTCCGCACGATGAGTTCGACCCAGCGCAGCGCCCCGCCCGTATGCCGGACGAGCTGCTCAAGCGACCAGTCCGGGCAGGTCGGCACGGCGGCGGACAGCTCGACGCCGTCCGAGGTCACCACATCCCTCAACTGCCGTACCTGCAACTCGATCGCGTCACAGTAGCGATCATGTCCGAGCAGTCCGAGTAGCGTCATGACCCGCACTTTATGCGGCAGGAGGTTCCTCGCGTACGACCATTTCGGCGGCGCCGGTGCGGTCGGCCTCAGTCGAGGACGACGATCTCAGCGGCGTCGAACGCGACCCCGACCTGGTCACCCGGGACCGGCGCATCCCTGAGCGTGCACGCCGCTTCGAGCCGGGGCGCGTCCTCCGGTTGCAGTTGTACGGCGACGTGGGTGCCCCGGAAGGTCCGTGCGACCACGGTGCAGCGCAGCCCCTCCGACGCGTCCACCAGCCGTACGCCCGCGGGCCGTACGAGCAGTGTGCCCGGCCCCTGCGGGGTGCTCTCCGGCACCGGAACCTTCCCCCACGGGGTGTCAGCGGCCTCCCCGCTCACGATCGCGTCGACCACGTTGTCGAAGCCGAGGAAGCGTGCCACGAACTCGTCCGCGGGGTGCTGCCAGACCTCAAGCGGCGTACCGGACTGGGCGATTCGACCGTCGCGCATCACCACGACCCGGTCGGCGAGCGCGAAGGCCTCGCCCTGGTCGTGCGTGACGGCGAGCACGGTCGTACCCAACTCGCCGAACAGCTCGCGGAGTTCGACGACAAGGCGTTCGCGCAGCGAGCGGTCGAGCTGGCCGAGCGGTTCGTCGAGCATCAGCAGCCGGGGGCGCGGCGCCAGGGCGCGCGCCAGCGCGACCCGCTGCTGCTCTCCACCGGAGAGGGCCGCGACGGCCCTGCGCTCGGCGCCCGGCAAGCCGACGAGCTCCAGCAACTCGCGTACCCGTACGGCCTGTTCACCCTTGCCCGTCCTGTGCATCCGGAGCCCGAAGGCCACGTTGCCGCCCACATCCCGCTGCGGGAAGAGCTGGTGGTCCTGGAACATCAGGCCGACGCCCCGCCGGTGCGCGGGCACCTGCGCCTGGTCGCGGTCGTCGAGGAACACCCGGCCCGAGTCGAGCGTCTGGAGCCCGGCCACCACCCGCAGCAGCGTCGACTTGCCGCTGCCGCTCGGCCCCAGCACACACACGATCTCGTGCTCGGCGACCGCGAGGTCGACGGCATCGAGCACCGCCCGCCCGCCGAAGCGTACGGTCGCGGTCTCAAGGCTCAGCAGCATCTAGAACTCCCCGGTCCGGTCGGTCCGTACCCGCTCCAACAGCAGCAGCGCCACCGCGCACACCACCATCAAGATGGTCGAAAGGGCCATCGCCTGGCCGTAGTTGAGGTCGCCCGCCCGCCCGAGCAGCCGGGCCACGGCGACCGGCAGCGTGGGATTGTCGGGCCGTGCGATGAAGACGGTCGCCCCGAACTCGCCCAGCGACACCGCGAAGGCGAACCCGGCCGCGACCAGCAGCGCCCGGCGCACCATCGGCAGATCTACCTCGCGCCACACCCGCCACGGCGACGCCCCGAGCACCGCGGCGGCCTCCCGCAACCGCCCGTCCACCGCCCGCAGCACGGGCAGCATCGTCCGTACGACGAAGGGGACACCGACCAGTGCCTGCGCGAGCGGCACCAGGATCCAGCTGCTTCTGAGGTTGAGCGGTGGCTCGTCCAGCGCGATCAGGAACCCGAACCCGACGGTCACCGCCGACACGCCCAGCGGCAGCATCAAGAGCGCGTCGAAGCCTCGTACGAGACGCCCGGCGCGCCTCGTCAGGGCCGCGGCCGCCAGACCACCGATCAGTACGGCGATGGCGGTGGCGGCGAGCGCGTACTCCAGGGAGTTGCCGATCGCCTCGATCGGCGGGACGAGGAAGATGCCGCTGTCGTCGGTCGTCAATGCCCTGTAGTACCCGAAGTCGGGGGCGTCCAGGGACCGTTGGACCAGCACAGCGAGCGGCAGCACGAGCAGCACGGCGATGGTCGCGAGGACCCCGGCGAGCAGCGCCCACTGCCCGGC
Organism: Streptomyces sp. NPDC058470; assembly: GCF_042721055.1. Lineage (NCBI taxonomy): Bacteria > Bacillati > Actinomycetota > Actinomycetes > Kitasatosporales > Streptomycetaceae > Streptomyces > Streptomyces sp. NPDC058470. The sequence continues at coordinate 71,286 of NZ_JBHXMF010000010.1, forward strand.
ACCGCGTGGCCGGCGTGCGGTCGTCTCCGGGGCCACCAGACGCAGGGCGGTCTCCCGGCGCCGTACGGTCCAGGCGTGCACGGCGAGGATCGCGCCCACCGCCACGAACTGGATGATCGTCAGCACCGCCGCCGTGGAGAGGTCGAAGATCTCCGAGGTCTGCCGGTAGATCTCGACTTCGAGGGTCGAGAAGGTGGGGCCGCCCAGGATCTGCACCACGCCGAAGGAGGTGAAGGTGAAGAGGAACACCATCAGCGCGGCGGCGGCCACAGCAGGGCTCAGGGCCGGCAGCGTCACCTTGCGCCAGGCCGCGAACCGGGAGGCGCCGAGCATCCGGGCGGCCTCCTCCTGACGCGGGTCGAGCTGCGACCAGAGTCCGCCGACGGTACGGACGACGACCGCGTAGTTGAAGAAAACGTGCGCGAGCAGGATCGCCCAGACGGTGGTGTCGAGCCGTACGCCCCACAGTTCGTCCAGCAGCCCGCCCCGGCCGACCAGCGCCAGGAACGCCGTACCGACGACGACCGTCGGCAGCACGAACGGCACGGTCACCACCGCCCGCAGCACCTGCTTGCCCCTGAAATCGAAGCGCGCGAAGACGTACGCGCCGGGGAGCGCGATCAGCAGCGTGAGCGCGGTCGAGGCAAGCGCCTGCCAGGTGGTGAACCACAACACGTGCCGGATGTCGGACTGCGCGAGGACATCCCCGATCCGCCCGAACTGCCAGATCCCGTCGACCTTGAGGCCGCGGGCCACGATCGCCGCCACGGGGTAGGCGAAGAAGACGCCGAAGAACGCGACCGGCAGGGCCATCAGCCCGAGCCGCGCCGCGCCTGGCCGACGGGACTTTCTTCGCGCCCGGGGCGTTACTTCAGTACGAGTGAGGTCCACGACTTGACCCACTGGTCACGGTTCTCGGCGATCTTGGTGGGGGCCATGGTCTCGGGGTCCTTGGCCTGCGGCCCGAACTCCGTGAACTCGGTCGGCACCTTTGCGCCCTCCACCACCGGGTAGACGAACATGTTCAGCGGCATGTCGTCCTGGAACTGCTTGGTGATCAGGAAGTCGATGAGCGCCTCGCCGCCCTTGGTGTTCTTCGCGTTGCTCAGCAGCCCCGCGTACTCGACCTGCCGGAAGCAGGTGCCGGTCGCGACGCCGGTCGGCGCGGTCGTCGGCTTCGGGTCGGCGTAGATGACCTCGGCGGGCGGCGAGGAGGCGTAGGAGACGACGAGCGGCCGGTCCGCCTTGGCCTTCTTGCCGCCCGCGGACCCGGAGAAGTCCTCGTTGTACGCCTGCTCCCAGCCGTCGACGACCTCGACGCCGTTGGCCTTGAGCTTCGTCCAGTAGTCCTGCCAGCCGTCGTCCCCGTACTTCGCCGCGGTCCCGAGCAGGAAGCCGAGGCCGGGCGAGGAGGTGGAGGCGTTCTCGGTGACGAGCAGGTTCTTGTACTCGGGCTTGATCAGATCGTCGAAGGACCGCGGCGGCGTCAGCTTGTGCTCGCTGAAGTAGGCCTTGTCGTAGTTGACGCAGATGTCGCCCGTGTCGATGGGCGTCACCCGGTGCTTGTCCTGGTCGACCCGGTACTCCGGGAGGATCTGGTCCGAGCCCTTGGCGTCGTACGACTGGAAGAGCCCGTTGTCGAGCGCGCGGGACAGCAGGGTGTTGTCGACGCCGAAGAAGACGTCGCCCTGCGGGTTGTCCTTGGTGAGGATCGCCTTGTTGACGGCCTGCCCCGCGTCGCCGTCCTTGAGGACCTTGACCGTGTACCCGGACTCCTTCTCGAAGGCGCTCAGCACGTCCTTGGAGTAGGCGAAGGAGTCATGGCTGACGAGAGTCACCGTCTTGGAGTCACCACCGCTCCCGGAACCGGAGTCGGTCGAGCCGCACGCGGAGAGCGTGACGAGCCCCAACCCCACACCGACAGCGACGACGGCCGTGATCGTCTTCTTCTTGTTCACTGAATTCCTCCTGGGATGACCAGGAAGAGACGCGGCCCTGCCCGGGAACCTCTGACAGTTCCCGGGCAGGGCGCAACAGCTTGAGTATTGACCGAACTTCCTACCCAGAATGACCTGGGCAAGGTTCTGAGGGTCTGCGGCCCGCCGGTGACCCGGCTACCGCACTCTCAGCGCTGTGGCGCTCCCCTGTCGGAATATGAAGATGTAGGTACCTAAGGATGCACGTACGCAGCCATGTTGCCCAGGTTACCGCTCGGTGGCCGCGAGCTGACCGCACGCCCCGTCGATCTCCTGACCACGGGTGTCCCGAACGGTGACCGGCACCCCGTGGGCCGCGATCGCCTCGACGAACGCCTTCTCGTCCTCGGGCCGCGAGGCGGTCCACTTCGAACCCGGCGTCGGGTTCAGCGGGATGAGGTTGACATGCACGGGCTTGCCCTTGAGCATCCGCCCGAGCCGGTCACCACGCCAGGCCTGGTCGTTGATGTCCCTGATCAGCGCGTACTCGATGGAGAGCCGACGCCCGGACTTCGCCGCGTACTCCCAGCCGGCGTCCAGCACCTCCCGCACCTGCCACCGCGTGTTCACGGGTACGAGGGTGTCGCGCAGCTCGTCGTCGGGCGCGTGCAGGGAGATGGCGAGGCGGCACTTGAAGCCCTCGTCGGAGAACCGGTTGATCGCCGGGACGAGCCCGACGGTCGACACGGTGATGCCCCGCTGCGAGAGGCCGAGCCCGTCGGGCTCGGGGTCGGTCAGCGCGCGGATCGCCCCGACCACCCTCTTGTAGTTGGCCAGCGGCTCACCCATCCCCATGAAGACGATGTTGCTGAGCCGCGACGGACCACCCGGGATCTCGCCGTCCCGAAGCGCCCGCATGCCATCGACGATCTGGTGCACGATCTCACCGGTGGAGAGGTTCCGGTCGAGCCCGGCCTGCCCGGTCGCGCAGAACGGGCAGTTCATGCCGCACCCGGCCTGCGAGCTGATGCACATGGTCACCCGGTCCGGATACCGCATCAGCACGGACTCGACGAGCGTGCCGTCGAACAGCCGCCACAAGGTCTTGCGGGTGGTCTCCTGGTCGGTCGACAGATGCCGCACGACCGTCATCAGCTCGGGAAGCAACGCCTCCTGAAGCTTCCCGCGCGAGGCGGCCGGGATGTCCGTCCACTCCGCGGGGTCGTGCGCGTACCGCGCGAAGTAGTGCTGCGACAGCTGCTTGGCACGAAACGGCTTCTCACCGATCGCGGCAACCGCTTCCTTACGCTCAGCGGGCGTGAGATCGGCAAGATGCCGCGGCGGCTTCTTGGCTCCGCGCGGGGCGACGAATGTGAGTTCTCCGGGCTTAGGCATGGCCGTACCAGTGTCGCAGACATACGGAGAGGGACTCGCCGCCCTGTGGACAACGAGCCCCTCACCGACAAACCCGCACGTCAGCGACGTACAGACGCACCCGTCACCGCAGGTCAGCCCGACCCGACGAAGATCACCAACAGCAGCCACACCACCGGAGCCGTGGGCAACAGCGAGTCCAGCCGGTCCATGATCCCGCCGTGGCCCGGCAGCAGCGTGCCCATGTCCTTGATGCCCAGGTCCCGCTTGATCATGGACTCGCCGAGGTCGCCGAGCGTGGCGCTGGCGGCGACCGCGAGGCCCAGGAGCAGGCCCTGCCACCAGGTGCCGTCGTCGATCAGGAACTCCATGCACAGCGCACCCGCGGCCATCGCGAAGGTGACCGCTCCGACCAGGCCCTCGCGGGTCTTGCCGGGGCTGATGCGCGGCGCCAGCTTGTGCTTGCCGAAGCGCCAGCCGATCGCGTACGCGCCCGTGTCACTGACCACGGCGAGCAGCAGGAACGTGAGCACCCGCCATGAGCCGTCGTCGGCCGCGAGCATCAGCGCGACGAACGTGGCCAGGAACGGGATGTAGAAGGCCGCGAACACACCGGCCGTGACGTCCTTCAGATAGCCCTCGGGGGGCTCCGTCATGCGCCAGACCAGGACGGCCAGCGCGGTGAGTGCCATCGCCACCCACGCACCCTCGGCGCCCCGGACGTAACCGGAGACGACCATCGCCGCACCGCCGAGCGCCAGCGGCACGAGAGGCGCCTTGATGCCCTTGCGCTCCTCCAGCCGCGACGTGAGCTCCCACAGCCCCACGACCACAGCGACCGTTATCACGCCGATGAAGACGGCCTTGACGATGAACAACGACGCGATGATCACCGCGCCGAGCCCGACGCCCACCCCTATGGCCGCGCCCAGGTCCCGTCCCGCGCTCTTCTTCTGCGGTGCGGAGGCGGGCTGTGGGTCGCTGGGCATGGGCTCCTGCGGCTTCTGCGACGGGCCTCCGTAGGGCGGCGCCGTCGCCGGTGTGTCGTCGCGGAACAGGGGACCGCTCAGCCGAGCGGCCCCCCGGTCGTCATCCTGGTCTCCGCCATGTTCGGGTACGTCGGGCACGATGGGCATGGGGCGAGTGTGCTGCGCGTCATACGCATCGTATGTGGGACCCGCCGGGGCAGCCCCCTGGACAGGCCCCTGCTCGGACGGCCCCCAGTACCCGGCTTGTGGCGGCGGCGCCCAGGAAGAGTCGTTCATCAGACCTCGAGCAGCTCCGATTCCTTGTGCTTCAGGAGCTCGTCCACCTGAGCGGCGTACTTCGCCGTGGTGTCGTCGAGTTCCTTCTCCGCACGGCGGCCCTCGTCCTCGCCGACCTCGCCGTCCTTGATCAGCTTGTCGATGGTCTCCTTCGCCTTGCGGCGGACGGAGCGGATCGAGATCTTGGCGTCCTCACCCTTGGTCTTGGCGACCTTGATGAACTCCTTGCGGCGCTCCTGGGTCAGCTCCGGGAACACCACCCGGATGATGTTGCCGTCGTTGCTCGGGTTGACGCCGAGGTCGGAGTCGCGGATCGCCTGCTCGATGTTGCGCATCGCGCTCTTGTCGAACGGGGTCACCACCGCCATGCGCGGCTCGGGCACCGAGAACGAGGCCAGCTGGTTGATCGGCGTCAGTGCGCCGTAGTAGTCCGCCACGATCTTGTTGAACATCGCCGGGTGCGCACGACCGGTGCGGATCGCGGCGAAGTCCTCCTTGGCGACCACGACGGCCTTCTCCATCTTCTCCTCGGCCTCGAGGAGGGTCTCTTCGATCACCACTTGCTCCTGCGTCTTGAGTAGGCCCGGCAGCTGTTCCTCGGAGGGGTGGCAGCCGGCTGCGTCGCGTCTTGTTCCTGCACGGTTCCGGACCGGCAGGACATTGTCCATCCCCCGGTCGGGGTCCGTGCCCGGTCAGGGCTCGACCCCCGCTCGGGGCCGGTCCCGTCAGGCCCGGCTGCTGTGTTCACCCACGAGTGTGCCGATCTTCTCACCCTTGACCGCCCGCGCGATATTGCCCTCCGCCAGGAGCTCGAAGACCAGGATGGGCAGCTTGTTGTCCCGGCACAGCGTGATGGCGGTCATGTCGGCGACCTTGAGGTCGCGGGTGATGACCTCGGCGTAGCTGAGCGAGTCGAACTTGACCGCCTCGGGGTTGGTCTTCGGGTCGGAGTCGTACACACCGTCGACACCGTTCTTGCCCATCAGCAGGGCCTCGGCGTCGATCTCCAGGGCACGCTGGGCAGCGGTGGTGTCGGTGGAGAAGTACGGCATGCCCATACCGGCGCCGAAGATGACCACACGGCCCTTCTCCAGGTGCCGTACGGCACGCAGCGGGATGTACGGCTCGGCTACCTGCCCCATGGTGATGGCGGTCTGGACCCGGCTGTCGATGCCTTCCTTCTCCAGGAAGTCCTGGAGGGCCAGGCAGTTCATGACCGTGCCGAGCATGCCCATGTAGTCGGAGCGCGCCCGGTCCATGCCGCGCTGCTGGAGTTCCGCGCCGCGGAAGAAGTTGCCGCCGCCGATGACGACCGCGATCTGGGCTCCGCCGCGCACGACGGCCGCGATCTCACGGGCAATCTTGTGCACCACGTCGGGGTCGACGCCCAGTCCGCCGCCGCCGGCGAACGCCTCGCCGGAAAGCTTCAGCATGAAGCGTCCCGCGCCTTTGCCGTCGTCGGTCTTCTCGCCCTTGTCGGCCTGGGTGGTGGTCATGGATCTCTCGCCTCTTTTACGTGTCACACATACGAAGAAGGCCATTGCCGCTGGGGTGTTGTTCGCATCCCATGCTTGGCAATGGCCTCCTCGTCAGATCTGCTGTCGTCCGACACGCACGCGCGCGTGCCCACATACGCGGACGACTGCTGTCGACCCTAGCGGGGTCGGGCGTCGATCGCGGTACGGACTCAGATGCCGACCTTGATACGCACGAAGCGCTTCAGGGTGACACCGGCCTCGTCCAGAATCTTCTGGACGGACTTCTTGTTGTCGAGCGCGTACGGCTGGCCGAGGAGGGTGGCCTCCTTGAAGAAGCCGTTGACGCGACCCTCGACGATCTTCGGAAGCGCGGCCTCCGGCTTGCCCTCGGCGCGCGTGGTCTCCTCGGCTACGCGGCGCTCGGACTCGACGACCTCGGCCGGAACGTCCTCACGGGAGAGGTACTTCGGCGCGAAGGCGGCGATGTGCTGCGCGATGCCCTTGGCAAGCTCGGCGTTCGGCTTGTCCAGCTCGACCAGGACACCGATCTGCGGGGGCAGGTCGGGCATGGTGCGGTGCATGTACGCGGCGACGTAGGCGCCGGAGAACTGGGCGAAGCGGTCCAGGACGATCTTCTCGCCCAGGCTCGCGTTGGCCTCGTCGACGAACGCCCGAACCGTCTTGCCGGGCTCGATCTCGGAGCCGAGGAGGGCGTCGAGGTCGGCCGGGGAGGACGCCACGACGTGCTCGGCGATCTGGTTGGCGACGGCCTGGAACTTGTCGCCCTTGGCGACGAAGTCCGTCTCGCACTTCAGCTCGACCAGGACACCGGAGGAGTTGTCGTCAGCGATGATCGAGACCACAGCGCCGTTCTCGGCGGAGCGGCCCTCGCGCTTGGCGACGCCCTTCTGGCCCTTGATCCGCAGCGCCTCGACGGCCTTGTCGACGTTGCCGTCGGACTCGTCCAGCGCCTTCTTACAGTCCATCATGCCGGCGCCGGTGAGCTCACGGAGCTTCTTGACGTCGGCGGCGGTGTAGTTCGCCATGATTCCCGGAATCTCTCTCGAAGTCTGAAGATCTACGGGCCGAACGGCGGGGGCTTGGTGCGCCCCCGCCGTTCAGAACCCGAAGGGGTGAGGGGTCAGGCCTGCTCGGCGTCCGCGGCGGGGGCCTCGGCGGCGACCGGAGCGTCGGCGGCGGGCGCCTCGGCGACCGGAGCCTCAGCGGCGGGCGCCTCGGCGACCGGAGCCTCAGCGACCGGGGCCTCAGCGACAACCTCGGCCTGCTCGGCGTCGGCGACCTTCTCCGTCTCGGCGGAGGTCTGGACCTCGGCGACCGGAGCCTCGGCAGCGTCCTCGGGGTCCGCCTTCTTCTCGCCCTCGAGCAGGTCGCGCTCCCACGCGGCGAGCGGCTCGCCCGCAGCCTTGTCGCCCTCGGCGGCCTTGCCCACACCGGAGCGGGAGATGAGGCCCTCGGCGACGGCGTCGGCGATCACGCGGGTGAGCAGGGTGACGGAGCGGATCGCGTCGTCGTTGCCCGGGATCTTGTAGTCGACCTCGTCGGGGTCGCAGTTGGTGTCGAGGATCGCGACGACCGGAATGTGGAGCTTCCGGGCCTCACCAACGGCGATGTGCTCCTTCTTGGTGTCCACGATCCAGACGGCGCTGGGCACCTTGGACATCTCGCGGATACCACCGAGGGTCTTCTCCAGCTTGGCCTTCTCGCGCGACAGCACGAGAAGCTCCTTCTTGGTCAGACCGGACGCGGCGACGTCCTCGAAGTCGATCTGCTCAAGCTCCTTGAGGCGCTGCAGACGCTTGTAGACGGTCGAGAAGTTGGTGAGCATGCCGCCCAGCCAGCGCTGGTTGACATAGGGCATGCCGACGCGGGTGGCCTGCTCGGCGATGGCCTCCTGCGCCTGCTTCTTCGTGCCGACGAACATGACCGTGCCGCCGTGGGCGACGGTCTCCTTGACGAACTCGTAGGCGCGGTCGATGTACGACAGCGACTGGAGCAAGTCGATGATGTAGATGCCGTTGCGCTCCGTGAAGATGAAGCGCTTCATCTTCGGGTTCCAACGACGGGTCTGGTGACCGAAGTGGACGCCGCTTTCCAGCAGCTCCCGCATCGTGACGACGGCCATGGCCGTTCTCCTTGGTGTTCTCGGTTGTGCCGCGCGTGCCGGACGGCACCCGCGCCTGACGCCCGCTTGCGCCTTGCCACTAGGGACCGAGGGGCGCTGACACCGGCTGTTTGACGGCCTCGTGTCGGGGCGTGCGAAGTCGACCCGGTCGCCCGGATCGCCACCAGAAGTGTACGGGACCTGAGAGGCACCGGGTGACGCCGCTTTCCACAACCGGCCGGTACTCCACAGATCCCGGCCATGATCGGCCCGATGCGGGACGGTTCTCGCATGCGAGCGAAACGATGTCTGCGTACGTGGCTGGGTGTGCTGCTGGGACTGACGGTGACCGTCCTGGGATCCCTGGCCCCGTCCGCCCTGGCCCGGACGACCGGCCCCGCGTCACCGGTGCCGCCGGGATCCCCTGGTTCGCCGGGGTCTTCAGGGGCACGGTCCCCGGGACCGCCCGCGGCGGCCGATCCGACGGTCCCGGCCGTCGCCCGCGCCTGGCCCTTGGGCGTACGTCCCACGGTCGTACGAGGCTGGGATCCCCCGGCGACGGCATACGGCCGCGGTCACCGGGGCGTGGACCTCGCGGCGGCCCCGGGCACACCGGTACGGGCAGTCGCAGCGGGCCGGGTGTCCTTCGCCGGCCGGGTCGCGGGGCGCGGAGTGGTCTCGGTGGAACTGACGGGCACGGGTACGCCGCCTCTGCGCACGACGTACGGTCCGGTGCGGGCGTCGGTGGACAAGGGCGCCGAGGTCGCGGCCGGCGAGATCCTGGGCACCGTGGAACCAGGCAGCTCCCACTGCCCGACGTCGTGCCTGCACTGGGGCCTGCTCAGAGGCAGGACATACCTGGACCCACTGTCACTGCTCCCACCTTGGCTACTCAGCAGGGGCCCGTCGCGCTTGCTACCGCTGACTGGGGCGAAGCGATAACCGCCTTCACCATGGGCGCACCTGCCGCTCTGCCCCGCCTTCACCACCGGCACACCAACGGCTCCGCCCCGCCTTCACCACCGGCACACCAACGGCTCCGCCCCGCCTTCACCACCGGCTCCGCCCCCGCCTTCACCACCGGCACACCTGACGCTCCGCCCCCCGCCTTCGCCGTCGGCCTACGTGTTGCTCCGCAACAGTCCGCGCTGTGGACATGCGGCCGCTCCGCAACCGTCATAGCTGTGGGCATGCGCGCCGCCAGGGGCAGTTCCCGTCCCGACGAGAGCGGCACCCCTCAACCGCCGGGCTGCGCAGCCCACCCCCACCTCAGCCCCCACGCCGGGTGCGCAGAACACAGAGCCTCAGCCCCGAACGCCCCGCAGAGCCATGGCGACCGCCGCGTCGGTGATGGCGGTGGGATCCTCGGCCGCCCCCAGCTCGATGCGGCGCACGGCGGCGTCCACCACGCCCTGAAGAAGCATCGCCGCCAACCGCGGCTCTGTGTGCCCCAGCTCCCCGAGCGCCTCAACGATCATCGCCACAAGGCCGCCATGAGCCGCACGGATCTTCTCCCGAGCTCCGGCATCGAGCTCACTCGCGGAGATGGCCACCACGGCCCGGTGCCGCCGGTCCCCGACGAGGGCCAGCTGCTGTCGGACATAGGCCTCGACCTTGGCCTCCGAGGTCGCCGCCCGCTGCATCGCGTCGGACACCTCCGCCGCCCAGACCGGGAAGTCGACCTCGCACAGCTCTTCGACGACGGCAGCCCGCGACCGGAAGTACTCATAGACGGAAGACCGCGCAAGCCCCGTGCGCTCGGCGAGAGCGGGGAAGGTCAGCGCCTCCGTCCCGCCCTCGGACAACAGGGACCGAGCCGCGTCCAGCAAGGCGGCTCGCTGCATCGACCGGTGCTCGGCCACGGAGGCCGCTCGAATCCTTGGCACGGCCACCACTTTACGGACGGACCGCCCCGAACGGCACCCACCCCGATCACCCGACCATTCGAGGCGTCGCCAAACAGGGACAAGACGGTGGCGGGCCACAGCCGAGGCAAGCACAGGGAACGCCCCCGCGAAGGGCGGGCCCCGGTACGGGACAAGGCGCGGGACCCAGTACGGGCCTCGATACGAGACAAGGCGCGGGAACCCAGTACGGGCCTCGATACGAGACAAGGCGCGGGACCCAGTACAGGCCTCGATACGAGACAAGGTGCGGGAACCCAGTACAGGCCCCAGTACGAGCCCCGGTACGGGACAAAGCGCGGCAGAGACGATTCAGCTCCCTGCCCCCATCGCGGTCAGCGCCCGAAACTGGCCAGCTTCGCCCGCAGCTGAAGCACCGACTTCGTGTGGATCTGACTCACCCGGCTCTCGGTCACCCCCAGCACGTTGCCGATCTCCGCGAGCGTGAGTCCCTCGTAGTAGTACAGCGTGACCACGGTCTTCTCGCGGTCCGGCAGCGTATTGATCGCCCGCGCCAGAAACCTCCGCAGTTCCCGGTCCTCCGCGACCTCCACCGGATTGTCGGCCGCGGTGTCCTCAAGGGTGTCCATCAGACTCAGCCGGTCACCGCCCTCGCCTCCGACGTGCAGCAACTCCTCCAGAGCCACCACGTTCGCCAGCGACAACTGACTGAAGACCGCGTGGAGTTCGTCCACGCCGATCCCCATCTCGGAGGCCACCTCGCCCTCGGAGGGGGTGCGCCGCAGCCGCGCCTCCAGCGTCGCGTAGGCCCGCTCCACATTGCGCGCCTTCTGCCGTACGGACCGCGGAATCCAGTCCAGCGCCCGCAGTTCGTCGATCATCGCGCCCCGGATCCGCGTGATCGCGTACGTCTCGAACTTGATCTCCCGCTCGATGTCGAACTTCTCGATCGCGTCGATCAGCCCGAACACCCCCGAGGAGACGAAGTCGGCCTGTTCGACATTGGCCGGCAGGCCGACACTCACCCGCCCGGCGACGTACTTCACCAACGGCGAGTAGTGCAGGATCAACTGCTCCCGCAGCCGCTCGTCGCCCGTCGACTTGTACGACCGCCACAGCTCGTCGAGCGTCGAGGGAGCGGGCGGGCGCACGCTGCGGCCGTCACGGGCGGCCGGGGGGATCGCCGCCCGGTCGGACCCGGAGGTGTGCTGGGGCATTCGTCGCCTTGTGCCGTTCTGCTGTGAACTGGGGATGCCTGGGTGAGCTGTCGGTCTGATGTCGAGTTGCCTGTCTACGCCGGAAACCCCGTGAGCGTAGCGTGACTGAAGCGTCGCAGTGCGCGAAGGGCGGGTGATCACCCCTACGCAGATGCGTTCTGGTGGGCGCCGCCCGGGCTCCCGGTGATCGCCCTGTGTGATCGCCGGGAGCCGCCAACTGCGGGAATTGCCAAGGCTGTCGGCGTTCGCCCGGACGGCCGAACACGCTCGGTCAGCAGCCGCCTCGAGCACCGCGGACAGAGATCATTGCCTGGCGTGTCAACTTCCAGCCGTCGCCGTGTCGTTCGACGAAACCAAGTGCTCGGAGTTCGTACAGTCTCCCGACCGCCTCGTCCGTCGTGGTCCCCGCGCCACGGGCGACCTCCTTGGCCCCCACCAGGCCGCGGGCCGGCAGCGCGGCCAGCACCCGCCCCGCGCCCGGGTCGAGCAGATCGCGCGGAAGCACGGGCCCTCGCCGGTCGGGAGCCAGGTCTCCTATGTCGCCCACCAGCTCGGCGACTTCCGCGGCGTCGGAGACCAGGACCGCGTCCCCGCGCAACAACTCGTGCACCCCGGCCGACAACCCGCTGGTGACAGGCCCCGGCACCCCTATCGTGAACCGCCCGAGCCGCGCCGCCGCGCGAGCCGTGACCAGCGCGCCGCTGCGGTAGGCGGCCTCGACGACCACGGTCCCCCGGGTGAGCGCGGCGATGACCCTGTTCCGCAGGATGAATCTTCTCTGCACTTCGTTCAGGCGAGTGATGAGCTCTTGATCACCGCCCAGAAGGATCAGGCCCTTCCCAGTTGCGGGTGTCGCCGGTCTTCCAGACGCCCGGCGATGGAGTTCCGGCAGCGTGGTGCGCGCGTCTCCGCTGCAACACCTCATCCACCCTCGCCGCCTGCAAGGCGGACTCGATCACGAAGAGGCGTGCGAAGTGGTAGTCGTCGGCGGTGAGGGCTTTGTGCCCTTCCTCGACGAGGAACTCGGCATGTCCGTCTATGTAGTTCAGGATTTCGGGCGTCACCACTTCGAACTGGGCATGGCGGGTGTAGTCGATGCCCAGCCCCGTCACTTGCATCGCCCGTCGAATGTCCTGGGTGACCTTGGTCAGGCTCGCGAGTTGCACAGAAATGTCCTTGACGAATCCCACGAAGGCGGACAGGTCGGAGAGCTTCTTGACCCCCCGGTCGCCAGAGATGCGCCGACTCTCGTCGCGGTAGTTCCGCAGCCTTTGTCCGAACTGGAACGGCGGTCGGTAAGTCCCTTCACCGGCTTCCGTGTAGTGGTCGATGAGTTCATCGAACGCGATGGCGAGTCCTGCCATGGCCTGCAGGAGGTCACCCTTGTCCACGCAGGTCTGTGCGTATTGCAGGAACATCACCGTCTCCTGGCGGTTCACCAGGTCGATCATGTCGATGCGGGTGAAGTCACCGCCGAAGACCAACGGTGTCGCATCGGTGAAGAACGTCAGCACGTCAGCGCGGACCTGCGTGATGTCCGTCGTAGATGGCACTGAGCCGTGGTGTTTGAGGTTGACCCGGAGCTTGTTCATCCGCTCCATGGCCTTCTTGCTCGGCAGCTGCGTGTTCGGAGGCAGCCCGGGCGTGAGCTTCTCCCAGTACTGGGAGAAGCTGATCTGTGTCGGGAGGTTGACCTGCAGATGTTCGCCCGCGAGGACAAGGTAGAGCTCGACCGCGTCGTGGAAGGACAACACCGAGGTTGCGGCGAGGGGTTGGGGTTGCTGGGCCTGAGCCACGCCCTGCTCGTAGAGGAAGCGGATGAAGGCGAGCCGCTGAACGGTCTGAGGGGTCAGCGGGTTCGCAGGCGTGGTCATTCGGGCTCCGGAGGACGTGAACGAGGCAGGCCGAGGATGACGGGACCGCGTCGGCTGAGCCGTTGGGCCTCGTCGCGCTTGGCGCGCAGGAACGTCAGCGTCAGGTCGATGCCGTCGATCTCACCAAGCCACTGCTCGGCCTCCGCCCGCTTTCGCCTGACCTGTAGATCTTCCTCCAGTTCGTCCAGGCGCGCGACCATTTGTGGATTGATCTGGAGCATCGGGCAGCGGATGCAGGCGTGCTCGTGCTGACAGGGGGTTCCATAGGGGCGAGCACAGTTGCCGAGCTCGACCCTGCGCTTGTCGAAGTGCTCCTCGAACTCGGCCCACTCCGCGGGGGTGACGTCGCCGTATTCGCCCTCGGGCCGCTGGGCCCGGCGGTTGCTGAGGAACTCCTGGTAGTGCCCGACGATGTCCTCGGCAAAGACAGCGACGTAACCCTGAGTGGTCTGGAGATTCAGGTGCCCAAGTAGAGCGGCTCCGATGTGGATGGGCAGGCCGCCGTTGACGACCTCAGTGGCGAAGAGCCTGCGGAAGTCGTGCGGCGTGAACGTCATACCGGCGAAGGCCTTGTTCGTCTTGGCGATCTCCTTGCAGGTACGGCCCAGCATCTTGAGGACCGTGCCGGCGGCCACAACTCCCCGCACTGTGCCGATCTGGCGTTGAAGCAGGAAGGGCATCGGCTCCGACCAGACCCTTTCGTGAGGGTCGTAACGGCTGACCAGCGGGATCGGCTCCCGGCCTGGTGTCTGGCGCCTCACAATCTGGGCGACTGCATGGAAGAGCTCGGCGGACATCGGGATCACGCGCTCCCGATCGGTCTTCGACGGTGCCACCACGAGCAGGGCGATGACCTCGCCGTTTGGCCGCTGGTATTGACGAATGCTGAGGTGAGTCAGTTCCGTCAGTTCCTCGACCCGGATACCGCTGTGCCGCAACAGCTCGACGGACACCCATTCCCAGAACGCAGTGTCCTCCGCCATGGTCACGTTGATCGTTTCGCCGATGCCATGATCAATGACTCTGACGGACAATTCTTCGAGGAGCCTTGCTCGGCGACGGTCCGCGCGGGAGTCGGTGCGACTGTAGCGCTGGCCCTTGAGGGTGAACTCACCGCCCAAGGGAACACTCCGGCCGGCCTCAAGCAACGCGGCCAAGTGCTCGTGCCGCGATTCAACATGCTGGACAAGCACCGACAGCAGGGGCTGGCGGACGCGCGTGCGGTCGGCCATGTTCCGGTGGTTCTCACGACGGCGCTTCCCGAAGCCTTTAAGATCGCGCGGCATGATCGGGCACGGAGTGACCCACTGGGCCCATCTCTCCGGCTCAGCGATGGCCCAGCTGTGGAGGTCGACGTAGAAGCCACGAACGGCAAGCAGGATCGACTCGAAGTGCTTGCGGACTTTCGTCTTATCGTTCGTCCAGTACCGGAGGTCCGCTCTCCATTGGTCGTAGACCTCCTGGCTGAGCGCAAGATCCTTCTGACCAGGGTTGATCTTCTCGATGCTCACCCAGAACAGGCTGGCCAGGTTGCGGGCCAGGGCTTGGAGGGTGATGTAGTCGGTGTCGGACCGGCGACGGGCCAGGTAGTCGATCAGGAGCTGGCGGATGCTCGCGTTCTTGATGTCGTAGCTGTCGACGAGCTCCTCGACGGTCTTCTGGCCGTTGTAGATGAACATCCGCAAGGTCGGTGGAGTGCCGTGCGGGAAGTGCCCCGTGCTGTGGAGCACCTCCCATGCAGCAAGCGCACCAAAGCGCGTGCGGTCCCCGTTCTTGCTGCCGTGGAAGAGGCCGAGCCGCTTGTTCTCCAGCGAGTAGTGCAGGAGCGCCGACGGCGTCAGGTCCCTGAGGGCAATGCCCTGCGTGGTCAGTGCGCAAGTCACGTCGAACTTCACCCGTAGCCGGTTCAGGGGACTCATCTCGGGCTGGGAGTCGACCGCGGCGAAGAAGTCGTCGAGTTTCGAGTCCCGCTGGAGTTCTCGGAACGGCTCCGCATAGTCCCCGAACCTGTTCGCTCTGAAGCCCGACAGCGACGGCTGGATCACCCGCAGGCCGAACGCCATCTTCAGCGCGGAGCTCAGATTGCTGCTGTCATAGCGAACTTCCGGCCTGGCCAGGGTGCTGACCGAGGGAGCGTTCTCGTCGTTGAAGCCACTGGCTTCCCAACGCTCCTGCCACGTGTCCCCGGGCAGGACCCCCAGGTGGCCGAACAGCAGGCGGATTCCCTTCCGACGCTTCTCCCCTCTCGACTTCGTCTGCCCGCGGAGGATCTCCGTGGCCAACTGGCACAGGTCCTCGATGGAGGCCGCCGACAGATCCCCGAACGGTACTGGCGGATGCTCGGGACGCGGGGCTGGCGCTGCTTGGTCCTCGGCGCGAATGAATCTCGTCGGTGGCTGCGGCCTGTTCGTCTCGCTGTAGTTCAGCCGTCGGCTGCGGACGGTGTAGGTCTCGACAGTCGTCCGATTAACCACCGAATACCGCCTTGAAGTCGTCAGGGTCGTAGCCAGGCGCGAAACGCCGTTCGATGCGAGGCCGGTTGTAGTGCGCCTGCAAAGCGTCGAAGAGGTCCTCAACACGGGCGTTGAGGTAGCGGCTAGTGGTCGCCAGATCGACGTGCCGCATGATCGCGCGGACCTGGGCAAGATTGAGGCTCGGATCATTGGCCATCCGGTCCGCGGCTGTGTGCCGCAGGTCGTGCAGGGTCCAATTCGTCTTGAGCTTGTCGTTCGCGCGCTGGATGATCCGCCGCATCGCCCAGTAACTCAGTGACTTGTCGGGGCCCCGGCGAGTTCGGAAGACCGGCTCGTGGACCGGAGGCAGGCCTGCCTGGTCGAGATAAGCGGCCAGAATGACCAGAGCCTGCGGGCTGACCGGGACCGGTTCGCGGTCGTCGGTGCCCTTGGTCACCACGTAGATCAACTGGCCAGCCCAATCGATGTCACCGGGAGTTACCCCCAGTAGTTCGCTGGCCCGGGAGCCGCTGGAGACGTAGAGCAGGACGGCGGCCCGGTCCCGGTCGTGCGTCATGGCCGCGAAGAGCTCGTCCCACATCGCGTCCGGGATCGCTCGTGGGTCGGTCTGCCGGACCCGCTGACGCAAGCGGGCCCGTCGGAACGGTGGAGCGGCGGCATCGGGATCAAGGTGTCCCAGGGCCCGGCGGGCCGCGGCCGATTCCGGGACCGGATTCACCAGTGGACCGCGATTGTGGTGCTGGTGGAAGGCATAGAAGCCAGAGACCACCGTGAGGTTGTGGTTGATCGTCGTCGGTGCGTAGCCGGCCTTGAGGTACCGCTTGCCGGTCCGGGGGTTGACCGAGCCGGGCGCCGGAGCATTCCGATTCCTGCGGCGGCGCTGCGGGTTCTCGGCGATTCGAAGCCAACCCACCAGTGCGGACGCTTCAGCCTCGGTTGCACGGTCCCACGGCACCCCGAGAAACCACAGCAGCCGGAACCAGCGCAGCATGTCGTAGGCGTAACTCCGGCCGGTCAGCGGCCGGTTGTCATCAAGTGCGAGATTCCGCAGATACGGCACCACGGGCTCGGCGGCAACGCCGGAGGCATCGAGGACGGCATGCCTGGGGTGCGTGGTCATCAACTCGACGACGGAGCCAACGCGGGGCACGGTGACTCGTCCCTCGATCAGCTCACGGTGGAGGTCTTGCACGGCTCTCCTTAGGACTGGGGATCACCCCGCCTAACGAGCCAGAGAAGGTGCAGTTAACACACCTGCTCGGCGTGGGGTGATCCCCGGGCGGCAACTCCCCCACCACCAGCCCCTGTTCGGCGATTCTGGTGATCAACTCGGTGTGCCCGCGCGGGTAGGGCTTGTCGACGCCGCAGGCCAGCACCGCGACGGTGGCGCCGCCCGCCCCGAGGGCACCTCGATGTGCGGCGCCGTCCACGCCGTACGCGCCGCCCGACACCACCACCCAGCCCCGCTCCGCGAGCCCCGCGCCCAGCGTGGCCGCCATATGTGCGCCGTACTCGGTGCACGCCCGGGCTCCGACGACGGCGACGGAGCGCAGTGCCCATATCCGTAGACTGGGCTGCCCTCGGACCCAGAGTCCCGTGGGCCTGGCGTCGCCCAGATCGTCGAGCTGCACGGGCCACTGTGGCTCTCCGGGGCAGATGAATCTCGCGCCTGCATCCTGCGCCTGGGCCAGGTCCCGCTCGGGCTGCATCCGCGCGACCCGCCCCCGCAGCCCCTCCCAGCGCTGCGCGCTCGCCCCGGGCGGCGGCTCCCGTCCCTCCACGAGCCGCCGCACCACCTCCACCGCTCCGAGCTCCCGCAGCCACCGCCCGCCGAGCTCGTCGCCGGGTTCGAAGACCCGCGCGAGGGCGACGCGGGCCATACGTTCGTCGTACGTCATCACCGTGAGCCGATCATCATCGGCACCCCGCGGGGGACCCCGGTGCGCAGTTGCAGGGCCAGGGCCACGTCCCCGGCGTCGGGTCGATCGTGGCCCGCGAGGTCGGCCACGGTCCAGGCGACCCGGAGAACACGGTCCAGACCGCGTGCGGTCAGCACACCTCGCTCCAGTCCACGCTCGGCCTCGTCCATCGCTCCGGGCAGTGCCTGCCAGCGGCTGCGCAGTTCACGCCCCGGCATCTCGCTGTTCGTGTGCCACGGAGTGCCGGTCAGCCGCGCGCCGGAACGCTCGCGAGCGGCACTCACCCGGTCGGCCACCGTCCGTGTCGACTCGCCCAGCGCGCCGGCCGCCGTCAGTTCGGACCGGGTGACCGGCTCGACCTCGACCCGCAGATCGATCCGGTCGATCAGCGGGCCGGAGAGCCTGGACTGGTACCGGCGGACGGAGGAGGGCGGGCACTCGCAGATGTCGTTCGCCACGCTGAACCGCCCGCAGGGGCAGGGGTTGGCCGCGAGGACCATCAGGAACTTCGCCGGAAACCGCACGACACCGGCGCTGCGCGCGATCACGACATGCCCCGCTTCCAAGGGCTGCCGCAGGGCGTCGAGAACAAAACCGCTGAACTCGGGTGCTTCATCCAGAAAAAGAACACCCCTGTGCGAAAGAGACACCGCGCCGGGTCGGGCGAGGCCCTTGCCGCCACCGACGAGGGACTGCATCGTCGCCGAGTGGTGTGGCGCGCAGTACGGCGGGATCTCCACCATCGGCTTGCCCGGTGGCAGTAGTCCCGCCACCGAGTGGATCGCCGTCACCTCCAGGGATTCCTGCCTGCTGAGGCGAGGCAGGAGGGAAGGCATCCGCTCGGCGAGCATGGTCTTGCCCGCGCCGGGCGGCCCTTGGAGAATGACGTGGTGACCTCCGGCGGCCGCGACCTCCATGGCGGTGCGCGCCGACATCTGGCCGACGACGTCGGCAAGGTCGTGTCCCTGGTCGTGTTCCGGCACAGTCATGCCGCACAGGCCGGTCGCCTCGCCCGTGCCCGGCATCCGCAGTCCGGCCAGCAGCGGATCCGGCCGCCCCTGCTCGTCCGGATCCTCCTCGGGCACCGGTTCGTCCGTGAGCACGGCGATCAGCTGGCGCAGGCTGCGGACGCCAAGTACGGAGATCCCCGGCACCAATGAGGCTTCTGCTGCCGCGCACTCCGGCACCACGATCTGTTCGTATCCCGCATTCGCGGCGGCCAGGACCGCCGGCAGGACTCCGCGTACCGGCCGGACCCGCCCGTCCAGGCCGAGCTCCCCGATCATCACGATGTCGGAGAGCACGCGTGGGTCGATCCGCTCGGAAGCCCCGAGCACCGCCGACGCCACAGCAAGATCAAACCCGCTGCCGCTCTTGGGCACCGACGCCGGGCTCAGCCCCACCGTCAGCTTCTTCTGCGGCCACGGGGCCCCGGAATTCACCACGGCCGCCCGGACCCGGTCCTTGCTCTCCGTCAGGCTCTTGTCCGGCAGCCCCACCAGGGTGAACGCCGCGACGCCGGGTTCCAGGTCCGCCTGGACCTCCACGACGACGCCCTCGACACCGACCAGAGCCACTGAGCACGTACGCGCGAACCCCATCAGGCCACCCCCCGCGCATGCTCGACCACGGGCGCACCGCGGTCGGGAAGGACGACGCCGATCAGATCGATGCGGACGCCGCCCGGTGGGGCTCCGCCGTGTTCCTGTAGCCAGCGTTCGGCCAGGCTCCGCAGGCGTTGCGCCTTGGCCGTCGTGACGGCCGCCATCGGGTGCTCGAAGGCCCCCGCCTTGCGGGTCTTGACCTCGCAGACGACCAGTGCGTCGCCGTCGCGGGCCACGATGTCGATCTCGCCGGTCCTGCCGGCGCGCCAGTTGCGCGCCAGGACCGTCATCCCGGTCTCGGTCAGCCGCCGTGCGGCCAGATCCTCGCCGTACCTGCCGAGTGCGCTGCGTTGTGCGTTGCGTGTGTTCATGTCGGCACCACCTCCGGCGCCAACATTGCGGCCACTTCAGCTCGCTATTGGATCTTGGTGGACGGACGGCCGACTGTGGAAAACTCCGTCACCCACACGAGCGGGCGCCCGCCCCACGAACGGACGCCCGACGAGCAGCCACCCCGCGTCATCAACCGCCCGGCAGCTCCAGATCGCTCTTGTTCAGCTCCTCGATATTCACGTCCTTGAACGTGAGTACCCTTACCTGCTTCACGAAGCGAGCGGGCCTGTACATGTCCCACACCCAGGCATCCGCCATGGATACCTCGAAAAACACCTCGCCCTGGACCGAGTGCACCTGCATCTCGTAGTCATTGGTGAGGTAGAAGCGCCGTTCGGTCTCGATCACATATTTGAACAGACCGACGACATCGCGATACTCCCGATAGAGCTTCAGCTCCATCTCGGTCTCGTACTTCTCGAGGTCCTCGGCGCTCATGGCATGTTCCCCTTCAGCCGTGCGTCCCCCTATTGTGCGCCAGCCCCGGGAGCCCCTAGACGATTTCGGTGTCGAGGACCTCGGGTGTGGCCGGGGGACCCTCGTCGAGCACCCTGCGCAGCAGCTCGGCGAGTCTGGTCGGATACACCGTCTCATGTGCCTGGTTAAGTTCCTGGCACGTCCACCAACGCGCTCCGGCGACACTGCGCCGTTCCAGCTCCGTCAGCCCGGTGGCAACCGGCGTCGTGTGGGCCGTAGCGGCCGTACGGGCCAGGTAGTACCACTCGTCCTGGTCCCAGCGGCGCCCCGCGAACGGGAAGGAGCACTTCCGCCGCCACAGCACCGGGCCCAGCTCGACCTCGGTGATTCCGGTCTCCTCCGCGAGCTCCCGCAGTGCGGCCTCCGCGCGTGTCTCGTCACCCTCCAGGCCGCCGCCGGGCGTGAACCACCAGTCGTCCGAGGGGTCGTCCGGCTCATGCCCATGGAGCAGCAGAATCCGCTCGTCGGGGTCGAGCAGCACCACCCGGGCGACCCGGCGCAGTCCGCCCGCGTACTCGTCGGGGGCCGCGGTCCCCTCGTCGTGCGGACCCCCGCCGTACGACACCTCAGCGGACACCGGCGAGCTCCGTCCGAGCCCGGCCGCGCCGAGCCGCGCGCTTCTTGGCGAGCGGACCGTACGCGGCACCACCCAGGACCAGCACCGCGCCTGCCACCACCGCACCGACGATCAGGCGCAGCGGTCCCGGCTCGGAGAGGCCGCCCAGTGTCTCGAAGCCGGTCGGTCGCGCGAGCATGCCGTTCATGGGCCAGGCCACGGCGTCGACCCGCCCCTCGACGGCGCTGCGCGGCACGGTTCCGCTGGCGGCGTCGGTCAGATGGGCGGTGGAGTCCAGGGAGCCGCTGCGCTCGTCACCGAGCAGGAACAGGTTGCCGTCCGGAACCTTCACGGTCGGGATGCTCGTGACCTCGGCCGCAGAGCCCTTGGGGAGATACGGTTCCTCGATCTGCTTCCCGTTGACGGTCAGCTTCCCGTCCGTGCAGCAGGCGACCTCGTCGCCGCCGACGGCGACCACGCGCTTGACCATCGGCACGTCGCCCCAGCTGGCCTCTTTGAAGACGACGACATCGCCGCGCCGGATGTCCGCGCCGTCGACGCGTTGTGCCAGCACGTGATCCCCCGCGTCGATCGTCGGCGTCATCGACCTCGTGGGCACGGTGTACGGCCGGTAGACCACCGCCCCCCAGATGAACCCGCCGAGGAACAGCACAAGGCCCAGCGCGACAGCGACCCCGGACAGCACCTCTCCGGTCCGGCCACCTGCCGAGGTATTGCGTGTGCCGCCACGCGCGGCCGTACCTGTCGAGCTCTCGCCACCCATGGATCGGCACCTTACCCGGGGGTACGGGCGGAGGTCAGCCCATGGTCCGGATCACGCACACGGGCCCCACCGACTCCTCACGGCGCGCAGGACCCCCGTACAAACGGCAGGGCCGGTGCGCCCGGACGAATCCGAGCACACCGGCCCCAGGAGGAACTCCTGTGCGCTACTGCGACGCCTTGCGCCGGCGCCGCGCCACGACCAGCGGCACAGCCCCTACGAGCGCCACGGCGCCCGGCGAGGTGATGGCGGCCGCCGCCTTGGTGTTGATGCCGGACTGGTCGAAGGTGTCCGGAACCGGGAGGGTGCCCCAGCGGTTGATGGGCCACGCCCTCACGATGGCGCGCCCGACGACCTCGTTCACCGGGACCATGCCGTGGTTCTTGTCCGTCTGGTTGTAGCGCGAGTCCCGTGAGTTCTGACGGTGGTCGCCCATTACCCAGATTTTGCCGGTGGGAACGGTGACCTTGAACTGGCCGCCCTCCTCATCGACACTGCACGGGGTGTTCCCGGGGTACACGTACGGCTCGTTCAACGCTTTGCCGTTGACCGTCAGCGGTCCGGTGCCCTTGCACTCGATGGTGTCGCCGCCGACCCCGATGACCCGCTTGATGAGGTCCTTCTCCTCGGCGGACGGCATGAGACCGATCCAGCTGAGAACCGTCTGCAGGGCGTTCGGGTTGGCCGCGGGCTCGCCGGCCAGCCAGGCGTCGGGATCGTGGAAGACGACGACCTCGCCACGCTCCGGCTCGGAACCGAACCACGGGGTCAGCTTGTCGACGAGAACGCGGTCACCCTGCTGGAGGGTGTTCTGCATCGAGTCCGAGGGGATCGAGAACGCCTGGACCAGGAAGGTCTTGATGAGCAGCGCGAGCACCAGGGCGATGCCGATCAGGATCGGCAGCTCCTTCCAGAAGGAGCGCTGCTTCTGTTTCCTCGCCTGCTCGTCCTGCTCCGCGCGCTCCTGCTCCGCGTTGTCGTCCACGGACCCGCTCTCGGAGATTTCGGCGTCTACAGCCGGGGCAGCCGAGTCGTCGGGCCGCTCGGGCCGCCCTTCGGGACCTTCGTGTCCGGACCGTGCGCCGACCGCCACATCCCCCACATCCACTCCTCACTCCGTGCCGCAGCCCGCGTCGGATTCGTCGCAGGCCCACCACTCCCATAACGAGCGGGAGTTCCGCAGGGCTCGGGAGCGGGATCAATCCGTCTAGATCCGCAGGGGCCACCCTATGCGACGTGAGAAGAGCGGAGTTCGCATCTCCGGGCCCGTCGGCCACCGAGGCGTAGGTCCCCGGCTCCTCCAGGCGTGTCCAGTGCCCGATGGGCCAGGCGATGATCATGGCCCGGCCGACGATGGAGTCCTCGGAGACGGTGCCGCCGTACTGGTCGGTGCGGTGGTAACGGGAGTCCGCGGAGTTGGACCGGTGATCGCCCATGACCCACAGGCGCCCCTCGGGCACCTTCACCTCGAACGCGAAGTCGGAGGGTTTGTCGCCGGCGAGGATGTACGGCTCACTCAGCGGCGATCCGTTGACGGTCACCCGCCCTTGCGCGTCACAGCACTTGACCGTGTCGCCGCCGACCCCGACGACCCGCTTGATGAGGTCCTGCTCGTTGTCGGACGGCAGCAGACCGATGAAGGTGAGCCCTTGCTTGAGCTGCTTGACGACGACGGGGTCGTCCGCCTTCTTGGTCTCCTCCGCGGTGAGCCAGCCGCCCGGGTCCTGGAAGACGACGACGTCGCCGCGCTGGGGCTTGGAGCCGAACCACGGGGTGAACTTGTCGACCAGAACCCGGTCGCCGATCTGGATCGTGTTCTCCATGGAGCCCGACGGGATCACGAACGCCTGGACCAGGAAGGTCTTCAGGACCAGGGCTATGAGCACCGCGACGCCGACGAGGAGGGGTATCTCCTTGACCGAGGAACGCCGCCTGCGCCGCTTGATCTTGCGAGCCAGCTTGCGCCGCTCGACACGGCTGGGGCGGGCCGCTCCACCGGACGCGCGCCGGGTCCCGGTCGGCAGCAGGTTGTCGGCCGGATGGCTGGAAACTCCGCGCTGCTTACCGCGGTTACCCATGGGCACCGTCCGCGGCGGGCACGCGCGCGTAGGCACCGGGACGCGTCAGCCGGGTCCAGTGGTCCGCGGGCCAGGCGATCCAGTCCGCTCTGCCGATGACGTCACCGACGGGGATCATGCCGCCTCCCGGTGACCCCAGATGGTCGCGGGAATCGCGGGAGTTGCTGCGATGGTCGCCGAGGAGGAAGAGGGTTCCGTCGGGCACGACGACGTCGAAGGGCACGTCGGACGGACTGTCCCCCGGGTACAGAAACGTCGACTCGTCGACCGACCGGCCGTTCACCTCGACCCTCCCCTCCTTGTCGCAGCAGACCACATGGTCTCCCCCCACACCGACAACGCGCTTGATGTAGTCGGCGTTTCCGAAGTACCCGGTTCCGTCGAACACAACGACGTCACCCCGCTGCGGCTCGGCACCGAAACGGTACGCCAACTTATTTACGAGAACGCGGTCGCCAACCCTCAATCCGAGCTCCATGGAGCCGCTGGGAATCTGGAAGGGCTGCATCACAAAGGTGCTGAAAAGGAGCAGAAAGAGCAGGCAGGCCAGCGCGGTGAGAGTGATCCGCCCACCTGGGAGCCAGTCCGCGACACGGGCCACCAAAGCGAAACGCGACCGTCCCTCCGGTCCCTCTGTGTCCGAGATCTCCTCGGACACACCAGGACGGGAGGAGCGGTCGCGCTCCGTGTGCTGTGCTTCGGTGTTCATCGGAGCCAGATGCTATCCGGCCCCGATATGAACACTCCCGCGAGCTCAGTTGTCGCGCTTCTCCTTGATCTTCGCGGCCTTGCCGCGCAGGTCGCGCAGGTAGTACAGCTTGGCGCGACGCACGGCACCGCGGGAGACGAGCTCGATCTTCTCGACGATCGGGGTGTGCACCGGGAAGGTGCGCTCCACGCCCACGGAGAAGGAGACCTTGCGAACCGTGAAGGTCTCACGGACACCGGCGCCCTGACGGCGGATGACTACGCCCTTGAACTGCTGCACACGGGAGCGGTTGCCCTCGATGACGCGGACGTGGACGTTGACGGTGTCACCCGGACGGAAGGCCGGGATGTCGGTGCGCAGCGACGCGCTGTCGACGGAGTCGAGCAAGTGAGCCATTTTGTCTGCTTTCTTCGCTGATGCCACAGGTCATCAACGGAAGTCGTTTCCAAAAGAGGTGCTGTCTCCGCCGGGGCGGGCGTCATGTCCCCCTGTGGCAGGGGCGCACGCCGGACGACGCACAACAGCCCCCTATTGTTCCACGGCCTCTGGCCTGCGCCAAAATCGGCCCTCGGGCCCGGGCTCCCAGCCCAGGATCGAGAGCATTTCGCGGTCCTTCTTGTCGAAGGCCGAGGGATCGCAGCGCTCGATGAGGTCGGGCCGGTTGGCGGTCGTACGCCGCAGCGCCTCGTCCCGGCGCCAGCGGGCGATCTTCCTGTGGTGACCGCTGAGGAGCACCTCGGGGATCCCGCGGCCGCGCCACTGAGGAGGCTTGGTGTAGATCGGCCCCTCCAGAAGGTCGGCCATGGCCCCGGGCGCGAAGGAGTCGTCCCGGTGCGACTCCGCGTTGCCGAGGACACCCGGCAGCAGCCGGGCCACGGCCTCCGTGACGACGAGTACGGCCGCTTCACCGCCGGCCAGTACGTAGTCCCCGATGGACACCTCGTAGACGGGCATCCGCGTCGCGTACTCGTCGACGACCCGGCGGTCGATGCCCTCGTAGCGGGCGGGCGTGAAGACGAGCCAGGGGCGCTCGGAGAGCTCGACGGCGAGCTCCTGGGTGAAGGGGCGTCCACTGGGGGTGGGCACGACCAGCACGGGCCCGTGCGAGCCCGTCTCGTAGCCCTCAGCGAGCACGGAGTCCAGGGCGTCGCCCCAGGGATCGGTCTTCATGACCATGCCGGGGCCGCCGCCGTAGGGGGTGTCGTCGACCGTGTTGTGGCGGTCGTACGCCCACTCCCGAAGATCATGCACGTGCACTTTCAGCTGTCCACGCGCGCGTGCCTTGCCGACCAGCGAGACGTTCAGGGGCTCCAGGTACTCGGGGAAGATCGTGACGACGTCGAGCCTCATCCGTTCTCGTCCTCCGACGAGGCGGCGCTGTTTCCATCAGCGACTTCGTCGCTGGCGGCCTGGTCGTCGATGAGCCCCGGCGGCGGGTCGATGACCGCCCGCTGCTCCTCCAGGTCGATCTCGGTGACGATCGCCTCGACGAACGGGATCAGCACCTCGGTCCCGTCCGGCCGCTCGACCACGAAGAGGTCCTGTGACGGCAGATGGGAGATCTCGGTGATCCGCCCGACCTCGGTGCCGTCGAGCGTGACCACGTCCAGGTCCATCAGCTGGTGGTCGTAGTACTCGTCCGGGTCCTCGGGCTTGTCGTCGGGGTCGACCTCGGCGATGAGCAGGGTGTTGCGCAGCGCCTCGGCGGCGGTCCGGTCGCGGACGCCTTCGAAGCGCAGCAGGAGACGGCCGCTGTGGACGCGACCCGTCTCGATGGTCAGCGGTCCGGCGGAGGCCGGGTCGGTGAGCAGGACGGCACCGGGCCCGAGCCTGAGTTCCGGCTCGTCCGTACGTACCTCCACGGTGACCTCGCCCTTGATGCCATGGGCACGGCCGACGCGAGCGACTACCAGCTGCACTGTGCTTGATCTCCTGTCAGTACGACTACGGGCCGGGGACGGCCCGAAAGGCCCTCCCCGGCCCGAGCCGGTGCTGCGTGTACGTCAGCGAACGTGATCCACGTCGACAAGGTCGACGCGGACACCGCGGCCGCCGATAGCACCCACGACGGTACGCAGAGCGCGTGCGGTGCGGCCGTTGCGGCCGATCACCTTGCCGAGGTCGTCGGGGTGGACCCGGACCTCGAGAACGCGCCCACGGCGCAGGTCACGCGAGGCGACCTGCACATCGTCGGGGTTGTCGACAATGCCCTTCACGAGGTGCTCGAGAGCCTCCTCGAGCATGCTCAGGCCTCGGTCGACTCGGACGCGGCCGGAGCCTCGTCCTTCTTCTCAGCCTTCTTCTTCTGGGTGATGGCCTCACCCTTGCCCGCCTCTTCGCCACCGAGGGCTTCGAACAGCGGGCGCGCGGCCTTCGGCTCGGCCACGAGCAGCGGAGCCGGGGCGGGCAGGCCCTTGTACTTCTGCCAGTCGCCGGTCAGCTTGAGGATGGCGAGAACCGGCTCGGTCGGCTGCGCGCCGACACCCAGCCAGTACTGCGCACGCTCGGTGTCGACCTCGATGCGCGAGGGGTTCTGCACCGGGTGGTACAGGCCGATCTCCTCGATGGCCCTGCCGTCACGGCGGGTACGGGAGTCGGCGACGACGATGCGGTAGTGAGGCGAACGGATCTTGCCCAGACGCTTCAGCTTGATCTTGACTGCCACGGGAGTGGTCTCTCCTGGTCTTGACGTGGTTGGGCACGGCGAGATGGCCGCGTGGGGTTGCGGTACCCGAGTGCCCGATGGACGCGTCAGCCGGAGGAGAGAGGGGTCCTATGCGGCTGTCGAGTACAGCTGGCCATTCTGCCACACCCTGGCGGGCGACCGGACCCCGGTGACGTCCTTACCTGGGCACGACGGCTCCCGGCGCCGGGACGAGCCGGATCACGACCGTGTGTTCCGGCACCCACGAGGTGCCGCCGCTCACCGTCGAAACCGACTGAAACCCACCGGGCCCACCGCGCACCCGGCGCCTAACGGGATACCGCCTCAGCCGGCCGCCGCGCCGACCACCTCAGGGATTCGGAACGGTTTGCCGCACCCCCCGCACACGATCGGCGCCTGTGCCAGCACCGACGGAACGACTCGTACGTTGCGGCCGCAGTCGCACACCGCCTTCACTCGCACGCCTCCTCCGGAGGAGCCGTGTCTGGCGGCCGGGCCCCGGAAACTGCGGGCCGTGTCCGCGGCGGTCGCGACGGTGTGCGCCTTGAGGGAGCGCTGCAGCCGCTCGATGGTCGGGCGGTAGCGTCGTTTCGCCTCGGGGTTGAGCATGACCAGCGAGAAGCCACTGCTGGGGTGTGGCTCCTCCGGGTGGTCCAGGCCCAACTCCTCGGCGATCGCGAGGAATCTGCGGTTGTGGTAGCGGCCGGCGCGCGAGGTGTCGCGGACTCCGCGCGCGGCTGCGATGCCATGGACTGCCTCATGAAGCAGTCGCTCGAAGGAGAGCTCGTGCCCGCAGGCGGACGACGACTCCCCGATCAGGGACTCTGGCGCGGCAAGGTCCGGCAACTCGGGGTGGTACCGCTGAATCTCGGCCCACGCCTCTGCCAGCTCTGCGGCGAGAACAGGTGGTGTCTGTGTCGTGCTCACGTAATGACAACGAGCGGGGGTACCGCCGTGTTCCTATTCCGGGGCATCTCAAATAATTTGCACGTACCCGTCAGTTGCCGCTGATGCGTCCGGACGAGGGCGGGTGCGCTGATCTGCGGAGAAGCCTCACAGTTCATACCTAGCCGGTACGTAGACACCCGTACGCCCCTGCGCGTAGACGAGGTCCGCGCCACGGGGCACCTGTGGTCATCAGATGCGCAAGAGGCGTTTCGGTCGCAGTTGGGCAAACCTAGTACGCGCGCGCCACGACTGCGACGTTACCGGGTGAATCGTCGGAGTCGGGCACCGACCCGTCCGCAGCGATCAGACACCGTACGGTCACGGAGTGTTCGGCCAGTCTGGCCTCGCCCTCTTCGCCGAGGTCGGCCCACGGAATGCGCGCCCAGCCGCCGGCCACCGCCGCCTCGACGGCCTCCTCGACCGTCGACACCTCCGCCGTCCGGGACTCACGCCGCGCGCGCGACTGCTCGAGAAGCAACGCCTGGTCCTCTTCGAGGACGGCGGGAAGCAGGGCGGCGAGGCTGTCGATCGACACCGGCTCCTTGCCGCCGCGGATACGACGGACCAGCATCACGGTGCCGTTCTCCAGGTCACGGGGTCCGAGCTCGATGCGTACAGGCACTCCCTTGAGCTCCCAGTCGACGGCGCGGCGCCCGAAAGGCGTGTCCGTGCGGTCGTCCACGTGCACCCGCACGCCTGCCGCCTTCAACCGATCGCCGATTTCGCGGACCTTGGCCAGAACCGCATCGTCGCCCTTGATCGCGAGGACGACGGCCTGCACGGCGGCGAGCCGTGGCGGCACCCGCAACCCGTTGTCATCACCGTGCGACATGATCAGGCCGCCCACCATGCGGGTGGACGACCCCCAGGAGGTCTGCCAGACGAGCTCCTGCCGGCCGTCCCTGGACAGGAACCGGGTGTGGAAGGCCTTCGCGAAGTTCTGCCCGAGCTCGTGACTGGTGCCCATCTGAAGGGCCTTGCCGTCGGCCATCATCGCTTCGAGCGTGAGGGTGTTGATGGCTCCGGCGAACCGCTCGCTCGCCGTCTTGCGCCCGAGTACGACGTCGATCCCGAGGACGTTGACCATGAAGTCGGCGTACACCTTCTCGTGGATGTACGCGGCGTAGTCCCTGGCCTCCTCGTACGTGGCGTGGGCGGTGTGCCCTTCCTGCCACAGGAACTCGGTCGTACGGAGGAACACGCGTGGGCGCATCTCCCAACGGACCACGTTCGCCCACTGGTTGATCAGCAGCGGCAGGTCACGGTAGCTCTGCACCCACTTGGAGAAGTATTCGTTGATGATCGTCTCGGAGGTGGGGCGGACGACGATCGGCTCCTCCAGCTCCTTGCCGCCGCCGTGCGTGACGACCGCGAGCTCCGGGGCGAAGCCCTCGACGTGCTCGGCCTCCCTCGTCAGGTACGACTGCGGGATGAAGAGCGGGAAGTACGCGTTCTGGGCACCCGCTTCCTTGATACGGGCGTCCATCTCCTGCTGCATCCGCTCCCACAGCGCGTATCCGTACGGTCGGATGACCATGGTTCCGCGCACCGGACCGTTGTCGGCCAGCTCGGCCTTGTTGATCAGGTCCTGGTACCAGCGCGGGAAATCGTCCGCCTGGGGCGTGAGAACAGGTGCCTTGGCCATGGCGCGATGGTACGGGCCCACGTTGCCGGGATGTGAATTCTTACCGAGCGCACACCTTGACGCCCAAACCGGGCGCCTCAACCCCTGGACGGCACGTCGAGTGCGGAGTTTCCTGGCATACGGGGGAGTGCGGCGCACTGTCACGGGGGTCGGGGTAACGGGGCGCAGCGGCAACTCTCGGCGGATTGGGGCGCTTTCTATGACACCTACGCTCGTGCGGCAGGACCTACCTCACGCGGGGCCGGTGCCCCGGGTGGACCCGTGTGCACGCGCGCGTGACTGGGCCGAGATCCAGGAGCGCATGCTGGTGCCGCTCCATGAGGCCGTCTATGAGCGACTCGAAGTGGGCAGCGGAACGCGGCTGCTCGGCCTGCGCTGTGGCTCCGGGCTCGCCCTTCTGATGGCGGCCTCGCGGGGCGCCGCGGTCACCGGTGTCGACTTCGGTTCCCCCCAACGAGTGGCCCTCGCGCGGGAGCGGTTACTGCCCCGGACGTGGGGCACGCGCGTGCGTGCGGACACCCGCCTCGTCGACGGCGTCCCCGAAGACGTGGCCGACGCGGCGGTACCTCCGTTCAACCTGATCACCGCCCTCGAGCCCATCGGGTGTGCGGCCGGCGACTCCGAAGGACTCGCCGAACTCCTGGACTCGGCGACACCGCTCGCCGAACGGGGGACGGCCGTGGTACTCGCCGGGTGGGGGCCGCCGGAACGGTGCGCCACCTCGTCCGTGCTGCGGGTCGCCACCAAGCTGGCCGACCCCCTGCGGGCGGCGGGCAGTTGGCGGGCCGCCCGTCGTGACGACCTCGAGGAGGTCGCCCAGCGGGCCGGGCTCAGGCCGGACGGGTCGGGGCGGGTCGCCTGTCCGTTCGGGTATGCCGATGTGGACAGCGCGGTGCGGGGGTTGTTGTCGACCGGGCTGTTCGACGCGGCGGTCGGTGCGACGGACGAGGCGCAGGTCGACAAGGAGCTCCGGGAGGCGCTCCATCCCCACCGGCGGCGGGACGGAGCGGTGTGGATGCCGAACGTCTTCCGCTACCTGATCGCCCGCACAAGGTGAGATGACAGACGTTTTTCGCCCCCTCCGCCCCTACCCGTCCCGTACCTGGGGGCTGCCGCCCCCAGAGCCCCGCATCGCGCTGAACGCGCTCGTCCTCAAACGCCGAACGGGCTGGAGATAGCCCCTCCGGCGTTTGAGGAGCGGGGGTCCAGGGGGCAGCGCCCAGGTACGGGACGGGCAGGGGCGGAGGGGGCGAAAAACCACCACCTAAGCCAGCCGCTTCACCCCCGCGATCCGGTACGCGTCCGCCTCCTCCAGCGTCTCGTTCGCCAGCAACGCCTCGGCCAGGGCGTCCAGCTGCCCCCGGTGATCGCGGAGCTTCTGGCACGCCTCCTCGTAGCACTCGTCGACAATGCGGCGCATCTCGTGGTCGATCGAGTCGAGGGTCGCCGGGGCGGCGGAGAGACCGTAGGCCTGCTGGGCGTCGTTCGGGAGGGCGGAGAGCCGACCCACGCGTTCACTCATGCCCCAGCGGGCGACCATGCCGCGCGCGAGGTTCGTGACCTGCTCCAGGTCGTTCTCCGAACCCGTCGTGACGACTCCGTAGACGACGTGTTCGGCGGCCATGCCTCCCAGGGCGCCGATGATGCGACCGCGCAGATACTCCTCCGTGTACGCGTACCGGTCCGCGTCCGGGGTGGAGAGCGTGACGCCGAGAGCGCGCCCGCGCGGGACGATGGTGATCTTGCGGACGGGGTCGGCGCCGGGCTGGAGCATGCCGAGGAGAGCATGGCCGCTCTCGTGATAGGCGGTCCGGCGGCGTTCCTCGTCGGGCATCACCAGGGGCCGTTCGGCGCCCAGTTGCACCTTTTCGAGCGCTTCGGAGAGGTCCGCCCGCGTGACCTGGTCCTGCTTCCGCTTGACGGCGAGGAGCGCGGCCTCGTTGGCGAGGTTGGCCAGATCGGCGCCGGTCATGCCCGGGGTCGAACGGGCCACCTGGGCCAGATCCACGTCCGGGGCCAGCGGAATCCCCCGGGTGTGGATCTCCAGGATGGCCTGGCGGCCGCCACGGTCGGGTGGCGAGACGTTGACGACGCGGTCGAAGCGGCCGGGGCGGGTGAGCGCCGGGTCCAGGATGTCCGCGCGGTTCGTCGCCGCGATGACGATGACGCCCTCCGAGCCCGAGAAGCCGTCCATCTCGGTCAGGATCTGGTTCAGTGTCTGCTCGCGCTCGTCGTGGCCGCCCATGCCCGAACCGCCGGCCCGCGCCCGCCCGATCGTGTCGATCTCGTCGATGAAGATGATGGAGGGGGCCACCTTGCGGGCCTCCCCGAACAGTTCGCGGACCCGGGACGCGCCCACGCCCACGATCATCTCGATGAACTCGGACGCCGAGGCCGAGAAGAACGGCACACCCGCCTCCCCCGCGACCGCCCGCGCGAGCAGCGTCTTGCCGGTGCCGGGAGGGCCGGCCAGCAGCACCCCACGGGGCATCTTGGCGCCCATCTTCCGGTACTCGTCGGGGTTCTTGAGGAAGTCCACGACGTCGTTCAGCTCGCCCTCGACCTCGTCGATCCCGGCCACGTCGGCGAACGTCGTGCGCTGGGCGCCGGGCTGCAGCTCGACCGGTTTCGGCGGTGCCTTGCGGCCGAGCATGCCGCCCGCGCCGCCCATGCCGGCTCTCATCCGCCGGGCGATGAAGATCCACAGGACGACGAGCAGCAGCATCGGCGCGAGCGAGATCAGCAGGTTGGACAGGAAGCTGCGCTGCTGGACCACCGGCTCGGCGGTCACCGTGACGTTGTGCTTGTCCAGGTTCTCCCAGAGCTGGTCGTCCGCGAAGGACGGCCGCTGGGTCTTGAACTTGGTGTACTTCCCGTCGCCCTCCGGGTTGTCCAGGGCGTTCTTGAGCTGGCCCTGGATCGCGTCGCCCGTGGAGTAGATCTTGGTGACGTTGCCGTCGTCGACCTGCTTGCTGAACTCCGTGTACGAGATCGTCGGCTCGTCACCGTCGTTGAAGAAGGACAGCACCAGGTTGGCGATCAGGTACACGACCAGGGCGGTGAGGATCAGACCGCCCCAGCCGCCGGGCATCTTCCTCCTGCCGGAAGGCGGCGGCGTCGGCTCGGGCGGAGTGCCCTCGGTACGCCACGGCTGGTCATGGGTTTTGCGTGGCGGCACAGGGTTGCTCATATCCGGACGTTACGACAGGAAAAGAGCGCCAGCACCCGCAGAGAACGCACTGGGGGCGCCCCCTAAGAGAAGGGGCGCCCCCAGTGTCGTACGAGAAAAGAATCCCGCACGCGACGAACCGTCAGCCCATGAACTTCTTGAACTCGTCCGGCAGCTCGAAGTCCTGGGGCGCCTGCTGGGGCAGTCCGAGGGCGCCGCCCGGCTGGGCACCGGCCTCGCGGCGGGCCGCGGCCTCCGCCTCCTCCTGCTTGCGCTTCATCGGGTTGCCGGAGCGCTGCTTGCCCTTGGCCTGCTTCTGCTTCTTCTTGGTGCGGCCCGGACCACCACCCATGCCCGGCACCCCGGGCATGCCCGGCATTCCGCCGCCCTGGGCCATGCGGGACATCATCTTGCGTGCCTCGAAGAAGCGCTCGACCAGGCCCTTGACCGCGCTGACGTCGACGCCGGAGCCCTTGGCGATACGGGCGCGGCGCGAGCCGTTGATGATCGTCGGCTCGTGGCGCTCGCCCGGGGTCATCGACTTGATGATCGCGGCCGTGCGGTCGACATCGCGCTCGTCGAGGTTGGCGATCTGGTCCTTGATCTGGCCCATGCCCGGGAGCATGCCGAGCAGCTTGCTGATGCTGCCCATCTTCCGGACCTGTTCCATCTGGGCGAGGAAGTCGTCGAGCGTGAAGTCCTGGCCCTTCTTGGACGCCAGCTTCGAGGCCATCTCCTGGGCCTCTTCTTGGCTGAACGTCTTCTCCGCCTGCTCGATCAGGGTGAGCAGGTCACCCATGTCGAGGATTCGGGAGGCCATCCGGTCCGGGTGGAACGCGTCGAAGTCGTCGAGCTTCTCGCCGTTCGACGCGAACATGATCGGCTTGCCGGTGACCGACGCGATGGAGAGGGCCGCGCCGCCCCGGGCGTCGCCGTCGAGCTTGGAGAGCACCACACCGTCGAAGCCGACACCGTCACGGAAGGACTCCGCGGTGTTGACCGCGTCCTGGCCGATCATCGCGTCGACGACGAAGAGGATCTCGTCCGGGCTGACGGCATCCCTGATGTCCGCGGCCTGCCGCATCAGTTCCTGGTCGATACCCAGGCGGCCCGCGGTGTCCACGATCACGATGTCGTGGACCTTCTGCTTGGCGAACTCGATGGAGTCCTTGGCGACCTTGACCGGGTCACCGACGCCGTTGCCCGGCTCGGGCGCGTAGACGGCGACGCCCGCGCGCTCGGCGACGACGCTGAGCTGGGTCACGGCGTTCGGACGCTGGAGGTCGGCGGCGACAAGGAGCGGCGAGTGGCCCTGGTCCTTCAGCCACTTGCCGAGCTTGCCCGCGAGCGTGGTCTTACCGGCGCCCTGCAGACCCGCCAGCATGATGACGGTGGGCGGGTTCTTGGCGAACCGGAGCCGGCGGGTCTCGCCGCCGAGGATCGTGACGAGTTCCTCGTTCACGACCTTCAGGACCTGCTGGGCCGGGTTCAGCGCCTTGGAGACCTCGGCGCCGAGAGCGCGTTCCTTGACGTTCTTGATGAAGGTCCGCACGACCGGCAGGGCGACGTCGGCTTCGAGGAGCGCGATACGGATCTCGCGTGCGGTGGCGTCGATGTCAGCTTCGGACAGCCGGCCCTTGCCCCGCAGGTTCTTGAACGTCGCTGAGAGGCGATCGGAGAGAGTATCGAACACGGCGCTCGTCTGTCCTCAGGGGTCGGGGGCGATGGGAATCGCCCTCCAGGGTATCTGGCCGCGCGCGGAAGGGACTCCACCGCGTTGGTACGAGGCTGAGGGCACCCCCGTATTCGGACTCACACCGCGTTCGTACGAGGTTGGAGGCACCCCTCGTATTCGGACTCACACCGCGTTCGTACGCCCCTGAAGGCATCCCCCGTACGCGGGCTCGCCCTCACGCGCTCACCCCCGCAGCATCTCTTCCAGCCCCCGGGCCACCGAAGCCGCCTCTTCCCCCGGCAGGGGCGCGCCCTTCGCCCCCGTCACATAGAAGGCGTCCACGGCGTTCGCGCCCAGCGTCGACACATGCATGCTCCGCACCCGTACGTTCGCCTCCTCCAGCGCCCGTCCGATGCGGTGCAGCAGGCCGGGGGCGTCATGGGCACGGACCTCGATGACGGTGGCATGACGTGATGCCGCGGGCGCGACCGTGACCCGGGGCGGCGGCGCGATCGTGCCCCGGCGCCGGGGGTAGGCGGCGTCCCGCTCGGCGAGCCGGGCCGCGATGTCGAGGGAGCCGTCCAGGGCGCGTACGAGGTCGGCGCGCAGGCGGGCGGCCTGGGGCAGGGAGCCGTACTCGGCGGCGACCCGCCAGTTGAGCAGCAGGACCGATCCTTCGACGCCGTCGGGCAGGTCGAGGGCGCGCAGTCCGGCCGTGCGAACGGTCAGCCGGTGCATGGCGAGGACGCCCGCGACGGCCGGGAGCACACCGGGCTGGTCCGGTACGGCGATGAGGAGCTCCACGCCCAGCGGCTCCGGGTCGTGCGGCGCGGACGTGCCGGCGGCCTCGGAGTCGACCGGTTCGGTCTGTGCGCGCAGCGAGAGTACGGGGCCGCCCGTGCGGAACGACTCGATCGAGAGCCGTTCCTGTTCGGCCGTGGGGGCCGCTGCCTCGGGCTCCTCGGGGGCGTCCCCGGAGAGCGACGCCGAGACCCGCTTCACCAGGTCGGTGACCAGGGAACTGCGCCAGGAGGACCAGGCGGCGGGCCCGGTGGCCAGGGCGTCCGCCTCGGTGAGCGCGTGCAGCAGTTCGAGCGTGCCCTGCGAGCCGACCGCCTCGGCGACCGAGCGGACGGTGGCCGGGTCCTCCAGGTCGCGCCGGGTCGCGGTCTCGATGAGCAGCAGATGGTGGCGTACGAGGGTGGCGAGCACCGCCACGTCCGCGCGGTCGAAGCCGATCCGGGCGGCCACGTCCCGGGCGATGATCTCGCCCGCCACGGAGTGGTCGCCGGGCCAGCCCTTGCCGATGTCGTGCAGCAGGGAGGCGACGAGGAGCAGGTCGGGGCGGCCCACGCGGCGGGCCAGTTCGGAGGCGCGGACGGCCGTCTCGATGAGGTGGCGGTCGACGGTCCAGATGTGGACGGCGTTGCGCTGCGGCCGGCAACGCACGCGCTCCCAGTCGGGCAGCAGTCTGGTGATCAGGCCCTCCGCCTCCAGCGCCTCCCAGACCTCGATGGTCGGGCGGCCGGAGCCGAGGAGTGTGACGAGCTGTTCGCGCGCCTCGGCGGGCCAGGGCGTGGGCAGCGGGCGCGCGGTTGCCGCCATGCGCCGTACGGCGTGCAGGGAGAGCGGAAGTCCCGACTGCGCCGCCGCGGCCGCCGCACGCAAGGGGAGCACGGGGTCGCGCTCGGGGCGCGCGGCACGTGCGAGCACCACCTCGCCGTCCTGCTCGACCACGCCCTCGGCGAGCGGTGAGCGTTCCGTGGCGGGCTTGGCGCCACCGCCGAGCATGGCGCGCAGGCGCGGACGGACGGCGCGCGACCGCAGTACGCGCCCCACTTCGCGCCAGGTCACATCGCTCGCATACGAAACGACGCGCGCCGCCTCGTACACCTGGCGCAGCAGTGTGTCGGCGTCGAGGAGTCCGAGTTCCGCGGCGACCTGGTCCTGTTCCTGGAGGGCGAGGCGGTCGGTGGCGCGGCCGGTGGTGAGGTGGAGTGCGTCGCGGACGTCCAGGAGGCGCCTTCGTGCGTCGCTGAGGCCTTCGCGGGGCGCGTCCGCGAGCCAGGAGGCGGCTACGGCGCGCAGGGCGGTGGCATCGCGCAGTCCGCCGCGTGCCTCTTTCAGGTCCGGCTCCAGCAGGTACTGCAACTCGCCCTGGCGCTCGGCCCGTTCGGCGCAGAGCTCCTGGAGTTCGGGGAGACGTTTCGGCGCCTGGTTGCGCCAGTCGGCGAGGACGGCCGTACGCAGTGAGGCGGTGAGGCCGAGGTCGCCCGCGATATGCCGGGCGTCGAGCAGGCCCAACTGGACCTTGAGGTCCTCAGCTGCGGTCTTACGGGCCTCGGTGGGCGTACGGACGGAGTGGTCGAGGGCGAGGCCGAGGTCCCAGACGGGGTACCAGATGCGGTCGGCCAGGGCGGCCACGGCGCCGGAGTCGCTGCCGTCGTGCAGGAGGAGCAGGTCGAGGTCGCTGCGCGGGGAGAGCTCGCCGCGGCCGTAGCCGCCGACGGCGACGAGGGAGACGCCGCGCAGCGCCTCGGCGCCGGCGTCGAAGAGGCCGGTGAGCCAGTCGTCGGTGAGTTCGGCCAGGGCTGCACGACGCGGCGGCCCGGACTGTGCCTCCCCCTGGAGGAGGCGCAGCCGGGCCGCCGCATAGCCGCTGGGTCCCGAGTCCTCTGCTTCGGAACGCGTGTCCGTACTCGTCACCCAGCGACTCCTGTCTTTCTTTGTCTCTTTAGAGCGCGTCCGGGCCGCGCTCGCCGGTCCTGACCCGGACGGCGGTCTCGACCGGGATCGACCAGACCTTGCCGTCACCGATCTTGCCGGTGCGGGCCGCCTTGACGATGACGTCGATCAGGCCTTCGGCGTCGTCGTCCTCGGCCAGCACCTCGATGCGGATCTTGGGG
The DNA here is from genome assembly GCF_042721055.1 of Streptomyces sp. NPDC058470. NCBI lineage: Bacteria > Bacillati > Actinomycetota > Actinomycetes > Kitasatosporales > Streptomycetaceae > Streptomyces > Streptomyces sp. NPDC058470. The sequence goes on from NZ_JBHXMF010000010.1 coordinate 108,399, forward strand.
ACCAGGTCGACCGTGTACTCGGCACCACGGTAGACCTCGGTGTGTCCCCGCTGCCGACCGTAGCCGCTGGCCTCGGTGACCGTCAGGCCGTGTACTCCGAAGGCCTGCAGGGCCTCCTTGATCTCGTCGAGCCGGTGAGGCTTCACGACGGCGGTGATGAGCTTCATGCGTCCACCTTCTTGGCCGTGCCCGCAGCGGGGGTCGGGGTGGAGGTGAAGCCCGCACCACCACCGGTGCCGCTGAAGTCGTATGCGGTCTCGGCGTGCTCGGCCTGGTCGATGCCCGCGACCTCCTCGTCCTCGCTGACCCGCATCCCGATCGTCTTGTCGATCAGGAAGGCGAGGATCGCGGAGGCGATGAGGGAGTAGGCGAGGACCGCGCCGACGCCCGCGCACTGCTTCCAGAACTGGGTCAGGCCGCCGCCGTAGAAGAGGCCCTCGACATCGGACTGGCCCTTGCCGGAGGCGAAGAAGCCGATGAGCAGGGAGCCGGCGACACCGCCGACGAGGTGGACACCGACGACGTCGAGCGAGTCGTCGTAGCCGAACTTGTACTTCAGGCCGACGGCCATGGCGCACAGCACACCGGCGATGGCGCCGACGGCGATCGCGCCGAGCGGGGAGACCGCACCGCCGGACGGGGTGATCGCGACCAGACCGGCGACCGCACCGGAGGCGGCACCCAGCGTGGTGAACGCGCCGTGCCGGATCTTCTCGTAGGCGAGCCAGGCGAGCATCGCAGCGGCGGTGGCGATCTGCGTGTTGAGGAACATCAGCGCGCCGACACCGTCGTCGTTGCCGAGCCACGAACCGGCGTTGAATCCGAACCAGCCGAACCACAGCAGACCGGCGCCGAGCATGACCAGCGGGAGGCTGTGCGGGCGCATCGGGTCCTTCTTGAAGCCCACACGCTTACCGATGACGAGGATCACGCCGAGCGCCGCCGCACCGGCGTTGATGTGAACCGCCGTACCACCCGCGAAGTCGATCACGCCGAGTTCGAACGCCCAGCCGCCGGTGCCCCACACCCAGTGCGCGACCGGGAAGTACACGACCGTGACCCACAGGGCGATGAAGAGGGACCATGCGGTGAACTTCACGCGGTCCGCAAGAGCGCCGCTGATCAGAGCCGGTGTGATGATGGCGAACATCAGCTGGAACGCGGCGAAGACCGTGATCGGGATGGTGTAGCCGTCCCAGAGGTCCGTGATGCCGACACCGCCGAACCCGACGTAGTCGGAGGTCCAGCCGATGAGCGAGCCCTTGTCCGTACCGAAGGCGAGGGAGAAGCCGTACACCACCCACAGGATGGTGACTATGCCCATGCTGATGAAGCTCATCATCAGCATGTTCAAGGTGCTCTTTACGCGGACCATGCCTCCGTAGAAGAAGGCCAGGCCGGGCGTCATGATCAGCACCAGGGCGGAACAGATGAGCATGAACCCTGTGTTGGCAGCAGACAGCGTGGGTGCATCTGCGGCAAGGGTGATGGCTGGTGCCATCGGCGTCTCCTCGTCGGTTGGTACGGCCCCGTGCGGGCGAAGCCTGAAGTGGGCGTGAGGGGTGGGCCGGTTATGCGCCATGAGATTGGCGCAGCGCGGTTTCGGTCGGCACCCCTCGATGTTTCACCGAAGTGACGAAGACATCTCACGTGTTACGCCTCGATGAACTGCCTGAGACCGGACCGAGCGATCGTTATCGTGGCGCAACCTTCCCCGAGGGGGAGACAGGCCGGCCGCGGCGGGCCGTCCGATGACCTGGCATGGGGGAGCCGAGTCGGGCAGTTCGGGACGGCCGGCCACGGCCGGGGTACTGGGGAGTAGCCGCTTGCGCGGCCCCGGTCAGACCGCCTCCGCGGTCTCAGGCAGGTCGACGGCGAGCTGGTCGGTGAGGTCGACGACCTCGGCGAGATCCCCGAAGTCCCGGGCCGCCGTGTCGACTGTCTTTCGGATACGAGTGTTGACGCGCTCCGAGCGCACTTTCCTCGCGTACGACATGGCCTGCTTGGCCCTGACCGCGCTCTGCTCGGGCTCCCGCTGGAGGAGGTGCACGGTGGCCATGCCGATCAGGTTCAGTGCGTACGAACGCTGGTGTTCGGCGTCCTTGGCGAAGAGGTCGACGGCCTGCTGCATCAGGGGCTCGGCCATGGAGGCGTAGGTGGGGCTGCGTCCGGCGACATAGGCGAGGTCACGGTAGGAGTGCGAGTTCTCGCCGTACAGCTCGGCCTCGGAGAAGAAGCGGATCCAGTCGGGGTCCGGGTCGTCCCAATCGTGCACGTCGGCGAAGCTGTCCTCGGCCATCCGGACGGCGCGCTTGCACTTTCCGGGCTGGCCCATGTTGGCGTACGCGCGCGCCTCCATCGCATACAGCATGGCCTGGGTGCGCGGGCTCGCGCAGTCGCGGCTTCCGTACTGCGCGAGGTGGATGAGTTCCAGTGCGTCGTCGGGCCGGCCCAAGTGGATCATCTGGCGGCTCATGCTGGAGAGGACGTACGAGCCGAGCGGTTTGTCGCCCGCTTCCTTGGCGGCGTGCAGGGCGAGGACGAAGTACTTCTGCGCGGTGGGCTGGAGCCCCACGTCGTAGCTCATCCAGCCCGCCAGCTCGGCCAGTTCGGCGGCGACCCTGAACAGGCGCCGGTTCGTCGCGGCGGGCTGGGGCTCCTGGAGCAGGTCCGTCACCTCGTGCAGCTGTCCGACGACCGCTTTGCGGCGCAGGCCGCCGCCGCACTGGGCGTCCCACTGCCGGAACATCACCGTGGTGGATTCCAGGAGGTCCAGCTCCGGCTTGGAGAGCTGTCCGCGGCGCACCGAGGTGGCGGGCTCGGGCTCCTCGCGGAGCGCTGCGGACGAGGGCACGAGCCAGCGCTGCATGGGCTCGATGAGGGCCGGACCCGCGGCGAGGGCGAGCGAGCTGCCGAGGAAGCCGCGCCGCGCCAGCATCAGGTCGCTGCGTGAGTACTCGCTGATCAGCGCCACGGTCTGCGGGCCCGTCCAGGGCAGGTCGACGCCGGACACGGACGGTGACTGGTGGGCGGCGCGCAGGCCGAGGTCCTCGACGGCGACGACACAGCCGAACCGCTCGGAGAACAGCTCGGACAGGATCCGCGGGATCGGCTCGCGCGGGTTCTCGCCGTCCAGCCAGCGACGTACCCGCGAGGTGTCCGTGGAGATGTGGCTGGCCCCCAACTGGCGGGCCCTGCGGTTCACTTGACGTGCGAGCTCACCCTTGGACCAGCCGCTGCGCACGAACCACGAGCCGAGCAGCTCGTTGGGGCGCTTGTCCGTGCCGGTCGCGGTCGTCCCGCCTCCGCCGTTGCCGCCCACTGGAACGCCCCCATCCCTGAGACCACTTGTACGCTGCGTGCGCCAAGCCCTATCAGAATGCCGGTAAATACGGCCGCCCGTCCGGTACTTCTCACCCTTCGAACGGGAAGTCGACTTGCCCTTGGCATACCCACGAGTGCACACGTCCCCAGGACTCGTGTACTCAAAGTAATCCTACGATCACGCCTCCAGCCATGGCGATCCTGGAAACGCCACCATTCGCCACCCCTTCGAATGAACTCCGCATCGCCCACGCGCGATTCACTTGACATAGGACGGCCGGGAGTGGGCGGAGCGGTGTGCGCCGGGGCGCACAATGCCGAGCGCACTACCCAGGGCACCACTGAGCGCCGTCTGGACCGGGCGACACAGGGGAAGTCGGGAACACAGGGTCACGTTCCCATTCCAACACGTAACCGCCGGTGGATCGGACCCGTTGGAGGGGGCATGGGCTTCACGATCGGCAGTAGTCGGGGCACGCGCGAGCTCCGGCCCGGCTCACGGCGCCGCGGCCGCTCGTCGGAGTGCACCGCGGTGGCGGAGTTCACCGGACTCTGGGGCTGGGACGTGGTCCCGGGCGCCCGGACCGCCGCGGGCGCGTGCTCCTGCGGCAGGGCCGACTGTCCCGCGCCGGGTGCGCACCCACTCGACTTCGCACCGACGATCCCGGCCGGCGCCACGCTCGACGAAGTGACCGAGGCCTGGGCCGACTTCCCGGGTGCCGCCATGATGCTGCCGGTCGGCAGCGCGTTCGACGTGATCGAGGTCGCCGAGGCCGCCGGGCGCCGCGCCCTCGTCCGACTCGAACGCATGGGGCTCCCCCTCGGACCCGTGACGGCGACCCCGGACGGCCGCGCCCACTTCTTCGTCACCCCCGGCTCCGCACCCGAACTGCCCGAGCTGCTCTACCGAATGGGCTGGGACGATGCCTCCCTCGACCTGCACGGCCTGGGCTCGGGTACGCACATCACGGCCCCGCCCTCCGACCGCGCGGGGCTCGGCCCGGTCCGCTGGCTGCGCTCCCCCGCCCTGGACTCGGCGACGAAACCGCCGCAGGCACGGCTGCTGTTGGGGACGCTGGCCTACGTGGCCCATCGGTCGCGGGCGTAGCCGTTCGCGAACCGCGGGCTCACATGACCGAGCGCCCGCCTCCCACTGCACCTTGGGGGCGGGCGCTTCTCCGAGCACCTGGTGACTCTGCCTGAATTCGGTGTGCGCCTACTCTCCGATAAGGGCATCCACGAACGCCTCCGGCTCGAACGGCGCCAGATCGTCCGCTCCCTCCCCCAGTCCCACCAGCTTGACCGGCACGCCCAGCTCGCGCTGCACCGCGATCACGATGCCGCCCTTGGCCGTGCCGTCGAGCTTGGTGAGCACGATGCCGGTGATGTTGACGACCTCGGCGAAGACCCGGGCCTGGACCAGGCCGTTCTGCCCGGTGGTGGCGTCGAGGACGAGCAGGATCTCGTCCAGCGGGGCGTGCTTCTCGACGACACGCTTGACCTTGCCGAGCTCATCCATGAGCCCGGTCTTGGTGTGCAGCCGGCCCGCGGTGTCGATGAGGACGACGTCGGCGCCCTCCTCGATGCCCTCCTTGACCGCGTCGAACGCGATCGAGGCGGGGTCACCGCCCTCGGGACCGCGCACGGTGCGGGCGCCCACACGCTCACCCCAGGTCTGCAGCTGGTCGGCGGCGGCGGCACGGAAGGTGTCCGCGGCGCCCAGGAGGACGTGCTTGCCGTCGGCGACCAGCACGCGCGCGAGCTTGCCCGTCGTGGTGGTCTTGCCGGTGCCATTGACCCCGACGACCAGCACGATGCCCGGGGTGTCGAGGTTCGAGTCCGTCTTGACCTCTCGGTCGAACTCGGGGACGAGCAGCTGGAGCAGCTCCTCGCGCAGCAGCGCGCGCAGTTCGACGGGCGTACGGGTGCCGAGCACCTTCACGCGCTCCCGCAGCCGGTCGACCAGCTCCTGGGTGGGCTGCACACCGACATCGGCGGTGAGCAGCGTGTCCTCGATCTCCTCCCAGGTGTCCTCGTCGAGGTGCTCGCGCGAGAGCAGCGTGAGCAGGCCCTGGCCGAGCGCGCTCTGCGAGCGCGAGAGCCGGGCGCGCAACCGCACCAGGCGCCCCGCGGCGGGCTCCGGGACCTCGATCGCGGGGGGTGCCGGGGGTTCCTCGACAGCGACGGGGGACGGCGCCGAGGCGTCGGGGCCGGGGCCCGGGAGATCCACCTCCTCGATCGTGCGGCGCGGTTCGTCGCGCGGTGTCGCGGCCTCGTCGCCGACATGCGGCTCGGCCGGGGGGGCGGTGATGTCGGGGGCGGCCGGGGGCGGCGGAGGCAGCTTCCGCTTACGACTGCCGACGACGAGCCCACCGAGCGCGCCGATCACGACCACGGCGATGACTACAGCAAGGATGACGATTTCCATAACGCCACCCAGTATCGGCCATCCCTTGCTCGGGAGGGAGAACCCCTCCCGAGCAAGGGATTTTGTAGCTTCCTCCAAAGAGGGGGGCTTCCTCCGCGCGGAACGCCGCGCACCCTGCGAACCCGAACCCGCCACTCTGGCGACCTGATGAACCGTCAGCTACCGTCCCCCTCCACACACGAAGGGGACTCCCCATGCCCGTAACCGTCGTACGTTTCAACCTCGTCGAGCCCGACGCCACCCCCGCGTCGTTGAGCGCCCGCTACAAAGCGGCAGTTGAGATGGCCGCGTACGCCGACGACCGCGGCATCACCACCGTGCAGACCGAGGAGCACCACGGCGTGGCCAACAACTGGCTGCCGTCGCCGTTCGCCTTCGCGGGCGCGGTGTTCGGCGCGACCCGGCACATCGCGGTCACCGTGTCGGCGGTCATCGGACCGCTGCACGATCCGCTGCGCCTCGCCGAGGACATCGCCGTACTCGATCTGCTCAGCGGCGGACGCCTCATCACGGTCGCGGGCATCGGCTACCGGCCCGAGGAGTACGCCCTCTTCGACGTCGACTGGAAGCGGCGCGGCAAACTCCAGGACGAGCTGCTGGAGACGGTCCTGAAGGCGTGGACCGGCGAGGATTTCGAGTACCGAGGCAGGACCGTACGGGTCACTCCGCGGCCGTTCTCGGACCCGCATCCCCTGCTGCTGGTCGGCGGTTCCTCGAAGGCGGCGGCCCGCCGGGCGGCACGTCTGGGCCTGCCGTTCTTCCCCAGCGCCCACCTTCCCGACCTGGAGGCGTACTACAAGGAGCGGCTCCTCGAGTACGGCACCGAGGGCTGGACCATGATGCCGTCTGCGGAGACCCCGCTGCTGCACCTCGCCGAGGACCCGGACCGGGCCTGGGCCGAGTACGGCACGCACTTCCTGCACGAGGCACGGACGTACGCCTCCTGGCAGTCCGGCGACATCCGCTCGGCGGTGAAGTCGGCGGCCACGACGGTGGACGAACTGCGCGCCGAGGGCGTCTACCGGATCCTCACGCCCGACGAGTGCGTGGCACAGGGCCTCGACAACTACGTCCTGCACCCACTGTCCGGCGGAATGCCCGTCGATGAGGGCTGGCGCAGCCTGCACCTGTTCTGCGAGAACGTCCTGCCCCGCCTCAAGGACTGACGGGACGGAGAACGGCGAACGGCCCCGGCTCAGGACCTCGAAGGCCGAGCCGGGGCCGAACGTCTTCTTCTGATGAGTACGGGGAGACGGGCGGCGGGGATGTGGCCCGTCTCCCCGAGTTCCGGGGGCCGTACGACGGGACCTAGCCCATCTCTTCCAAGGTCTTGCCCTTGGTCTCCTTCACGTACTTGAGCACGAAGGGGATGGAGAGCGCGGCGAAGACCGTGTAGATCACGTAGGTCGCGGAGAGGTTCCAGTCGGCCAGGGACGGGAAGCTCGCGGTGATGGCCCAGTTGGCGATCCACTGCGCGGAGGCGGCGACGCCGAGCGCGGCGGCGCGGATCCTGTTCGGGAACATCTCGCCGAGGAAGACCCAGACGACGACACCCCAGGAGAGGGCGAAGAAGAGAACGAAGACGTGGGCGGCGATCAGGGCGACCCAGCCCTGGGCCGCCGGCAACTTGCCGTTCACCAGGTCGAAGGAGAAGGCCCAGGCTTCAAGGGCGAGACCCACGACCATGCCCACGGAACCGATGAGGGCGAGCGGCCTGCGGCCGATGCGGTCGACGAAGATGATGGCGATCACGGTGCCGATGATGTTGACGATCGACGTCGTGAACGAATAGAAGAACGACTCCGTCGGGTCGACGCCGACCGACTGCCACAGCGTCGAGGAGTAGTAGAACGCGACGTTGATGCCGACGAACTGCTGGAAGACCGAGAGACCGATACCGACCCAGACGATCGGCTTGAAGAAGACGCTGCCACCGAGCAGGTCCTTGAAGGTCGACTTGTGCTCGCTCTTCATGGCGTGCTCGATCTCGGCGACACGGGCGTCGAGGTCGATCTTGTCGCCCTCGACCTCCTTGAGCACCTGACGGGCGTGCTCGTCCCGGCCCGCGGAGATCAGGAAGCGCGGCGACTCGGGGATCGCGAAGGAGAGCAGGCCGTAGAGGACGGCCGGGATGACCATCACGCCGAGCATGACCTGCCAGGCCTCCAGGCCCACGAGCGTGCCGCGCTGGTTGCCGTCGGCGGCGTTCAGGATGCCCCAGTTGACCAGCTGCGAGATGGCGATGCCGATGACGATCGCGGCCTGCTGGAAGGCCCCGAGGCGGCCGCGGTACGCGGGCGGGGCGACCTCGGCGATGTAGGCGGGGCCGATCACGGAGGCCATGCCGATGGCGAAGCCGCCGATGACCCGCCAGAAGGCCAGGTCGTACAGGGAGAAGGGCAGCGCGGAGCCGACGGCGCTGATGGTGAAGAGGACGGCGGAGATCTGCATGCAGCGGATGCGGCCGATGCGGTCGGCGATGCGTCCCGCGGTCGCCGCGCCGATGGCGCAGCCGATCAGTGCGATGGCGATGACCTGGGCCAGCGCCGCCGAGCCGATGTCGTACCGGCTTCGGATGGCTTCGACGGCGCCGTTGATCACGGCACTGTCGTAGCCGAAGAGGAACCCGCCCATCGCGGCCGCCGCCGCGATGAAGATGACATGGCCGAGATGCTCGGGATGAGCCGCTCGGGCGCCTGCGTTCGGGGGCACTGTGCTGGTCACGTGTAACTCCTCGGGCCACCGGCCTCACTGCCGGGGGTGGGGGCGAGCCCTTCAAGTGGTCGTACAAGTGGCACATAACTTGGCGCCACCCACCACCTGAAGGTAAAAGCAACGTTGCAGAGACTATTCCTTCAAGTTTCGAAGTCAACAGGGGGGTCTGTTGTGAATTTTCGGTAGAGAGAAGCCGTCAAATGTTCAAGACTTGAACTCAAGAGAAAGGCCCAGGTCAAGACCCGTGTGAGCTACACACATCTAGCGGAGGCGCTGGCTGATGACCTTCGACACACCGTCACCCTGCATGGAGACGCCGTACAGCGCGTCGGCGACCTCCATCGTGCGCTTCTGGTGCGTGATCACGATCAGCTGCGAGGCCTCCTGCAGCTCCCGCATGATCCCGATCAGCCGCTGGAGGTTGGTGTCGTCGAGCGCCGCCTCGACCTCGTCCATCACATAGAACGGGCTGGGCCGTGCCTTGAAGATCGACACGAGCAACGCCACGGCGGTCAGGGACCGCTCGCCGCCGGAGAGCAGACTCAGCCGCTTGACCCTCTTGCCCGGAGGGCGGGCCTCCACGTCCACACCCGTGGTGAGCATGTTGTCGGGATCGGTCAGGATCAGCCGCCCCTCCCCTCCCGGGAACAGCCGGCTGAAGACGCCCTCGAACTGCAGGGCCGTGTCCCGGTACGCCTCGGTGAAGACCTGCTCGACGCGCTCGTCGACCTCCTTCACCACTTGAAGCAGGTCGGTACGCGTCTTCTTGAGGTCCTCCAGCTGCTCACTGAGGAACTTGTGGCGCTCCTCCAAAGCGGCGAACTCCTCCAGCGCGAGCGGGTTGACCTTGCCGAGCTGCTGGTACGCCCGCTCGGCTGACTTGAGCCGCCTCTCCTGCTCGGCGCGGTGGAACGGCCGGGGCTGGTTGCGCGGGTGCTCCGGGTCCTCGGGCAGTTCCTCGCCCTCGGCGGCGAGCGAGGGCGGCACGAGCTGCTGCGGGCCGTAGTCCGCCACCAGCCCCGCCGGTTCGACACCGAGTTCCTCCAACGCCTTCGACTCCAGCTGCTCGATACGCATCCGCTTCTCGGCACCGAGTACCTCGCCGCGGTGAACCGAATCCGTGAGTTTGTCGAGCTCGCCCTTGAGGTCACGTCCTTCTCCACGGGCGACGCCGAGAGCCTGCTCCCGGTGGGCCTTGGCGCTCTCGGCGGCGGTCCGCTCCTCATCGGCCCTGGTCAGCGAGACCTCGACGTGCGTGAGCAGTTGCCGTGCCCCGGAGGCAACGGCCTCGGCGACTTCGGCCTCGTACCGCAGCCGGGCCCGGCGCTGCTCGGCACGCGCGCGTGCTTCACGTTCGGCCCGCGCGGCCCGGTCGAGACCGTCGGCCCGCCCGGCAAGCCCCTTCACCCGCTCCTCGTGCGTACGCACCTGGAGCCGGGCCTCCATCTCGGTCTGCCGCGCGTTGGCGCCGTCGGCGGCCAGCCGATCCCGTACGCCGGTGTCGGGCTCCTCCTCCACCGGCATCTCCTCGGCGACGGCGAGCCGCTCGGCCAGCTCCTCCGCCTCCTCCACGGCACGGTCGAGCGCGTCCTGCGCCCGCGCCGCGGCGGCGGTACTCCGCTCCGCCTCCCCCACCGCGCCCCGCGCCTGCCCGGCGAGCCGCCCCAACTGCTGTGCCACGGCCGACTTCTCGCGCTCGGCGGCCCGCCGCCACTCGCCCAACTCCTCGACGAGCGCGGCACTTTCCTTCCGCCGCTCCGTGGCCTCGTGCTGCGCCTCGCCGAGCGCCTCACACCGCACGGCCAGCTCTTCGAGCTCCGCCGCCGCCTCGTCGACGGACGCCTGCACCTCCAGCAGACTCGGCGCCCCGGCCGAGCCGCCGTGCGCGAAGTGGGCACCCAGCAGGTCTCCTTCAGCGGTGACGGCCGTCAACTCCGGCCGCCCGTAGACGAGTTCCTCAGCGTCCTCAAGGGTGCCGACCACGACGATCCCGCGCAGCAGCCGCCGTACGGCGGGCATGAGCTCGGCGGGCCCGCGCACCAGCTCGGCCGCGTGCGGCGGCCCGTCGTTCCGTTCCTGACGGGATACGCCGCCCTCCGCCGCGTTCGTGCTCCGCTCGTCCGGCGCGCCCGCCAGCAGCAGCGCCGCCCGCCCCGCGTCCTGCTTGCGGAGCATGCGGATGGCGTCCGCCGCCGAGGCGGGGGTGGTGACCGCGATCGCGTCGGCCGCGGCACCGAAGGCGGCGGCCAGGGGGATCTCGAAGCCGGGGGTGACCGTGAGGAGCTCGGCCGCGGGTCCCAGGAGGCCGGTGAGGCGGTCCTTGGCGCCGAGCAGCGCCCCTGTGCCGTCCTTGCGGCGCAGTCCGAGAGCGAGAGCCTCGCGACGGGCCTGCGTTGCGGCGCGCTTGCGTTCCTCCGCCGTGGCCGCCTCGCGGGCCGCTGTCAGCGCGGCCTCCGCGTCGGTCAGCGCCCGCTTGGCCGCCTCGTGCTGATCCGTCAGCGAGGCGTCGCCCGCGTCGAGGCCGTCGACCTCGGCCTTCAGCTGCTCGTACTCCTCCTGGGCCGCGACCGCGCGCTCCTGGGCCTCGTCGCGGGACGCGGCCAGACGGTCGATCTCGGCCTGTGCGGAGGCGGCCCGCGAACGGGCGGCGTTGACCTGGCCGCCCAGCCGGGCGAGGCCTTCGCGGCGGTCGGCGATGGCGCGGGCGACGTCCTTGAGGCGGCGTTCCTCGACAGCGAACTCGCGCTCCAGCTCGGCCCGGTGCGCGACGGTGTCCTCAAGGGCGTGCTCGGCAGCCTCCAGGGCCGCTTCGAGCTCGGCCTCCTGCTCACGGATCCGCGCGGCCTCGCGCTCCATGTCCTCGGGGTCGCGCCCGCGCCGCTCCTCGGGCGGTGTGGAAGTCGCGCTCTTCACGCGCGCGTCGGCCAGCGAGATCGTGCCGCGCACCCGCTCGGCGAGCTGCGACAGCTCGTACCAGGTCTGCTGGGCGCTCTGCAGGCGGGGAGCGAGCCGGCGGACCTCGTCCTCCAGGAGCGCTTCGCGCTGCTGCGCCTTCTTCAGCTCGGCCTCGGCGGTCTCCTTGCGTTCCTTCAGCGCGGCCTCGTCGGCGATCTCGCTCTGGAGCGCCTGGCGCAGTCGTACGAGGTCGTCGGCGAGGAGACGGAGCCGGGCGTCGCGCAGGTCGGCCTGGATGACGGCGGCGCGGCGCGCGACCGCGGCCTGCCGGCCCAGCGGCTTCAACTGCCGGCGCAGCTCGTCCGTCAGGTCCTGGACACGGGCCAGGTTGGCCTGCATCGCGTCCAGTTTCCGCAGCGCCTTCTCCTTGCGCTTGCGGTGCTTGAGTACGCCCGCGGCCTCCTCGATGAAGGCGCGGCGGCCCATCGGATCGGCGTGGAGTACGGAGTCGAGCTGGCCCTGTCCGACGATGACGTGCATCTCACGGCCGATGCCGGAGTCGCTCAGCAGTTCCTGGATGTCCAGCAGTCGACACGTGTCGCCATTGAGCTGGTACTCGCTGCCGCCGTTGCGGAACATGATCCGCGTGATGGTGACTTCGGCGTACTCGATGGGCAGCGCGCCGTCGGAGTTGTCGATGGTGAGCGACACCTCGGCACGGCCGAGCGGCGGACGCCCGGTGGTGCCGGCGAAGATGACGTCCTCCATCTTGCCGCCGCGCAGCGACTTGGCACCCTGCTCGCCCATGACCCAGCTCAGCGCGTCCACGACATTGGACTTGCCCGAACCATTGGGGCCCACGACACAGGTGATGCCCGGCTCGAACCGCAGTGTGGTCGCCGAGGCGAACGATTTGAACCCGCGCAGGGTGAGGGCCTTGAGGTGCACGCCGCTGGACTCTACCTTTCGGGCCGGTATCACTCCATGAACACGCGGTTTCACCCATGAAGGTGCAGGGCACACCAGACGTTGAAGACAGGGGAAAAGTACGCGGGGGAAAGAAGAAGGGACGCCGAAGAGGCGTCCCTTGCAATTCTGACAACTTAGCGGTTGATGTGGGCTGCCCAACCACTGCTGTCGTGGTGCGATGCAGTGATCAGGTGAGCGCAGGCTCCGCCTGGGGTACGTCGAGATCAAGAAGCGAGTCGTGAGAAGCGGCAGCCGCGAGCGCGTCGTTCTCGGCCTGGATCCGTCCGAGCTCGGATTCGAGGTCCTGTACGCGCTGCTGGAGCCGTCGCATCTCGGCAATGAGTCGCGGGTCGGAACCGCCGACGTAACCGAGAAGCGCCTTTGCCATGATGGATGGTCCTCCACACTGAGTGACCGACCGAAACGGTGTGGGTCGATGGGTCGTGAGGGAATCGCACCCGCGATGCTTGACACTTTTAAGTTCTTACTGCTGTTCCACATGCCAAACAGCTAAGGTGCGCGGGGCTTTCAGCGTCTCACCAAAAAGTTTGACGGTCAACACGATCACGCCCGCAATGGCGGGCTACGCCGGGGCACGCGGCCCTGCAAGGGCGGCGCTGCGACTCCCTCGGGCCCTGGGGGCATGGAGATCATCCGTATCGGCGGAGCCTCCCACGACCGGTCGTTCTTGGCAACCACCTGGGCCTTTCCGCTTCCGGCAGGTGCTGGTGGTATGCCCCGCCGCTCCGGCCCGGTCGGTCGCCGCCGCTCCGTCAGCGGATGGCGAAGCCTTCGTAGATCCCGCGGGGCGTGTCCCAGATCTCAGTGACTCCGTCCACGCGCCCGGGTGTGTCGTCCCCCTGGAGCCAGTCGAGCAGACTCTGGCAACCGGTCCGAGGGCCCTCCGCGACCACTTGGACCCGTCCGTCGTCGAGATTGAGAGCAAAACCACTCAGCCCTCCGATCTCCAGCACCTTGGCCCGCGTGAACCAGCGGAAACCCACGCCCTGAACCCTTCCGCGGACCCAGACGACCACCCGTGCAACCTCGTTCATGAGTGCACGCTAACCGGACAATGTCTCTCGGGACACATCCTCCCCTTGCGCCATGCGGTACCGTCCCGACCCAATGAGTCTCATATGAAACTCACTCTTTAGGGTGAGGTTCGCTGACTGCAAGATCGAGGAAGGCCACATAGATGGGACGCCACCGACGCTCAGCCGCCGGCCGCGCCGCCACAGGTCGCGCCACCGGGGGCACGGACACCCGCACGGACCGCACGGGCACCACCGGTCCCTACGGGCCGGAGAACCTGTATGGCTACGCGGCTGTCGCCGACTTCCCGAGCGGTGCCGTAGCCCGCTCGCACCGTAAGAGGAAGGCCGCGACCCCCGTACGTACGGGGCTGCTGGGCGTCTCCGCCGCCGTGGCCCTCGGCACCGTCGCCGTCGCGGCCGGTGTGATGCCCGGCGCTGAGAACTACTCCCTCGGCGGCCGCAACGCCGACAACGTGCAGGCCGCCGGCTCCCCGTCCAGCGTGGAGACCCCGCAGGGCGGTACCTCGGGCAGCGCGGAGGAGAACCGCGACGACACGGGGACGAGCCGTGGCGCCGAGCGCGAGGCCACACCCTCGGCCGCCCCCTCCACCTCCACAGCCCCGCCGGTGACGACACCCTCGAAGAAGCCCACGGCCGAGCCCACCGAGACCGAGACGGCCACGCCCTCGAAGCCCGCCGAGGAGCCCACCAAGACTCCGGAGACCACCGCCCCGGTGACGGTATCCGCGGAGACCGCGGCCGAGGCCACCGTGCTCGCACTGGTCAACGTGGAGCGGGCCGGCGCGGGTTGCAGCCCGGTGGCGGCGAACAGCTCCCTGACCGAGCTGGCCTCCGTCTTCAGCACGGACATGGCCGCGCGCGGCTTCTTCGACCACACCGACCCTGATGGCGCGACCCCCTGGGACCGCGCGGCGACCGCCGGGATCAGCAACCTGGGCGGCGAGAACATAGCCCGCGGCCAGGCCACCGCCGAGGCCGTGATGGAAGCCTGGATGAACAGTCCCGGCCACCGCGCCAACATACTGAACTGCGACTTCAAGACCCTGGGCGTGGGTGTGCACCTCGGCGAGGGCGGCCCTTGGTGGACACAGGACTTCGGCTACTGACCGACCCCGGGTACCGGTCGTCGACGACCGGTACCCGACCCAGCGCGCACTATCGATGAGTTAGCGCGACCCCACGGTGAGCGCTGTGCCGAAGTACCCTCAAAGCATGGAGTCAGCCGTGCAGTCCGCCGTCGCGAGCAGTGAGTGTCAGGATCTCGCGTACAGCGTGTTCGCCCGGGACTGCCCGTCCCGCGGCACACTTGAGCACATCACCGGACGCTGGGGCGCGCTCACCCTGGGAGCCCTGCACGACGGCACCTTCCGCTTCAACGAGCTGCGGCGCCGTGTCGACGGCGTCAGCGAGAAGATGCTCTCCCAGACCCTTCAGGCGCTGGAGCGCGACGGGCTGGTGCACCGCGACGCCCAGCCGACCAATCCCCCACGCGTCGACTACACGCTCACACCGCTGGGCCGCGAGGTCGCCCAGCACCTCCTGACCCTCATCCACTTCATGGAGGCCCGCATGGACGACGTACTGGAGTCCCGCGGGCGCTACGACGAGGCGCGCCGCAAGAGCTAGCCGGCCAAGGCTCCCCGCTTCGGCTACGCGGTCGCGCGCGGCGCCCGCTGACAGCGCGGGCAGAAGTAGCTGGACCGGTTCATCCACGCGCGCCGCATCATCGGTGTCCCGCACCGCCCGCAGGGTTCGCCCTCGCGCCCGTACGCGTCGAGCGAGCGGTCGAAGTAGCCCGACTCCCCGTTGACGTTGACGTACAGGCTGTCGAAGCTGGTGCCGCCGGCGGCGAGGGCGTCGTTCATGACGTCGCGGATGTGGCCGAGCAGCTCGGTGCTGCGCGGCCTGGTGAAGGTTCCGGTGGCGCGTTCGTAGTGCAGCCTGGAGCGCCAGAGCGCCTCGTCCGCGTAGATGTTGCCGACCCCGCTGATCAGCGACTGGTCGAGCAGGGCGCGCTTGATCGTCGTACGGCGGCCGCGCAGCGCCGTGTGGAACGCGGCGTCGTCGAAGAGGGGGTCGAGCGGGTCACGGGCGATGTGTGCGATGACGTCCGGGAGGCCGTCCGCGGTGTTCTCGTGCAGGGAGAGGCCGCCGAAGGTGCGCTGGTCGACGAAGCGCAGCTCGGTGCCCTGGCCGTCCTCGAAGCGGATACGGACGCGCAGGTGCTTCTCGTCCGGGGCGTCCTCGGGCTGCACCAGCAGCTGACCGCTCATGCCGAGGTGCGCGAGAACGGAGTACGGGGAGTCGGCGAGGGGCAGCCAGAGGTACTTGCCGCGACGCCTGGCCTCTTCCACGCGAAGGCCTGCGAGCGCCTTCGCGAAGGCCTCGGGCCCGGCCAGGTGCCGCCGTACGGCTCGCGGATGCCGGACCTCCACCGCCTGTACGACCCGCCCGCTGACCCAGCGCTCAAGACCGCGCCGCACGACTTCGACCTCGGGCAACTCGGGCACGGCGCTCCTCCGGAGAATGCGATACGAACCCCGCCGCTGCGCGAACGCTGCGACGGGGTTCGGATACTGCGGGTACATCACCTACCACGAGTGCTGCAGGTGCTTCAGTTGTGAAGGAATCAGGCCGTGGCCGAATCGCTTGTCGGAGCCGAGGGGGTGTCGGCGTTCCCCTCGGCGACCTGGGCTGCCGCTTGTTCTGCTTGTTCAGCGGCGGCCGCCCTGGCCGACTTCGCGCGTTCGTCCGCGTCGGAACGGATCGCACGCCACGCGGATTCCGCGGCCTGCTGTTCCGCTTCCTTCTTGCTGCGGCCGGTGCCGGTGCCGTACGAGACGCCTCCGACGCGGGCGGCAGCAGTAAAGGTCTTCTCATGGTCAGGGCCGGTCTCCGAGACCAGGTACTCGGGAACCCCGAGCCCTTCGGTCGCGGTGAGCTCCTGGAGACTGGTCTTCCAGTCCAGGCCGGCCCCGAGATTCGAGGACTTCTCAATGAGCGGGTCGAAGAGCCGGTGAACGAGTTCGCCCGCCGATTCCAGACCCTGGTCGAGATAGACCGCGCCGATCACCGCTTCAAGGGTGTCGGCGAGGATGGACGCCTTGTCCCGGCCACCCGTGCCTTCTTCACCCCGGCCAAGCCGGATGAAGGAGCCGAGTTCGAGGCCACGACCCACCTCCGCCAACGCACGCGAGTTGACCACCGCGGCCCGCAGCTTGGCCAGTTGGCCTTCTGGGAGGTCGGGGTGAGTGCGGTACAGCGTGTCCGTGACCACGAGGCCGAGCACGGAGTCCCCGAGGAACTCCAGGCGTTCGTTGGTCGGCAGACCGCCGTTCTCGTACGCGTACGAACGGTGGGTCAGTGCACGCACCAGAAGGGCGGACTCGAGCTTGTAGCCGAGCCGCCCTTCCAGAAGCGTGTGGGACGAGGCTGTGTTGTCCGCCTTTTTCTTGGCGTTTGAATCCGCCTTGGCGTCAGACATCAGACCTCTCACCAGCCGCTCAGACCTCGAGGACCTGGCGCTTGTTGTAAGTGCCGCAAGCGGGGCACGCGATGTGCTGCAGCTTGGGCTCGTGGCAGCGCTCGCACGCAACCAGGTTGGGGACCGCAGCCTTCCACTGCGACCGGCGGTGGCGCGTGTTGCTGCGCGACATCTTCCGCTTCGGAACAGCCACGGCTACTTCTCCTGCTTCTCGTCGACGTGCGCTGATGGAAGCGCGCCGTCGCCCAACTCGTCCTTCTCGCCATCTTCAAGTGAACCGGCGAGTCCCTGCAGTGCCGCCCAATGGATGTCGACGGCCTCGTGGTGGTGGTCCGGGGCGTCCGCGAGCCGCGCTCCGCATTCGGAGCACAGGCCGGGGCAGTCGTCCTGGCACACCGGCTGCATCGGCAGTGCGAGCACCACCGCATCACGCAGCACGGGTTCGAGGTCGAACAGGCCGTCCTCGAGAGGGAGCGTGTCCTCGTCGTCCTCGGCGTCGTCGGCCGGCTCCGCTTTGGGGCGGCCCCGGTCGTCGGCGTCAGGGTACGAAAACATCTCCTGGAACTCCGCTTCGAGCTCCAGCTCAAGCGGCTCCAGACACCTTACGCACTCCCCCTTGGCCAGTGCACGGGCGGTGCCTGTGACAAGCACACCTTCCATGACCGACTCAAGCCGGAGGTCGAGCTCCACCGGGGTGCCTTCCGGCACTCCGATGACTCCCTGGATCCCGAGATCCTTGGGAGCGTCGATCGTGCGGGACAGCCGCTGGAGCGCGCCAGGACGCCGTCCCAGCTCGCGTGTGTCGAACACGAGCGGGTTGCGGTGGTCGAGGCGGGCGTTCAGAGCCATTCCTGCTTTCGATCTTCGAAGCTCAAGAGGATGCTGCCCGCGACGTTCCGGGCAGCAGTGATCGCGGACGTACACGCGACCGAAGGGCCAGGATACTGGACCTTTTGCTCTCGGCCCAATCCGGTGTCAGCGCCCCTGTTCGTACGCCCGCAGCTGCTCCGCACTGATCATGCTCGTGTCGAAGAGGCTGGTCTCGTCGAGGGCGTGCTGCTGCGCGTCCATGGCGTGCGCCTGGGGCTGCGCGTAGGCCTGTTGCTGGCTCTGGTCGTACGCCGGCTGCTGGTCGCAGCCCTGCTGCTGCGGGTAGGCGGCATACGGGTCGGCGGTCTGCTGCTGGTAGGCGTACGGATCCTGCTGGACGTACTGCTGCTGGTATCCGTACGGATCCGGGGCCTGCTGCTGATAGGCGTACGCGTCCTGCTGCGCGTACACCTGCTGCTGGGCCGGGATGTCCGGAGCCTGGGGCACCACGGGCTGCTCGGGGGTCTCCGTGATTCCCGCGAGGCCCGCCAGGTAGTCGGAGTCGTTCGTGTGGTGCGCGGGCGTCCCGTCCTCGTCCGTGAGGAGGCCGAGGTCGTCGCTGGCGATGCGGCCGTGCAGCTTCTGCCTGCCGCGGCCGACGGCGTCCAGGGTCTTGGCGAGGACGGCCTCGAAGGCGCCGAGCTTGACGTCGACGTACTCGTCGGCGCTCCGGCGCAGTGTCTCCGGGTCGTGGCTGCGCTCGGGGGCGTCCTCGTCCTCGTACCCCTGCTCGTCGGTGCCCGGGCCGGTGCCCAGCAGCTTCTCGCGGCCGCGGCCGACGGAGCCGAGGGTCTTGGTGAGGACGACCTCGAAGTTGGCGAGCTTGGAGTCGACGTAGTCGTCGGCCTCCGCGCGGACCTCCTCGGCCTCCTGGCGGGCCTCGGCGAGGATGCGTTCGGCCTCGGCCTGGGAGCGCCGGGCGACCTCCGTGTCGGAGATCAGCGAGCCGCGCTCGGCGTGCGCGGTCTCGATGATCCGCTCGGCCTCCTGGCGAGCGTGCTCGACCAGCTGCTCGCGGCCGCCGATCAGCTCCTCGGCCTGGGCGAGGGAGCCGGGCAGCGCCTGGCGCACCTCTTCGAGCATGGCGAGCAGCTCGGCGCGGTTGACCACGCACGAGGCCGACATGGGCATGGAACGGGCGCTGCCGACCGACGCGACGATCTCATCGAGCTTCTTCTGCACGTCCACTCTGTGCTCGCCACTCTCTACAGGTGTTGATGGAGACGGACGGGTCGACTGTACGACCACTGCCTCCCCGCCCGACACCGGATGACGGACTGTCAGTTCTGTGGGGCGGGCTCAGTCCTTGTCTCGGGAACGGGCTCAGTCCTTGCCGAGACGCTCCTTGAGCGCGTCCAGGACCACGGGCGGCACCAGGTGGGAGACGTCGCCGCCCCAGGTCGCGACCTCCTTGACGAGCGAGGAGGACAGGAAGCTGTAGGTGGGGTTGGTGGGGACGAAGAGGGTCTCCACGCCCGACAGGCCGATGTTCATCTGGGCCATCTGCAGCTCGTAGTCGAAGTCGCTGACGGCGCGCAGTCCCTTGACGATCGCGGGGATGTCGCGCTGCTTGCAGAAGTCGACGAGAAGGCCGTGGAACGCCTCGACCTCGACGTTTCCGAACTCGGCGGTGACCTCGCGGATCAGGTCGATCCGCTCGTCGATCTCGAAGAGGCCCTTCTTCGACTGGTTGATCATCACCGCGACGTGCACGACGTCGTACAGCTTGGAGGCTCTGGCAATGATGTCGAGATGTCCGTTGGTGATCGGGTCGAACGACCCGGGACAGACGGCGCGGCGCAACTGAGGTCCCTCGCTCTCCAGTCCGGTCATCGTGCGTCTTCGCACGTAGCGGCGGCGCGACCGTACCAAAACGTCCCCTCGCCGTAACGACGGGCCCTGATCGCGTCGAAACCGACCGGCCACCCGAATTCGCCGCCTCTGGTGCTGCGCTCCACGGTGACGAGGGCTTCGGCCGCGAGCCAGCCCCCCGTCCGGAGTGTGAGCAGAATCTCGCGAAGATCGTCGTCCGAGACGGCGTACGGGGGGTCGAGGAAGACGAGGTCGTACGGGTCCGACGGCGCCGGCGTCTGGACGATCTGTTCCGCTTTGCCCGGCCTGACCTCGGCGCCGGGGAGGCCCAGTGCCTTCACGTTCTCGCGGATGACGCGGGCCGCGCGGGCGTCGGCCTCGACGAGCAGGGCGTGTCCGGCACCGCGGCTGAGCGCCTCCAGGCCGACGGCGCCCGACCCGGCGTACAGGTCGAGGACGCGCTCGCCCGCCAGAGGGCCGCCGAGCAGGGACTGCCAGGTGGAGAAGAGGCCCTCGCGCGCCCGGTCGGAGGTGGGCCGGGTGCGGGTGCCCGGCGGGACGGCCAGACGGCGTCCGCCGGCCCGGCCGGCGATCACGCGGGTCATGAGGGTCCTTTGCGCTGGTGAGGAAGGCGGCGGGTTCTGCAAGGCGGCGGGCGGGTCTGTCGGCTCCCAGTCTCTCAGCCGCTGTCCGCGCACCGCCTCTCAGCCTCCGCGCTTTCCTGCTCCGGCGCTGCCGGCGTCCACCCTTCCCTTCGCTGTGCGCCTCTGCCCTTCCCAGGTCTCTCGGCCTCCGCCCTTTCCTGCCCTGCCAGCCCCCCGCTCTTTCCAGACGTCTCAGCCGCGGACCTTCCCTGCTCCCTCAGCCCCCGCCCTTCCCTTCCCTGCCAGCCCCCGCCCTTCCCCGTGCTCTCACCCCTTGTCCAGGTACTGCTCCCGCTCCTCGTCCAGGAGCGCCTGCAGGGCCGTACGCAGGCCGGGGAGGCCGGCGAGCTCCGGGTCGGCGGCGACGACCGCGGCGGCCTCCTCGCGGGCCTCGGCGATGATCTCCTCGTCCTCGATGACGGCCAGCATGCGCAGCGAGGAGCGGACACCGGACTGGGCCTGGCCGAGGACGTCGCCCTCGCGGCGCTGTTCGAGGTCGATGCGGGAGAGCTCGAAACCGTCGAGGGTGGACGCCACCGCGTTCAGCCGCTGGCGGGCCGGGCTCGCCTCCGGCATCTCGGTGACCAGGAGGCACAGGCCGGGGGCCGAACCACGGCCGACGCGGCCGCGCAGCTGGTGGAGCTGCGATACGCCGAACCGGTCGGCGTCCATGATCACCATCGCGGTGGCGTTCGGCACGTTCACCCCGACCTCGATCACGGTCGTCGCGACCAGGACGTCGGTCTCGCCGGCGGCGAAGCGGCGCATGACGGCGTCCTTGTCGTCGGGCTGCATCCTGCCGTGCAGGACTTCGACCTTGAGCCCCTGGAGAGGGCCGTTGGCGAGGTGGTCGGCGATGTCCAGGACGGCGAGCGGCGGACGCTTCTCGGCATCGGCATCGGATGACTTCTTCTTGTTCTTGGCCTTGCTCGGGTCGTCCTCGTCGTCGCCGATGCGGGGGCAGACGACGTACGCCTGATGGCCGTTCTCCACTTCCTCGCGCACGCGCTCCCACGCGCGCGCCAGGAAGTGCGGCTTGTCGGCAGCGGGGACGACATGGCTGGCGATCGGCGAGCGCCCGGCGGGGAGTTGGTCGAGGACCGAGGTCTCCAGGTCACCGAAGACGGTCATCGCGACGGTGCGCGGGATGGGCGTGGCGGTCATGACGAGCAGGTGCGGGGGCTGCTTGCCCTTGCCGCGCAGGGCGTCGCGCTGCTCCACACCGAAACGGTGCTGCTCGTCGACCACGACCAGGCCCAGGTCGTGGAACTGCACCTTGTCCTCGATCAGCGCATGCGTGCCGATGACGATCCCGGCCTCACCGGTGACGAGGTCAAGGAGCGCCTGCCGCCGGCCGGCGGCCCCCATGGACCCGGTGAGCAGCACGATCTTCGTGGAGTGCTCGGCCCCTGAGAGCATCCCGCCCTCGGCCAGCTCCCCCATCATCTCCGTGATCGAACGGTGGTGCTGCTGGGCGAGCACCTCGGTGGGCGCGAGCATCGCGGCCTGCCCGCCCGCGTCGACGACGGTGAGCATGGCGCGCAGGGCCACCATCGTGTTGTGGGTCACCGTGAAGTTGTCAGTGACGTAAGCATGGCTCGGGTGGGCGACGCTGATGCACTGGACCGGTTTACGACCCACGTACTCCACAGCCCGAATGCCTCGTCGGAACGTGTTGTATTTCGGGCGCGGGCACACTCGTTCTGCCTTGCGGGACAGCCTGAAGGGCGCGTACTCGTCCGGGAGTGCCACCGACACATCGAACGCGGCCCTCCTGGGCAGCACTCGCGCCCGGCCACCCAGCGAACGCACAAGCCACGCGACATCCTCAGCGAGCCTGAGCGAAGCCGAGCAGAACGAGACACTCATCCCGTCCGCGTGGACTGTGCCGTCGGTGTCCATGAGCCCCTGGAGGAGAGCGAGTCGGTTCTTGATCGACGTGTTCTTGAAGTCTTCGGGAATGAACTTGTTGTGGGATGTCCTACCCCACAGGTCCAGGGCCCGCAGAGCCTTGATGACAGGATTCCGCACACCGCCGGAGCGCTGCGTCAGCTGGATCGTGTAGTCACAGCGGGAACCGGTCACCGGTACCAGTCGGCAGTCCGGTGCGACAGCACTCGCCGCAGCGTCATGGATCTCGTCATCGACCGTGGACAGACGCAGATCGTGTCGGAACGAACCGTCACCCAGCAGCAACCCGAAGAGGTAAGGATCGAGTCGCAGCCCTGTGTCCCCTCCCAGGTCGACCGGCGTTGCTGCCGGGATGTACCACTTCGACGATCCGTTCGCCTTGAACGTGTCGAGACGAATCTCCCGAGCGGTCATCACCTTGGGTGTCTGCCCGCGATCCCATCCGCAGCTCGTACCAACGATCCAGAGGTGCTCGTCGTCACACTCCACGGAACTGCCGTCGGAGAGAACAATGCGCCAGACATCACGCTCTCCTTGGGGGAAGACCCCATCGATCAGGGCAATTTCTGCGTTGGGCACGACAACTTCGTCGCCCTTCTGCAGGTCCCCCATCCGGCGAAAGCCCATGGGCGTCAGCACCAGCGAATCAAGTGGTTGAGCCTTCCCGGAACCCACTTCTCCCTGAAGCAGTCGGTGCATCGGATGCTCGGTCGCGAGGTCGTCGAAGATCTCCTTGGAGACCTTCTGCTGGCCTTCGGTGAGGGTGAAGGGGAGCTTGGCGTCGAAGGCGGTGAGGAGGCCGGCCGGCTTGGGCTCGCGGGCCACGGCGGGGAGTTGGGCGTCGGCGTACCGGCGGCGGGCCAGGGCGACCTGGAGGACGAAGGCCTCGTCCCACTTGAGGCGGGCGCGGGCGCCGTCGACGTCCGCCCTGGTGTGCGGGCGGTGGATCTTCAGGAGTGCCTCGGGGAGGGCGAGGAGACCGCGGCCGTCCCTCAGTGAGTCCGGGAGCGGGTCGACGGCCTCCTGCGCGTTCGGCAGGACCGTCTGCACGGACTTGGCGATCTTCCAGGACTCCAGCTTGGCGGTGGCCGGGTAGATCGGGATGAGGGCCCCGGCCCAGGAGCCGACGGTCTCGGTCGCCTCGTCGTCGTCGCCGCTCAGCAGCTCGTACGCCGGGTGGGCCAGCTGGAGGCGGTGGTTGAAGACGGAGACCTTGCCGGAGAACATGGCGCGCGTGCCGGGCAGGAGGTCCTTGTGGGGCTTGTGCACGCCGTGGCCGAAGAAGACCAGCTGGAGGCGGCCGCTGCCGTCCGTGATGGTCACTTCGAGGCGCTGGCCTTTCCCGCGCGGGGCCTTCGCCGAGGCGAAGGAGTGCAGTCGGGCGTCGGCGACCTGGGCGACCACTGTCACGTGCTCGTCCATGGGCAGGTCGGCGAGGTGGGTGAGCTGACCGCGCTCCTCGTATCTGCGGGGATAGTGGTGCAGCAGGTCGCCCACGGTGTGCAGGCCGAGATGCTCGGCCATCACCTTCGCGGTGGCGGGGCCGAGCGCCTTCTTCAGTGGTTCTTCGAGCACGGACACGAGATCCATTGCACACCACCGCACTGACATCGCCGTATACGTCCTGGAAATCCGCTGGTCAGGCGGGTCGTTCCGGGCCTAGGATGACCCGCTCCGGCCCTCTTCGCGGTCACCGTCCTGCGGGACCGCCCGACCCCGCGCCGTCGCCCGTCCCCCCACCGGCGCTGCGACGATGGACTCCCAGACCTCACAGCCCTCCCAGGCATCCCAGCCACCTCATACCTTCCAGGTCGACCTGCGTGGTTTGGTGGACCTCCTCTCCCATCACCTCTACTCCAGTCCCAAGGTCTATCTGCGCGAGTTGCTGCAGAACGCCGTGGACGCGATCACCGCCCGGCGTGCCGAACAGCCGGAGGCTCCGGCCACCGTGCGCCTGTACGCCGAGGGCGGCACGCTGCGCGTGGAGGACTCCGGGATCGGCCTCACCGAAGCCGATGTGCACAATCTGCTGGCGACCATCGGCCGCAGCTCCAAGCGCAACGACGGTCTGGAATCGGCGCGTTCCGACTTCCTGGGCCAGTTCGGCATCGGGTTGCTGGCGTGTTTCGTGGTCGCCGAGCGGATCCGGGTCGTCAGCCGAAGCGCGCGTACGCCCGAGGCGGCGCCCGTGGAGTGGACGGCGGCCGACGACGGCTCGTACACCGTGCGCACCCTGCCGCACGAGGCCCGCACCGAACCGGGCACCACCGTGCACCTGGTGGCGCGCGCCGGGGCGGGCGAGTGGCTCACGGAGGAGAAGGTCCGCTCGCTGGCGCGGGACTTCGGCGCGCTGCTGCCGTACGACGTTCGCGTGGGCGACGAGGCGATCACGGACCTCCCGGCGCCCTGGGACCGCCCCTACACGAGCCCCGCGACCCGAAGGGTGGCCCTGGCGCGGCACTGCCACGACCTGTTCGGGTTCACGCCGTTGGACTCGATCGACCTGAATGTGCCCGTCGCCGGCATCCGGGGCGTCGCGTACGTCCTGCCGTCCTCGGTCAGCCCGGCCCAGCGTGCGAGCCATCGTGTGCACCTGAAGGGCATGCTGCTCACCGAGCGGGCCGAACAATTGCTGCCCGACTGGGCGTTCTTCGTGCGCTGCGTCCTGGACACGGACAGTCTGCGGCCCACCGCGTCGCGCGAGTCGCTGTACGAGGACGAGACTCTCGCCGCCGTACGCGAGGCGCTGGGCGAGCGGATCCGGTCCTGGCTGACCGGGCTCGCGGCCGGCGACCCGGAGCGGCTGGCAGCCTTCCTCTCGGTTCACCACCTGGGCGTGAAGTCCCTGGCCCGGCACGACACCGAGATGCTGCGCACGATGCTGCCGTGGCTGCCCTTCGAGACGACCGACGGGCGGCTCTCCCTGGAGGAGTTCGCCCAGCGGCACCCGGTGATCCACTTCACGCGGACCGTGGAGGAGTACCGGCAGGTCGCGCCGATCGCCTCCGCACAGGGCATCGGAGTCGTCAACGGGGGCTACACGTACGACAGCGAACTGGTCGAGGCACTGCCGTCGGTACGCCCCGGAACGGTCGTCTCGGAGCTGGACGCCGACACCGTGACGGCGCACCTGGACTCGGTCGACCCGGCGGAGGAGCTGGCACTGTCGGCCTTCCTGGGGGCCGCGCGGGCCAGACTCGACCCCCTGGGCTGCGATGTGGTGCTGCGCGCCTTCCACCCGCTCTCGGTCCCGGCGCTGCATCTGGACGACCGGGCGGCCCGCCACGAACAGGCCCGCGCGGAGGCCGAGAACCAGGCCGACGACCTGTGGGCGGGCATCCTCGGCTCGCTGCGGGGCAGCGCTCCACGCGCGCGTCTGGTGCTCAACCACCTCAACCCCCTGATCCGCAGGATCAGTTCGCTCAAGGACCCGGAGCTGATCGGCACCGCCACGGAGTCCCTCTACGGGCAGGCCCTGCTGATGGCCCAGCGCCCACTGCGGCCGGCGGACTCGGCGCTCCTGAACCGCGCGTTCATCGGCCTTCTCGAGTGGGCCACACACACCAACTCCGGGGAGGACGGCCACCGATGAGCGGGATCGACCCCATCACGGACTTCGACTCTCTCCGCCAGGCGATGGCGGACAACTTCGAACAGCCGGAGGGCCCCGCCCGCAACGCGCGCGCGGAGCTCTTGCTGGCCGAGGCGGAGAAGCTCGGCATCCCCCTCGCGGTGATCGAGGCACTCGCGCACCAGCTGAAGGTCTACAACTACAGCTCCGAGAAGGACAAGATGTTCGTCCCCTTCGCGCGCCTGCTGCGCATGTGGGACGAACGCCCCGAGGACTTCGACGAGTACGAGGTCCACTCGCTGCACTGGGTCTTCAAGTGGTTGTCGGCCGGAATGCTGGACCAGCCGCACATTCCGCTCGCCTCCATAGAGAAGTGGCTCGGCGAGATGGAGTACCGCTACCGGCTGGCCGGGCACTCCGAACGGGCCGTGCGCAGCGCCGAGTTCAGCGTGTCCGCCCACCTGGGAGACCTGGAGCGCGCCGAGCGGGCGTACGACGCCTGGCTGGCCGCCGACCGGGACACCATGGCCGACTGCCACGCGTGCGAACTGCACGGCCAGGGATGGTGGCAGGCGCTGCGCGGCTCCGACGCGGAGGCGGTGGAGCTGTGGGGCCCGGTCCTGGAGGGCGAGTACTCGTGCGCCCACGAGCCGCACACCGTCCTCGCGTCCTCCCTGGTCCCCCTGCTGCGCCTGGGGCGGGTCGACGAGGCGCGCGCCCACCATCTGCGGGGCTTCCGGCTCGTCCGCGCCATGGAGAGCATGCGTGGCGCGTACGCGGACCATGTGGAGTTCTGCGCCCTCTCCGGCAACGAGGCGCGCGCCCTGGAGCTGCTCGCCGAGCGCCCCGCGTACTTCACGGACTCCGGGGACCCGCGCAGCAAGCTGAACTTCATGGCGGTGGTGGCCCTCCTGATGGACCGCCTGACCTCCCTCGGGCTCGGCGACCAGTCGGTCCCCGGGCCGGTCGGCCGCGCCTGGACGGCGAGCGACCTCGCCGCCCACGCGCGCGGGGAGGCACTTTCGCTTGCGGCGCGCTTCGACACGCGCAACGGCACGTCGTACGTCAGCACGCGTGCCCGCGCACGTATGAACCAGCCGACGCTCGTCGACCGCCTGCCTCTTGGCGTGCGCTCCACGCGCCCCGCACCCACGGTGCACGCACCCCGTCCGCCCGTCGGCACGGAACCTGCCGCCGAGCCCGAGCTGCCCGCGCTGCTCAGCGAGGCCCGCCGCCTGTCGGACTCCCGGAACCCGGACGCCGTCGAGGCCTGGGCAGCTGTCTCGCGTGCCGCCGAGGGGCACGAGCTGGACGTCCGCGACCGCGCGGAGATCGCCGACCACGCGGCGATGGAGCGCGGCCCCGAGGGCATCGAACTCTTCCACCGCGCGGCAGAGCTCTACGCCGAGGCCGACGACCCCGGCGAGGCCCTCGCCGCCCGCGCCCGCGCCGCCTACGTACTCGCCCTGACCGGCGGCACCGAGGAGGCCCTGGCGGCCGTATCGGAGCTGTACGACGGGGTGCTCGCGCTCTTCACGGAGGGCGGCACGGGGGCGTCTCAAACCGCGTCCGTGCTGGTGGGGCGGGCGCGGATCCTGATGCATCGGCTGGACAGCGACGTGGGCGTCGCCCTCCGGCCAGAGGCTGCAGAAACGGCGGCCCGGGAGTTGCTGGCCCTTGCCGAGCCGCACGTCGAGGACGTGCGGCTGGCGTCACGGGCCGCGGAGGCGCAGGCGATGCTCGGGGAGCTCGCCGCGCGTGCGGAGGACGCCGAGAAGGCCGCGGAGCTGCTCGGCCGGGCCGTCGAGACGTACGTGTCGGCCGGGCTGCCGTGGTTCGCCGTGGAGCACGAGGCACGGCTCGCCGGGATCGCTCTGCACCGGGGCGACATGGAAGCGGCGGAGCGGGCGGCACGCGCGGCACTGGAGCACGGCGGGCCCCACCTGGAGGCGCCGGGCCATGCTCAGCTGCACCTTCAGCTCGCCGAAATCCTCGGCGGCACCGGGCAGTTCGGGCCCGCCGCCGACCACGCCCTGGAGGCCGCGCACTGGGCCGACGAAGCGGGCCAGAGTGCCACGCTCGGTGCCTGGGCCCGGCATCAGCTCGGCGGTTTCCTGGTCCGCCAGGGGCGGTGGGCCGAGGCCGCCGAGATACTGGAGTCGGCGCTGCCCGATCTGACCACCGACATGCACGGCGACGGTGCGATCGTGCAGACCCAGTGGTGGCTCGGCGACTGTCTCACCGAACTCGGCGACCACCGCGAGGCCGCCGACCGCTGGTTGCAGGCCGCCGACATCGCCCGCCACTGGCCCGAGCAGCGCGACCACGCGATGCTCGCCCATCTCGCCGCCGAGGCCCTCGGGAACGCCGGGCTGCACGCCCAGGCGGACCAGGCGTACGCGCGCGCCGGCGAACTCTGGCGCGATCTCGGAAACGTCCACGGGCTGGTCCGCTCGCTGCGGGCCCGCGCCTGGGCGGCCGTCCATACGGACGTGGGGCTCGACGGGGCGCGGGAGTTGATGGCGGCGGCGGTGCGGGAGTGCGAGGACGCGATCCGGGACTCACCGGGCGACTCCGCATCAGCCGCGGAAGTGGACCGGGGCGAGAGCGAGGACGCGCGTCTCCGTCTCGTCGCCGAACTCGGGCACACCCACCGTCAGTTCGGTGACCTGGTGGCGCGTTCCGTGCCGGACGACGCGGAGGAGGCTTCGGTGAGGCCCTCCTTCGAGGAGGCCCTGGGCCACCTCACCCAAGCGATCTCCGTGTTCGCTTCCCTCGGGGACGAGCTCCTCGACGTACGCACCGCCGCCGAACTCGGCGCCGGCCGGCTGGAGGCAGACCTTCGCCGGCCCACCGCGGCTGCGGCACGCGCGCGTGCGGTGCTCGCCGCGTACGCGGGGCTGGACGGCGACACCGCGGAGGCGCGGTGTGCGGAGGCGGAGAACCTGCTGAAGCTGATGGAGACGAATTCGGAGGGCTGACCCCATCCTTCTGTGGCTACGGCCCGTGTCAGCCCGTCCGGCGTTTGAGGACGAGCGCGTTCAGCGCGATACGGGGGTCTGGGGGCGAAGCCCCCAGGTACGGGACGGGTAGGGGCGGGGGGGGAGAATAAATCCCACCCACCCCCACCGGCCTACTCCACCCCGATCAACAACAACGCCCCCTGCCGCCCACCCCGGTACACCACCGTGTCCACCGCCAAATACCCTTCCCGTACCCGGGATTCAAGGCGATTCGCGATGGTCTCGGGCGCCTCGTCGCCAAGGACGAGGGTGACCATTTCGCCGCCGGCGGAGAGCATGCGGTCCAGGACGGCTTCGGCCGTGAGGGCGATGTCGGAGCCGATGACGGCGACATCGCCGTCGATGAGGCCGAGGACGTCGCCGGCCTGGCAGATCCCGGCCATCGTCCAGGACTGCCGCTCGGCGACGGCGACCTCGGCGTAGCGGGTGGCGCCGGCCGCGGAGGTCATGGCGACAACGTCCTCGTCGAAACGGCGTTCCGGCTCGTGGACGGCGAGCGCGGCGATGCCCTGGACCGCGGAGCGGGTCGGGATCAGCGCGACGCGAACACCGCCCGCGCGCGCCTGCTCCGCGGCCGCGGCCGCGGTGTGGCGCAGTTCGGCGTCGTTGGGCAGAAGCACCACTTCGCGCGCGTGGGCACGCCGTACGGCCTCGACGAGTTCTCCGCTCGCGGGCGGCTCCCCCGGCCGCGCGAGCACGGTGGTCGCCCCGGCCTCCGCGTACAGACCGGCCAGTCCCTCCCCGGGCACGACAGCCACTACGGCACGCTGTGCGCGCTCCCGGGGCGGCCTCCCCGGGCCACCGGTGTGGACGTCCCCGAGTCCGAAGTGGGTGATCCTGATCCGGTACGGCCGTCCGGCCTCGACGCCCGCTTCTACGGCGGCACCCGCGTCGTCCACGTGCACATGGACGTTCCACAGCCCGTCCCCGCCGACGACGACGAGCGAGTTGCCCAGCCGGTCGAGCCGCTTCCGCAACCGGGCCACGGCCCCGTCCTCCGCCTCCAAGAGGTAGATCACCTCGAAGGCGGGGCCACCTTCTTCCGGTACCGCGTCCGCGCACACATCGGGGTGCACTCCCCCGATGCCGACACCGACGATGTCGACGTAGGCGTCGGGGTCGGCGTCGGCGTCGGCGTCGGTCGAAGTACCCGCCACGCGCGCGTGGACCTCCGCCTCTCCGGCGAACGCCCTCGGCCTCTCCCCCGTGAACGTCTCGACCAGCGCCGCCAGCACCGCCACCAGCCCCCGTCCGCCCGCGTCGACGACGCCTGCGCGTCCCAGGACGGCCAGTTGCCCGGGCGTCGCGGCAAGGGCTGCCCGCGCTCCCTCGTACGCCGCGCGCGCGACCGTGCCGCAGTCCCCCTCGGCGCCGGTGGCCGCGTCGGCGGCGGCCGAGGCGACCGTGAGGACCGTGCCCTCGACAGGGTGGGCGACGGCCTGGCGGGCGGAGTCGGCGGCCTGTCGAAGGGCCAGCCGCAGGCCCGGTCCGTCGGTGTGAGCGGTTTCGCTGTCGGCGGCGAGCACCTGGGCCATGCCGCGAAACAGCTGCGCGAGGATCGTCCCGGAGTTACCCCGGGCGCCTATCAGCGCGCCGTGCGCCATCGCCCGTACCGCGTCCGCGAGCGTCGGCCTGCCCCCGCCGGCCTCGCGCCCCCCGCCGACGTCGTACCCCGCACCGACCTCGTGCCCGGCGAAGACCGCCTCGACCGCCGCGGTCGCCGATTCCAGCGTCAGATACAGGTTGGTGCCGGTGTCCCCGTCGGCCACCGGGTAGACGTTGATCGCGTCTATCTCCTCGCGGGCCCGCCCCAGCGCCTCCAGCGAGAGACCGCACCAGGTGCGCACCGCGAGAGCATCGAACGTCTGCGGCACCTGCGGCACCTGCGCCTCCTTGAGCTGCTGGACGTGGACGCAGCGTAGACCCAGAAGGGGTTACTGTCGGTAGGGGGTCTACGCAGGGCCGGGGCGTGGCCCTGAGCAGCCATGGTAGTTTCGTTGTCTGGACGCAGTCGTTGTATGCTGCTCCGGTTGCCCGATCCGATCGGGCCTTCCTCCTGGCACCGCCACTCAGATCCTAGATCTTGATCCCGGCATGCCGGGATCCACCGTAAGTGCATCTGAAGTTTTTGGAGTGAGCCCGTGGCTGCCAACTGCGACGTCTGCGGCAAGGGGCCGGGCTTCGGCAACAGCATCTCCCACTCGCACCGCCGTACGCCCCGTCGCTGGAATCCCAACATCCAGCGCGTTCGTACCGTGGTGGGCGGGACGCCGAAGCGCGTGAACGCTTGCACCTCGTGCATCAAGGCCGGCAAGGTCACGCGCTGACAACCGCTAGCGCGCGGCCACTGCTGGTTCGCTTGCACTGAGCCGGTCCACCTCACGGTGGGCCGGTTTTTTGCTGCGCCCCGGTAAGGCGACACAGCACACGTAAACGCTTACGTAAGCGTTTACGCGTCGCATCCAAGCACCCATCTACCCGCCGGCCCTGAACCGCCACCCATGATCCACCGGCCCGATCCCGCCCCCCAGCGCGAACCCGGCTGCGATCGCCCCGGTGACGTATTCCTTGGCAGCCGCGACGGCCTCCGGCACGGTCTGCCCCTTCGCCAGCCCGCAGGCGATGGCCGAGGCGAGCGTGCAGCCCGTGCCGTGCGTGTGCCGGTTGTCGTAACGGCGGGCGCGCAGCCAGTGCTCCTCGGATCCGTCCGTCAGCAGATCGACGGCGTCTCCGGGCAGATGGCCGCCCTTGATCAGCACCCACTTCGGCCCGTACGCCAGCACAGCCGCCGCCGCTTCGCGCAACTGCGCCTCGGACTCGACCAGCACACCCGTCAATTGGGCGACCTCGTCGAGATTCGGCGTCGCCACCACAGCGACCGGCAGCAGCTTCGTACGGACCGAATCCAGCGCGGAAGCGGCCAGCAGGGAGTCGCCGTGCTTGGAGACGCCGACCGGGTCGACGACAGCCGGCGCGTCCGTGCCGGCGAGCAAGTCGGCGACGGCCTCGACGAGTTCGGCGGAGGCGAGCATGCCGGTCTTGACCGCCTGGACGCCGATGTCGTCGACAACGCTGCGGTACTGGGCACGCACGGCCTCCACCGGCAGCTCCCAAGCGCCTTGCACGCCGAGGGAGTTCTGCGCGGTGACAGCCGTGATCACGCTCATGCCGTGCACGCCGAGCGCGAGCATCGTCTTCAGGTCGGCCTGGATCCCGGCTCCGCCACCGGAGTCGGAACCCGCGACCGTCAGCACCCGCGGCGGGGCGCTCACGACTCGATCTCTCCGAAGTGGTCCCAGCCGCCCTTGCTCGTCCAGGGCGCGCCGTCGACCGTGACCTGCGGCAGGGCGGACGGGTTGAGGACCTCGCCGATGATCTTCCAGCGGGCCGGCAGTTTCACATCCGGCGGGAAGGTGGCGACGATCGCATGGTCCTCGCCGCCGGTGAGCACCCACTGGATGGGGTCGACGCCGACGGCCTGCCCGATGTCGTTCATCTGGGTCGGGATGTCGATGGCGCCGGAACGGATGTCGATGCGCACCTTGCTCGCCTCGGCGATGTGCCCGAGGTCGGCGATCAGCCCGTCACTGACGTCCGTCATCGAGGTGGCGCCGAGCCCGGCCGCCGCGGGACCGGCGTGATACGGCGGCTCCGGACGCCGGTGCGCCTCCACGAAGGCGCGCGGCGAGCGGAATCCCCGGGAGAGCACCGCGAACCCGGCCGCCGACCAGCCCAGCCAGCCCGTCACGGCGACCACGTCACCGGGCTGGGCCCCGCCCCGGGTCACCGGCTCTTGGTTGCGCAGATCGCCGAGCGCGGTGATCGAGACCATGATGGTGTCGCCGCGTACGACATCGCCGCCGACCACCGAGGCACCCGCGACCTGGCACTCGTCGCGCAGCCCGTCCATCAGCTCGGACGGCCAGGTGGCCGGGAGTTCGGCCGGCACGACCAGGCCGAGCAGCAGCGCGGTCGGTACGGCGCCCATCGCGGCGATGTCCGCGAGGTTCTGCGCGGCGGCCTTGCGCCCCACGTCGTACGCCGTCGACCAGTCACGGCGGAAGTGCCGCCCCTCCAGGAGGATGTCGGTGCTCGCCACGACCCTGCGGTCGGGCGCGGCCACCACCGCGGCGTCGTCGCCGGGGCCGACCCGGACCGCCGGGGTGGTGGTGAGACGCGAGGTGAGCTCCTTGATGAGCCCGAACTCCCCCAACTCGCCCACGGTGCCCTTCATAGTCGCATTGCCCCTTCTCTTCCTGTCTACGCCACGGTACGTCTCGTGCGAACCGTGGCGCGTACCGCTTGCTCCGCGGCACGCGAACCGTCCTCGGTGCGGTCGCGTGCCGTCTCCGTACTCGGTACGGTCGAATCGGCCGTCAACTTGTGCAGTCTGTGCACCCCGGCGCGCAAGCCCCAGTCACCGCGGGTCTCCCCGCGGCGAGCGGCGACGCGATACCGTGGCGTTCCTTTTCCCCACATGATCCTCGTGGCCGCCCTGGAGGTTCCGTGGTACAGGCGTACATCCTGATCCAGACGGAGGTCGGCAAAGCGTCGACCGTCGCCGAGACGATCAGCAAGATCCCGGGAGTGATCCAGGCCGAGGACGTGACAGGACCGTACGACGTGATCGTGCGCGCCCAGGCCGACACAGTCGACGACCTCGGCCGCATGGTGGTCGCCAAAGTCCAGCAAGTGGACGGCATCACCCGCACCCTGACCTGCCCGGTCGTACACCTCTAGCCCCCGTCTAACCTTGGCCGATGAGCTTCTTCCGTCACCGGCACGCCGCTGCCTTCGGGCTGCCCGTTCTCGCTCTGCTGATGGCCGCCACGGGCTGCACCTCGGCAGACGACGACGCCTCGACCGTGGTTCCCAGCCCGGACGCGAAAGTCACGAAGCTGTGCGAGAACCTGGACAAGGAGCTGCCGGAGAAAGTCACCGACCTCGACCGGAACGATCCCGAGCCCCGGTCCGCGCTGACCGCGGGCTGGGGAAGCCCGGCGATCATACTGCGCTGCGGTGTCGAACGGCCCGCCAAGATGAACGACCCGAACGCCGACGACGCCGAAGTGAACGGGGTCGGCTGGCTGGTCGAGAAGCAGGACGACGGGTCGTACGTCTTCACCACGAGCCTGCGCACGGCATACGTCGAGGTGAGGCTCCCCAAGGAGCGGGCCGACCTGGGCGCGGGACCGCTCACGGCCTTCGCCGAGCCCGTCAAGAAGGCGATCCCCGAAGGGATCGCCGACTGACGTACAGGGGTCCCAGGAGGGCTCTCAGCGAAGCCCGGTGGAACGGCTCAGCGCCGCCTGCACCAGGCGGTCCACCAGCTCCGGGTAGCTCACGCCGCTCGCCTCCCACATCTTCGGGTACATCGAGATGGGCGTGAAACCCGGCATGGTGTTGATCTCGTTGATCACGAACTCGCCGTCCTCGGTGAGGAAGAAGTCCGCTCGCACAAGACCCTCGCAGGAAGCCGCCTCGAACGCCTCGACCGCCAGCCGCTGGACCTCCGCGGTCTGCTCGGGCGTCAACGGGGCCGGTACCAGGCCGGGCGTCGAGTCGATGTACTTCGCCTCGAAGTCGTAGTAGGCGTGCGCCTGCACGGGCGGGATCTCGGCGGGCACGCTGGCGCGCGGTCCGTCCTCGAACTCCAGGACCCCGCACTCGATCTCGCGGCCACGCAGCAGCGCCTCCACGATGATCTTCGGGTCGTGGCGCTGCGCCTCCGCGATCGCCTCGTCGAGGCCCTCGAAGGAGTCGACCTTGGTGATGCCGATCGAGGACCCCGCGCGCGCGGGCTTGATGAACAGCGGCCAGCCGTGCTCGCCCGCGAAGCCGGCGATGCGCTCGCGGGCCCCCTGCTCGTCGCGGGTCCACTCGCGCGGACGGATCACCAGATACGGGCCGACGGGCAGCCCGAACGAGGTGAACACCCGCTTCATGTACTCCTTGTCCTGGCCGACGGCCGAGGCGAGCACACCGGCACCGACATACGGGACTCCGGAGAGCTCCAGGAGACCCTGCAGCGTGCCGTCCTCGCCGTAGGGGCCGTGCAGCACGGGGAAGACGACGTCCACATCGCCAAGGGCCTTGGGGACGGAACCCGGTTCGCTGTAGACGACTTCACGGTTGGCCGGGTCGACGGAGAGGATCACGCCGCCCTCGGTGGACTCGGCAAGTCGGTCCACGCTCGGCTGCTGCCGGTCGACGATCGCCATCCGGTCCGGCTCGTCGGCGGTGAGCGCCCAACGGCCGTCCTGGGTGATGCCGATCGGCAGGACGTCGTACTTCGTCCGGTCGATCGCCCGCAGGACCGCACCGGCCGTGACCACGGAGATCCCGTGTTCGGAGCTGCGGCCACCGAAGACGACGGCCACGCGCGGCTTGCGAGGCGGCTGCTCAGGGCTCTGGGGGAGGTTCTCAGTGCTCATATCGCGTTGAGCGTACCCGCTGGTACCCGCCTCAGTCAGCGCCTGTTGACCCTGTCGCTCAGCGTCGTTCCGCCTTGGCGCTGCGCGACATCATCTCCTTGAGGGCGACGACGGGCGGCTTGCCCTCGTGGACGATGCCGACGACCGTTTCCGTGATGGGCATGTCGACATCGTGCCTGCGCGCAAGATCCAGCACCGACTCACAGGACTTGACGCCCTCGGCGGTCTGCCTGGTGATCGCGATGGTCTCCTGGAGGGTCATGCCCTTGCCGAGGTTGATGCCGAAGGTGTGGTTGCGCGACAGCGGCGAGGAGCAGGTGGCCACCAGGTCGCCCAGGCCCGCGAGTCCGGCGAACGTCATCGGGTCGGCGCCCATCGCGAGACCGAGGCGCGAGGTCTCCGCGAGCCCGCGCGTGATGAGCGAGCCCTTGGCGTTGTCGCCGAGTCCCATGCCGTCCGCGATGCCGACGGCGAGACCGATCACGTTCTTGACGGCGCCGCCGAGTTCGCAGCCCACCACGTCGGTGTTGGTGTACGGGCGGAAGTACGGCGTGTGGCAGGCGGCCTGGAGACGCTGGGCGACCTCTTCGGAGCGGCAGGCGACCACGGCGGCCGCCGGCATCCGCGCGGCGATCTCCCGTGCGAGGTTGGGTCCGGTGACCACGGCGATGCGGTCCGGGCCGACCTTGGCGACGTCCTCGATCACCTCGCTCATCCGCATGGTGGAGCCGAGTTCGACGCCCTTCATGAGCGAGACGAGGACGGTGTCGGGCGCGAGCAGCGGCGCCCACTGCGCGAGGTTCCCGCGCAGTGTCTGCGAGGGAATGGCGAGCACCGTGAAGTCGGCCTCGTGCGCGGCCTCGGCGGCGTCCGCGGTGGCCCGCAGGTTCACCGGGAGTTCGACGCCCGGCAGGTAGTCCGGGTTCGTACGCGTGGAGTTGACCGCTTCGGCGAGGTCGGCGCGGCGTGCCCACAGGGTGACGTCGCATCCCGCGTCGGCGAGCACCATGCCGAAGGCCGTACCCCACGATCCGGTTCCGAAGACAGCCGCCTTGACCGGCTTGCTCACGTGCCCTGCCCCTCTTCCTGCTGTGCTTCG
The DNA here is from genome assembly GCF_042721055.1 of Streptomyces sp. NPDC058470. Taxonomy (NCBI): domain Bacteria; kingdom Bacillati; phylum Actinomycetota; class Actinomycetes; order Kitasatosporales; family Streptomycetaceae; genus Streptomyces; species Streptomyces sp. NPDC058470. The sequence goes on from NZ_JBHXMF010000010.1 coordinate 144,636, forward strand.
TGCCGCGCCTGCGCCTGGTGCAGGGCCTGCGCGTTCTCCTGGAGGTCCTGCTCCTGCGCGGCGATCTGCCGGGCGGCCCTTTCCTGGGCCGCGGTCCGCCGCCGCTGCTCGATCCGCTCCTGGCGCGGGTCGTAGGCCGCCCGGGGTGCCTTCTCCCCGCGGATGTGCTCCAGCTGCAAGGTGATGGCCGCCATGATGGCCTCGGTCGCCTCCTTGAGGACGTCCGGGGACATCTCCTTGTCGTAGAAGCGCGAAAGGTCCACCGGGGGGCCGGCGAGGACGTGGTGGGTCTTGCGCGGAAGTACGTGGAGCTTCTTGGCGTACGGCGGCAGGAGTTCGTTCGCGCCCCACTGGGCGACCGGAATCACCGGGCACTTGGTCTGCAGGGCGACGCGGGCGGCACCCGTCTTGCCCGTCATCGGCCACTGGCCGGGATCGCGGGTGATGGTGCCCTCGGGATAGAACGCGACGCACTCGCCGCGCTCAACGGCGTCGATCGCGGCGCGGAAAGCACTCAGCGCGTCCGTGGTCTCGCGGTACACCGGGATCTGTCCGGTGCCGCGCATCGCGGCGCCCACGAACCCCTTCCTGAAAAGACTGCTCTTCGCCAGGAATCGCGGAACCCGCCCGGTGTTGTACTGATAGTGCCCGTACATGAACGGGTCCACATGCGAATTGTGGTTCACCGCGGTGATAAATCCACCCTCGGCCGGAATGTTCTCGATCCCGCGCCAGTCCCGCTTGATCAGAACCACCAGCGGCGGTTTGCAGAGGACCGCTGCAAAGCGGTACCAGAAGCCGATTCTGCGGCGGGGCACGCGAACACCTTCCTCCAAGGCCTGGGGAGCCGCACAAGTGTCGCCCCAGGCCGCCTGTCTGTCGAGAACACCGTACGCCCCGGCGTACGGACCGCCAGGGCACCCGGGTCACAATGGGCGCGACAAGGGAGAGACGGGGCGCTCGTGCAATGGATCCTGGTGATACCGCTCAAACCTCTGGCACGGGCCAAGAGCAGGCTGGCGGACACTGCCGACGAAGGCCTGCGCCCCGGGCTCGCCCTCGCCTTCGCACAGGACACCGTGGCAGCGGCGCTGGCCTGCGCCGCGGTCCGCGATGTGGCGGTAGTCACGGATGACACCCTGGCCGGGCGGGAACTTGCCGCGCTGGGCGCCCACATCGTCACGGGCGAGCCGGCCGGCGGCCTCAACGCCGCCCTGGCACACGGCAGCTCCGCCGTACGCTCCCGAACTCCGGAAAGCGCCGTGGCTGCCCTGAACGCCGATCTGCCCGCCCTGCGGCCGCAGGAATTGGCCCGGGTACTCGAAGCCGCCGCCGAATTTCCCCGCGCTTTTCTCCCCGATGCGGCCGCAATCGGTACCACTCTGCTGGCCGCGGCCCCGGGCCGGGAATTGCTCCCGACTTTCGGCACCGATTCCCGCGCCCGCCATCGGGCCTCGGGCGCCATGGAACTCCGCCTCAACGGCGTGGATTCCGTACGTCAGGACGTGGACACAGGCGACGATCTGCGAGCCGCACTGGCACTTGGCGTCGGCCCACGCACCGCGGCAATGGCCGCCCACCTGCTCATCCCCGGCCAACCGGGCGGCTGACAACCGGGGCCGGCCGGACGCCAACCCCCTGCGGCCCCGTCCCTGGATAGGCTTGCGCCATGCAGGCGACCGCGTACACGTACGACCCCGAAACCCGTAGCGGCCAGGTGCTGCTCGACGACGGCACCCCGGTGCCCTTCGACGGCCCGGCGTTCGACGCGGGCGGGCTGCGGCTGCTGCGTCCCGGTCAGCGCGTGCGAGTCGAGACCGAGGGGGACGGCGAGGGACGGCGGATCACGCTGATCACCCTGCAGACCTTCTAGGGCCTGTCCGGCCGATCATGCCGCAGACGCGGGGTTCATAAGGCGCCGCCGATTTCCTGCGACTTGATCGGCCGGACAGGCCCTAGGCGCCCCGAGCAGACCCGGACACGCCGCGGGCCGGGCTCCCATGGGGAGCCCGGCCCGGCGCGTGAGTTGCCTCCGTGCCCTCGCTACGAGCGGGCGGTGGCCTTCTTGGCGGTGGTCTTGCGCGCCGCCGACTTCTTGGCGGGGGCCTTCTTGGCCGTCGCCTTCTTCGCCGGGGCCTTCTTGGCCGTCGCCTTCTTGGCGGTGGTCTTCTTGGCCGCGACCTTCTTGGCGGTCGCCGTGGTCTTCTTGGCGGTCGCCTTCTTGGCCGTGGTCTTCTTGGCGGCGGCCGTGGTCTTCTTCGCGACCGCCTTCTTCGCGGTGGCCGTGGTCTTCTTGGCCGTCGCCCTCTTGGCGGTGGTGGCCCTCTTGGCCGCGGCCTTCTTCACCGTGGCCGAAGCGCCGCCGGAGAGGCTGCCCTTCGGGGCCTTCTTGACTGCGACGTCGTTCTTCGGGAGCTTCTTCGAGCCGCTCACCAGGTCCTTGAAGCCCTGGCCCGCGCGGAAGCGCGGTACAGAGGTCTTCTTGACCCGAACGCGCTCCCCGGTCTGCGGGTTGCGGGCGTAGCGGGCCGGACGGTCAACCTTCTCGAAGGAACCGAAGCCGGTGACCGAGACCCGGTCCCCGCCGACAACCGCGCGGACGATGGCGTCCAGTACGGCGTCGACCGCGTCGGCGGCCTGCTGACGGCCGCCGACCTTGTCGGCAATCGCTTCTACGAGCTGCGCCTTGTTCACGTCTTCCCCTTCGGAGACATTGCCCGAACGAATGCGTTCAAGCTTTTTCGCACGTTAGGCAGATATATACCGCAAATCAAACACGAAACGGGCTAATCACCCTTGTGCCGCAACGAACTCGGACTGTCGTGGAGTAACTCAGCGTTCCTCTTCGAGGAATCGACCCTCGTCGAGGTCGGCGGTGAACCGCTCCAGACGCCTTGTCGCATCGGCGAGATCGTGCTTGGCCGCGGCCGTAATGACCAGCAGCTTCCGGGTCAGCGCCATCCGTACGCCCTCCGGGACTTGCAGTGCACGCACTCTTGTGTGCGCTTCCTTGAGTTGGGCCGCGACTGCCACATAGAGCTCGAGTTGGCCGTCGTGTCCCATGCACAGATTGTGCCATCTGGGGCGAGTTGTCGCCTGCTCAGGGGGTAACTGCCGTCCCCGGAGGGGTTCCTGAGCACCTCGGCGGCACCCCGCACCATGGGTCGTCTACCCCGGCAACGGCCTTTGTAACTAGGGGAGTTGAGCCCTTCAGGCAAGGCATCCGAAGGCCGTCCGGAGACAGACACAGCTGTACCCCCAACCGTCCACGATTGGGGGTACAGAGGGGTGTTGCGGTGGCTGAAATCAGACCCGGGTCGGCAGTGAATCAGACCGGGTCAGCGGTGAATCGGCCTATGGGCCGACCGTGAATCCGGCCCGCGTGTCAGACCTGGACCGTCTTCGGCTTGTGCGAGGGCCGCTTGGCCTCGTACGCGGAGATGTCGCCCTCGTTCTGGAGGGTGATGGAGATGTCGTCCAGGCCGTTCAGCAGCCGCCAGCGGGCGTTCTCGTCCAGCTCGAAGGAGGCGGTGATGCCCTCGGCGCGCACCTCGCGGGCCTCCAGGTCGACCGTCACCTCGGCCTCGGGGTCGTTCTCCGTGAGCTCCTGCAGCGCGTTCACGATTTTCTGCTCCAGAACCACTGTGAGCAGGCCGTTCTTGAGCGAGTTGCCACGGAAGATGTCGGCGAAACGCGAGGAGATGACGGCCTTGAAGCCGTAGTTCTGCAGCGCCCAGACGGCGTGCTCGCGCGAGGAACCCGTACCGAAGTCGGGACCGGCGACCAGTACCGTGGCGCCCACCCGCTCGGGCTGGTTGAGGATGAAGGACGGGTCCTTGCGCCAGGCCTCGAAGAGCCCGTCCTCAAAACCGTCCCTGGTCACCTTCTTGAGCCAGTGAGCAGGGATGATCTGGTCCGTGTCGACGTTGCTGCGGCGCAGCGGGACGGCCCGGCCGGTGTGCGTGGTGAATGCTTCCATGACTTCTCAGACTCCAGCGGGCGTACGGGCGTCGGACAGGTCGGCCGGGGAGGCCAGGTGGCCCAGCACGGCGGTGGCGGCGGCGACCTGCGGCGAGACCAGGTGCGTACGGCCGCCCTTGCCCTGCCTGCCCTCGAAGTTGCGGTTGGAGGTGGACGCGGAGCGCTCACCGGGGGCCAGCTGGTCGGGGTTCATGCCCAGACACATCGAGCAGCCCGCGTGCCGCCATTCGGCGCCGGCCTCCTTGAAGACCACGTCCAGACCCTCGGACACGGCCTGCAGACCGACCCGCGCGGAGCCGGGGACCACCAGCATCCTTACGCCGTCGGCGACTTTGCGGCCCTCGACGAGCGCGGCGGCCGCACGCAGGTCCTCGATACGGCCGTTGGTGCAGGAACCTACGAAGACGGTGTCGACCTTGATGTCGCGCAGCGGCTGTCCGGCGGTCAACCCCATGTATTCCAGGGCCTTTTCGGCGGCCAGGCGCTCCGAAGCGTCTTCGTACGAAGCAGGATCGGGGACGGACGCCGAAAGCGGCGCTCCCTGGCCGGGGTTGGTGCCCCAGGTGACGAACGGCGCGAGGGGGGCCGCGTCGATGACGACCTCCTCGTCGAATTCCGCGTCCTCGTCCGTCTTCAGCGTCTTCCAGTACGCGACGGCGGCGTCCCACTCCTCGCCCTCGGGCGCGTGGGCGCGGCCCTTGAGATAGGCGAAGGTGGTCTCGTCGGGAGCGATCATGCCCGCGCGGGCGCCGGCCTCGATCGACATGTTGCAGATGGTCATGCGGGCTTCCATCGAGAGCTTCTCGATGGCGGAGCCGCGGTATTCCAGGATGTAACCCTGGCCGCCGCCCGTGCCGATCTTCGTGATGATCGCCAGGATCAGGTCCTTGGCCGTGACGTCGTCGGGCAGTTCGCCGTCGACGGTGATGGCCATGGTCTTGGGGCGCGCCAGCGGCAGCGTCTGGGTGGCCAGCACGTGCTCGACCTGCGAGGTGCCGATACCGAAGGCCAGCGCGCCGAACGCGCCGTGCGTGGAGGTGTGCGAGTCGCCGCAGACCACGGTGGTGCCCGGCTGGGTCAGGCCCAGCTGCGGTCCCACCACATGGACGACGCCCTGCTCGACGTCACCGAGCGAGTGCAGGCGCACCCCGAACTCGGCGGCGTTCTTCCGCAGCGTCTCCAGCTGGATCCGGGAGACCGGGTCCGCGATGGGCTTGTCGATGTCGAGGGTCGGGGTGTTGTGATCCTCGGTGGCGATGGTGAGGTCGAGGCGGCGCACGGGTCGCCCGGCCTGGCGGAGGCCGTCGAAGGCCTGCGGGCTGGTCACCTCGTGCAGCAGGTGCAGATCGATGAAGAGGAGGTCGGGCTCGCCCTCGGCGCGCCGGACGACATGGTCGTCCCAGACCTTCTCCGCGAGTGTCCTACCCATCGCTTTCCCTCCGGCCGGCCTGTGTGGCGCCGGCCCAACTAGAGATTTCCGGTGCGGCGACGCTCGTATCCCTCGTATCGGACGTCTTCCGCCGGGCCCGTTGGTCCGCGGGCCACATGCCTACAAGGGTGGCGCGTTCCATGGAAAATTGAACTTGCGTTTCACAGAGTGAGACGCGAGTATCGTTTCATGGACAACAGTAGCGGCGTCGGCGTTCTGGACAAGGCAGCCCTTGTCCTGAGCGCTCTGGAGTCCGGTCCGGCCACCCTTGCGGGGCTGGTCGCGGCGACCGGACTGGCACGACCCACGGCACATCGCCTGGCCGTGGCACTCGAACACCACCGCATGGTGGCGCGTGACATGCAGGGCCGTTTCATTCTCGGCCCCCGCCTCGCCGAGCTGGCCGCGGCCGCCGGCGAGGACCGTCTCCTCGCGACGGCGGGCCCGGTGCTCACGCATCTGCGGGACCTCACCGGCGAGAGCGCGCAGCTCTACCGCCGCCAGGGCGACATGCGCATCTGCGTCGCCGCGGCCGAGCGCCTCTCCGGCCTCAGGGACACGGTCCCGGTCGGCTCCACGCTCACCATGAAGGCGGGCTCCTCGGCCCAGATCCTGATGGCCTGGGAGGAGCCGGAGCGCCTGCACCGGGGCCTGCAGGGCGCCCGCTTCACCGCGACGGCCCTCTCCGGCGTACGACGCCGGGGCTGGGCCCAGTCGATCGGTGAGCGCGAGCCGGGCGTCGCGTCCGTCTCCGCTCCCGTCCGCGGCCCCTCGAACCGCGTGGTCGCCGCCGTCTCGGTCTCGGGACCGATCGAGCGCCTGACCCGCCACCCCGGCCGGATGCACGCCCAGGCCGTCATCGACGCCGCGGGCCGCCTCTCCGAAGCCCTGCGCCGCACCGGCTGACCCACACCCGCACCCCGGGAAAGGGCCGGCCTCAACGCCGCGGCAGGCCCGCCCCGGGGACGGACGACAGTCGACGCGCGAGCCATGCGTACGGGGTATACAGAGCCCCCACCCTCTCCCCTCCCCTCCCCTCCCTTCAGCGATGCGCCAGCCTCTCCGCGGCGCTGCGACCGCGGTCCTCGATGGGCAGCACACCGGTGGCCGCCGCCAGCCCGAAGGGCGGCATGTCCAGGTAGATCGACTCGTACGACCCCTTGGGCGCGATATAGGTCTCGTGCCAGATCCCCACATGCCCGCGCACCTTTCCGGCGCGCTCCTTGCGGTTGAGGATCGCCCACACCCTGTGGTGGAACATGTCGGGCGCCGCCGCGTACGCGTAGAGCTTCTCCCTGGACTCCCAGTACTGGACGACGTAGTACGTCCGCGGCGAGGCGGTGAGCAGGATGTGGCCGAGCAGGCCGCGGCTGCTGTCCCTGCCCAGCTCTCGCAGCATGCGCAGCATGGCCAGGAACGCCGGCACCCACTGGTGCACCGCCCAGAAGTGGTTGACGCGCATCCCGATCAGCAGCACGACCACGTCTCCCTCGGCAGCAGCGGTGGTACGGCCCCTGTTGGGCTTGGCGAACATGGCGGCCCCCTTGTTGGACCGGTCCCGTTGGACCGACCCTGTTGGATAACGACACTATCCAAGTGCGCGATGATTGGATAGTGCCTATATCCAAGGAAGGGTGCAAGCGGTGCGACTGACGGAACTGAGCGAGCGCAGCGGTGTGTCCATCGCGACGATCAAGTACTACCTGCGCGAGGGGCTGTTGGCACCGGGCCGCCGGATCGGCGCGACCACCGCCGAGTACGGCGAGGACCATCTGCGCCGACTGCGCCTGGTGCGTGCGCTGATCCAGGAGGGCCGGGTCCCGGTGGCGACGGCCCGGGAGGTCCTCGGGCACATCGACAACGACTCCCTGGGCCGTACCATCCGCCTCGGCGCGGCCCTGTGGGCGCTGCCGCAGGAGCCCGAGCCGGACGAGGACGACCCGGCGGTGCGGGCCGCGCGCCGCGAGGTGGACCGCGTACTGGAAGCACTGGGCTGGGAAACCGCACGGGAGTTGAGCACCCTCTCCCCCCTCCACCGTTCGCTGGTGGTGGCGGTGGCCACGCTCATCCGGCTCGGCTATCCCGTGGATGCCGAACTCATGGAGCCGTACGCCGAGTTGATGCACCGCGCGGCCGTGCGGGACCTGGACTCCATGGAGACGTACCCGTCCGAGAAGGAACAGGTGGAGGCGGCGGTCGTGGGGGCGGTTCTCTTCGAGCCGGTGCTCAAGGCCCTGCACCGGCTGGCCCAGGAGGAGGAGTCGGCGCGACGGTACGGCATCGAGTGAGCGGGCGTGCGGCGTCACGGCGTGCGGACGTACGACGTTCGGCGTGCGGGCGTACGGCGTCACGGCGGCCGGGAACGCCGATGGCCCCCCACCGAAGTGGGGGGCCATCGAATTGCGTACCCCCGACCGGATTCGAACCGGCGCTACTGCCGTGAGAGGGCAGCGTGCTAGGC
>NZ_JBHXMF010000010.1:152604-167501 GCF_042721055.1 Streptomyces sp. NPDC058470
AACCGGCGCTACTGCCGTGAGAGGGCAGCGTGCTAGGCCGCTACACAACGGGGGCCTTGCAGAGTTGACCTCTGCTGTTGCAGATAAGCTCTGCGAGCTGGCCTACCAGGACTCGAACCTAGACTAACGGAACCAGAAACCGTCGTGCTGCCAATTACACCATAGGCCACTGAAACACAACCCCCGACGGGGATTCCGTTCTAGCTAGCGCCTCCGGTTTTCAGACCTTTCGGCCCGCTCTCCGGCGGCGCAGGAAGAACATTACCTGAAGGTGGACGGCGCTCCAAAACGGGTATCAGCGCCGAGGATCACGGGGAGTTCGGCCAGCGAGGCGATCCGGTGCGGGCCCGTCGGACCGCTCTCCGGGACGGTGTGAGCACCGCCACGGTCGATCCAGATCGAGAGCATCCCCGCCTCGAAGGCGCCGCGTCCGTCGATCTCCGGGTGGTCGCCGACGTACGCGACCTGGTGCGGAGGCAGCCCGAGGGCGTCGCAGGCGGCGTGGAAGGCTGCCACGGCGGGCTTGGAGACGCCCAGCTCGGCCGCGCACAGGACGGTCTCGAAGCGGTCGCGTACGCCCAGGACGCGGAGTTTGCGGTCCTGGTTGGGGAAGCTGGAGTTGGACAGGACCGCGTGCCGGTGACTGGCGGCGAGGGCGTCCAGGGCGGGCAGGGTGTCCGGGAAGAGGGCCCAGGCGGCTTCGTAGTGGCCGGCGTACCGCCCGAACCAGTCGTCGGCCTCGGCGTCATCGAGGGGCTCCCCCAGGAACGCCCTGACCCGGTCCCGGCGCTGGCCCTGCCAGTCCGACTCCCCCGCCGCGAACCTCGCCCACTGGGCGTCGGTGATCTCCCGCCAGCGTGCGAGGGCCTGCTCGACGGACTCGTACGCGTCGAGCAGGCCCTCGGCCGCCAAGTGCCCGCGCATCCCGGCCCGGTCGGCGCCCGTGTAGTCGAAGAGCGTGTCGTCCACGTCCCAGACCAAGGCCTTGATGCTCATGATCCGACGGTAACTCCGGGTGGGGGCGCGTGTCTGTCGCTCGGCGCACAAAGGGGGCGGCGCCCGGACCGGACGCCGCCCCCCTGTCGGCTAAAGCTTCGCCAGCGCCGCGTCGATGCGTGCGAGCGCCTTCTCCTTGCCCAGGATCTCCAGGGACTCGAAGAGCGGCAGGCCGACGGTGCGCCCTGTGACGGCGACGCGGACCGGGGCCTGGGCCTTGCCGAGCTTGAGGCCGTGCTCCTCACCGGCGGCCAGGACGGCGTTCTTCAGCGCCTCAGCGTCCGACCAGTCCGCACCGGAGAGCTTCTCCCGCGCCGTACGCAGCAGCGCGTCGCTGCCCTCCTTCATGGCCTTCGTCCAGGACGGCTCGTCGAAGGCCGGCTCCGGAAGGAACAGGAAGTCGACGTTGGCCGTGATCTCGGAGAGGACCTTGAGGCGGGTCTGTGCGTGCGGGGCGATCGCCTGCCACTTCGCCTCGTCGAAGTCCTCCGGCGCCCACGGCGCGAACGGGGCCCTCAGCCAGGGGGCGCAGCGCTCGGTGAAGTCCTTCACGTCGAGCAGCCGGATGTGGTCGCCGTTGATCGCTTCGCACTTCTTGAGGTCGAAGCGGGCCGGGTTGGGGTTCACGTCCACGATGTCGAAGGCGGCGACCATCTCCTCGATCGAGAAGATGTCACGGTCCGCCGACAGCGACCAGCCGAGCAGGGAGAGGTAGTTGAGCAGGCCCTCGGGGAGGAACCCGCGCTCCCTGTAGAGGTTCAGCGACGACTCCGGGTCGCGCTTGGAGAGCTTCTTGTTGCCCTCACCCATGACGTACGGGAGGTGGCCGAAGGCCGGGGTCTCCTTGGCGATGCCCAGCTCGATCAGCGCCTTGTAGAGGGCGATCTGGCGCGGGGTGGAGGAGAGCAGGTCCTCGCCGCGCAGGACGTGGGTGATCTCCATCAGGGCGTCGTCGACCGGGTTGACGAGCGTGTACAGGGGCGCACCGTTGGCTCGTACGATCCCGAAGTCCGGGACGTTCTCCGCGAGGTAGGTGATCTCGCCGCGGACCAGGTCCGTGAAGGTGATCGTCTCGTCGGGCATGCGGAAGCGGACGATGGGCGTGCGGCCCTCCGCCTTGTACGTCTCGACCTGTTCGGCGGTGAGCGCGCGGCAGTGGCCGTCGTAGCCGGAGGGCTTGCCGGCGGCGCGGGCGGCGTCGCGGCGGGCGTCCAGCTCCTCGGTCGAGCAGTAGCAGTGGTACGCGTGGCCCGCGTCCAGGAGTTTCTGGGCGACGTCCTTGTAGAGGTCCATCCGCTGGGACTGACGGTACGGCGCGTGCGGGCCGCCGATCTCGGGGCCCTCGTCCCAGTCGAAGCCCAGCCAGCGCATCGAGTCGAGCAGCTGGTCGTAGGACTCCTCGGAGTCACGGGCCGCGTCGGTGTCCTCGATGCGGAAGACCAGTGTGCCTTCGTTGTGCCGGGCGAACGCCCAGTTGAACAGAGCGGTGCGGACCAGGCCCACGTGGGGGTTGCCGGTCGGGGAGGGACAGAAACGTACGCGGACGGATCCGTTAGCCACGCTTGATCACCTTGTTGGTGAGAGTGCCGATACCTTCGATGGTGACGGCGACCTCGTCGCCGACGTTCAGGGGGCCGACCCCCGAGGGGGTGCCCGTGAGGATCACGTCGCCGGGGAGCAGCGTCATGGCCTCGGTGATGTTCACGATCAGATCCTCGATGGAGTGGATCATCTCGCTGGTGCTGCCGAGTTGGCGTTGCTGCCCGTTGACCGTGCACTGGATGGTGATGCCCTCGGCGATCGCGGCGAGGTCCACGTCCGTCTCCACCCAGGGGCCGAGCGGGCAGGCGCCGTCGAAGCCCTTGGCCCTGGCCCACTGCTTCTCGCGCTTCTGGACGTCGCGTGCGGTGACGTCGTTGGCGCAGGTGTAGCCGAGGATGACGTCCTTGACGCGCTCGCGCGGGACCTCGCGGCACATCCGGCCGATGACCACGGCCAGCTCGGCCTCGTGGTGCAGGTCGTTCGAGAAGGACGGGTACTGGATCTCGTCGCCGGAGCCGATCACGGAGGTCGACGGCTTGAAGAAGGCGAACGGGGCGTCGGGTACTTCGTTGCCGAGTTCCCGGGCGTGCTCGGCGTAGTTGCGACCGAAGGCCACGACCTTGTTGGGGAGCACCGGGGGCAGCAGCCGCACCTTGCTCAGGGGGACCTTCGTGCCGGAGAGCTCGAAGTCCGCGAACGGGATGCCCTTGATGATGTCGAGGACGAGCTCGTCCGGCTTGTCGCCCTCGACCGCGCCGAAGGCGACGTTGCCGTCGATGGAGAACCTGGCGATGCGCACGGGATCGTTGCGCCCCTCACTGAGCTGGCTGGAGTAGGACACTCCAGGCTAGCGCGGGAAGGGCCGGGCGCCGCGCGCATATCGGCGGGCGCCCGGCATCCGTACGCCGACGGCTCGGGCAGCGGGCCGCCGACGGGCGCACTACTCCGCGATCGCGGCGGCGACCGGCGCTTCCATGAGGATGGTGCGGCGGGGGTTGGCGGTCTGGGCGGGGAGGTCGACCGAGTGCTCCGGCTGCTCCGGCGTGCGCAGCTCGTCGGCGTCCTGGAGGTGGGCCAGCGTGGTGCGTCGCGGGTTGGCTATGTTGCGGAACATCATCGTCGTCTTCACTGTTGTAGTCGACCTTGTCGTCGTGGGCGCCGGGCGCGGGCTTCAAGAGGCCCCGTGCAGGCGCGGGTTGTCGGATTCGCCATCCCTGTAAAGCGTCAGGCTAAACATGCAATTCCCGGGCGAAGCCGTGGGGACGCCATGATCGTGGTGTGAGTTTCCTCACTTACTAACAGGCAAAGCGGTCAATTCAGGCTGCGGGTCCGACCCGGCGAAACGGGCATTGCTCCACTGAAGCCGACATTCCGCTCCTGATCATGTCGACTGGGACACCCGGAGCGCTCCAACACCTCGTAGGCATAAGTCCGTTATGTACGGGATCACTTTCTACGTCTCGTGACGCAGCCCTCACAAGCTGTCACGGAGGTCACAGCCTGGTACTCGGCCCTTGTTGGAGATCCGGCACTGTGCTGGAATTCCACGGACCGCCGCGGGATCGAACCGGCGCGCAGGGGGCGCAACGCAGCGCCGAGTGGCGGCGGGAAAGGGGATCCAGCGCCGGTCACTGACGACCACCAGGGGGCGCATCTGCGCCCCTGAACGACGCCGACACCGTCCCACCGTTTTCACGGAGGGGCGCCTGGTCCAGAGGTTGCGACGCTAGTGCAGGGACGATTCAAGAGGGATGGCAGCGCTCCGGCGGAGCCGGAGCCGCACGGCGGGACTGGCCCCACTAAAGGCAGTTCCTCGCCCCAGCACGCCCAGAACCCGGGACCGGCACAGGTCGGCGGCAGCGGTGAGCGTTCCGCGCGCCCCGGCGCGACGGCTCCCGCCAAACCGGCCGCGAGGAATTCGAAGGGCCCGACGGGCGCCGGCTCGCGAATAGCTCTGCGCAACTGGCGCATCTCCACACGTCTGGTCTCGCTGCTCGCGCTCCCCGTGGTCGCCGCGACCTCGCTCGGCGCACTGCGCATCAACCAGTCGATGGACGACATCCAGCAGCTCGACAACATGAAGCTGCTCACCGACATCACCAAGCAGGCGACCGAGCTCTCGGCCGCGCTCCAGAAGGAGCGCGACACGACGGCGGGGCCGCTGGTGCACGGCACCGCGGCCACCTCCCCCACGGTCAAGGGCGTCCGCGATGCCACCGACATCGCGAAGAAGAACTTCCTCGAGGGCGTCCAGGAGATCGACGACTCCAGCGCGGACAACCAGCTCACCGGCGTACGGGACAGCCTCGTCGGCCTGACGCGCGAATTGCAGAAGCTCACCAGCATCCGCAGCGACGCCTACGACGAGCCCAACAACTCCACGCAGACGGTCGAGGCGTACCACCGCGTCATCACCCAGCTCCTCGACCTCTCGCAGGACATGGCCGAGGCCACCAGCAACCCGGAGATGATCCAGCGCACGCGTGCGCTGGCGGCCTTCTCCTCGGCCAAGGAGTACGCCTCCGTCCAGCGCGCGGTCATCGCCGCCGCGCTGCCCGAGAGCAACACGACCTTCGGCAACCTGTCCGAGAACGACCGGCAGTACGCGCTCTCGGCGCAGCAGAGCCAGGAGTCCGACCTCAGCAGCTTCGAGAGCATCTACGGAGAAGGTTCCGCGGAGCTCCTCAAGCCCATCGAGAGCGGCAACCCGACCATCGAGGCAGCCGACGACTACGCCAGGCGTGTGCTGGCCAGCAAGAACGGTCTGGCGACGCGGGACAAGCGCTCGTATCTGGACTGGGTCGACGATGACTCGACCAAGCTCGGGCAGATGTCCAACATCGAGACCACGCTGCTCGGCGAGATGGAGCAGAAGGCCCGTGAGCTGCGCAACGCGGCCGAGAGTGAAGCGATCATCTCGGGTGCGCTGATCCTCCTCGTCCTCGGTGTCTCGCTGGTCGGCGCCTTCGTCGTGGCCCGGTCCATGATCCGCTCGCTGCGCCGGCTCCAGGACACCGCGACCAAGGTCGCCCAGGAGCGGCTGCCCGAGCTGGTCAAGCAGCTCTCCGAGTCCGACCCGCAGGACGTCGACACCTCCGTCGAGTCGGTCGGTGTGCACTCCCGGGACGAGATCGGCCAGGTCGCCGCGGCCTTCGACGACGTGCACCGCGAGGCCGTACGACTGGCCGCCGAGCAGGCCCTCCTGCGAGGCAACGTCAACGCGATGTTCACCAACCTCTCGCGCCGCTCGCAGGGCCTCATCCAGCGTCAGCTCTCGCTCATCTCCGAACTGGAGTCCCGCGAGGCCGACCCGGACCAGCTGTCCTCGCTCTTCAAGCTCGACCACCTCGCGACCCGCATGCGCCGTAACGGTGAGAACCTGCTGGTGCTCGCCGGTGAAGAGCCCGGCCGACGCTGGACCCGCCCGGTCCCGCTGGTCGACGTGCTCCGCGCCGCCGCCTCCGAGGTGGAGCAGTACGAGCGCATCGAGCTGTCCTCCGTGCCGACCACCGAAGTGGCCGGCCGTGTGGTCAACGACCTCGTGCACCTGCTCGCCGAGCTGCTGGAGAACGCCACCTCGTTCTCCTCCCCGCAGACCAAGGTCAAGGTCACCGGTCACGCGCTGCCCGACGGCCGCGTGCTGATCGAGATCCACGACACCGGTATCGGCCTCTCCCCCGAGGACCTCGCGGCGATCAACGAGCGGCTCGCCTCGCCGCCCACCGTGGACGTCTCGGTGTCGCGCCGCATGGGTCTGTTCGTGGTCGGCCGTCTGTCCCAGCGCCACGGCATCCGTATCCAGCTGCGCCCGTCCGACTCCGGCGGCACGACCGCCCTCGTCATGCTTCCCGTCGATGTCGCCCAGGGCGGCAAGAAGGTTCCGAACAAGCCGGGTCAGGGCGCCGGTCCGGCTGCCTCGCAGGCCTCCGCCGGTGTCGCCGCGGCCCGCCGTGGCAACGGCCAGGGCGGTCCGGCCCTCGGTGGCGGCGGCAACCCCGGACGCGTCGGTGCCCCGCCGCAGCGCGGGCAGGTCGGCGCGGGCCAGGGTCCGCGTGCCGCACTCCCCGGCAGCCAGGGCGGTCGCCCGGGCGGACCGCGTGGACCGCAGGGTCCGGGCAATCCGCCGCAGGGCAGGCCCGCTCCGGCCGGTGCCGGTGTCAACGCCTTCGGGCAGAGCGCGCCGGGTGCCCCGCAGGGCCTGCAGGCCGCGGGAACCGGCGCACAGGGCTTCGGCGACGGATCCGGCGCCCGTCAGGGCGGGTTCGGTGACGCGTCCGGCAACCGGCAGAGCGGTTTCGGCGACGCGCCGGGCGCGCGGCAGAGCGGCCCCCCGACCGCACCCCCGCAGCAGCCATCGGCCGGCAAGGGCAGCCGTCGCAGGCCGCAACTGCCGGGCCGTGGTGGCGCACGCGCCGAACTCCCCGGTGGCAACACGCAGTCGCGGCCGAGCTGGAGCGACGACAACGCCCAGCCGCCCGTGCCGCGCGCATCCCTCGACACCCCGCGTGGCCACGAGGAGCCCGACTCCACCTCGCGCATGCCGCGCTACGACGACCGTCAGAACCCGGCTGCCACTGCTGCCACTTCTGAGTTTCCGCGGATCGACGACCGCCAAGGTCCCGCCGCCACCTCGGGGTTTGCCCGCCCCGACTTCGACGCTCCGCGCCCCGGTGCCGTTCCGCCGCAGAACCCCGGGCAGGGCGCCGGGCAGTACTCGGGTCAGAACCCCGTACAGAACTCCGGTCAGTTCGTCCGCCCGGATGTCTTCGGTTCCGCGGGCCAGAACCCGCCGTCCGCCACGGGCCAGTTCGCCACCCCGGGCTACGGCGCCACCCAGGACCCGTCGTCCACCGGCCAGTTCGCGGCTCCCGGGTACGGCAACGGCCAGGGCCCTTCGTCCACCGGCCAGTTCGAGCGGCCGCAGGTACCGCAGCGGTCGGCGGCGCCTCCGCAGCGGCCCGTGCCGCCGCCGGAGCCCGAGGCCCTGCCGCCGGCGGGCCCCGGTGACGGACGTACGCCGCTGTACGACACGCTGGAGACCAACTGGTTCCACGGTCAGCAGGCCGCGGCGGCAGCAGCCCAGAACCAGACCAACGGCTCGCAGGTGCCACCCCCGGCCCCGCAGCCGCAGGCGGCACCCGTGGTTCCCCCGCGACCCGCCGCCGCGCCGGCCGCCTCCCCGGCGTCCTGGCGCACCTCGCCGAACGACGACCTCGTCCGGCAGGCAGAACGCGTCCGTCAGCCGTCGGCGGGCGGAGTCACCACCTCAGGCCTGCCGCGCCGCGTCCCGCGAGCCAACCTCGTCGCGGGTACGGCACAGCAGCAAACGCACCAAACCGGTCCGCAGGTCTCGCGTGCGCCCGATGACGTACGCGGCCGGCTGACCAATCTCCGTCGGGGCATTCAGCAGGGTCGCCAGGCCGGCACCGGCCAGACCGGTAGCTTCCCCAGCCCCACTCACCAGCAGGAGCACTAGTTGAGTCAGATGAGCCAGGCCGCACAGAACCTGAACTGGTTGATCACCAACTTCGTGGACAACACCCCGGGGGTGTCCCACACCGTCGTCGTGTCCGCCGACGGTCTCCTTCTGGCGATGTCCGAAGGCTTCCCGCGCGACCGCGCCGACCAGCTCGCGGCGGTCGCGTCCGGGCTCACCTCGCTGACGGCCGGGGCATCCCGGATCTTCGAGGGCGGCTCGGTGGCTCAGACAGTCGTGGAGATGGAGCGCGGATTCCTTTTCCTGATGTCCGTTTCGGATGGATCGTCCCTGGCGGTTCTCTCCCACCCGGACTGCGACATCGGCCTTGTCGGCTACGAGATGGCGCTGCTCGTCGACCGCGCGGGCGCAGTGCTCACGCCGGACCTGCGCGCCGAACTACAGGGAAGTCTGCTCCACTAACGGCTCTGGGTTCTACCCACGGCACGAAATCACCGTCCGGCCGACACAATGTCCCCTCACCGGCCCCAACAGACGGCACGACTGACTCACTTGCTGTCCCGCCCGGAGGATTCATGACCCCGCCCAACGCCTCTCATGATCCGTACGCACATACGTACGAGGATGAGGGCGACCAGCCGCTGGTACGTCCCTACGCGATGACCGGCGGCCGGACGCGGCCGCGCTACCAGCTCGCCATCGAGGCACTGATCAGCACCACGGCCGACCCGGCGCAGCTGATGGGGCTGCTCCCCGAGCACCAGCGGATCTGCCACCTGTGCCGTGAGGTGAAGTCCGTCGCCGAGGTATCGGCACTTCTGTCCATGCCACTGGGTGTGGCACGGATCCTTGTCGCGGACCTCGCCGAGGCCGGACTCGTCGCCATCCATCAGCCGGGCGGCGACGAGAGCAACGGCGGCGCGCCGGACGTGACTTTGCTCGAAAGGGTGCTCAGTGGACTTCGCAAGCTCTGACGGAGGCCGGGCGACCACCTCCGCGAAGATCGTGGTGGCGGGTGGCTTCGGCGTCGGCAAGACCACGTTCGTGGGCGCCGTCTCGGAGATCAACCCGCTGCGCACGGAGGCCGTCATGACGTCCGCGTCCGCGGGCATCGACGACCTCACCCACACCGGGGACAAGACCACCACCACGGTGGCCATGGACTTCGGACGCATCACCCTGGACCAGGACCTGATCCTGTACCTGTTCGGTACGCCGGGTCAGGACCGTTTCTGGTTCATGTGGGACGACCTGGTCCGCGGCGCCATCGGCGCGGTGGTATTGGTCGACACCCGGCGGCTCGCCGACTGCTTCCCCGCGGTCGACTACTTCGAGAACTCCGGGCTGCCGTTCGTCATCGCCCTCAACGGCTTCGACGGGCACCAGCCGTACAACCCCGAGGAGGTCCGTGAGGCCCTCCAGATCGGGCCGGACGCTCCGATCATCACCACGGACGCCCGGCATCGCGCGGACGCGAAGAGCGCACTGATCACGCTCGTCGAGCACGCGCTCATGGCCCGTCTGCGGTAGTGGGCGGCAGGGCCGGGGCAACGAATGGTGCCTTTATCACGGCCCACAAGTCGACAGTTCCATAAGGCAGTTGTCGTAGATGCCCTGGAGCCGGCTGTGTCGTTTGACACGGTCGGCGACAGTGTTCATAACGTTTCGACAGACAATTTCACGGGCACCGACACGCATCGCGTTCACCCGGTACCGCTGTGCTCACAAAAGCCCCGCCTTTTGGCGGGGCTCGTTCTTTATGACCGTTTTATCTGGGGCTTACCTCACCTGGAATCATGGGTTCCGAGTGTTTGGAAGGGCGCCGAGTGACGTGCTGGAATGCGCTGACCTGCCCAGTAGTCAAGGGCGCCGGAGACACCGCGGCACAACGTAGGTGCCGACGCCGAGAGGTTTTGGTCGAGTGAGGCGAAGCAAGAACGGTCCCGAGCCGTCGGCACGGGGCAACTTCACCCCGCCGCCGCGTGTCGCGGCGTCCGCACAAATGCCCGGCTCCCAGGAGCCCACGCCGGTACCCGCGCCGAGCGGCAGTCGTTTCTCCCCGCGCAACTGGCGCGTGCCGACCAGACTGAACGCGATTCTGCTCATCCCTGTGGTGGTCGGCCTGGTCATGGGCGGCTTCCAGGTGAGGAGCTCGATCGACACCTGGCAGGAGGCCGAGAACGCCGAGAAGACGGCACGTCTGGTGCAGGCCGCGCTGACCTACGGCGACAAGCTGTACGTCGAGCGCGACGTCAGCGCCGTGCCGCTGCTGACCGGCAAGGGCGAGAAGGACGCGACCGTCGTGAAGGCCCGTGCGGCCACGGACGCGGCGGCCGACGCCTTCGACGAGGCCGCCCAGAACATGCCGCAGACGGCCGGCCTGCAGCGCCGCCTCGAGATCTTCCGCAAGGTCGAGCCCGGCCTCGCCACCCTGCGCAAGGCCGCGTACACCTCCGCCCTCACCGGCGTGCAGACCGAAGAGGGCTACACCCAGATCCAGCACCCACTGTTGGAGTTCTCCAACGAACTCGGTCTGGGCACCGGAAACATCACCAGCTACGGCCGTACGGTCTACGCGATCTCGCTAGCCAAGGCGTCCGCGTCGCTACAGCGGTCCATCGGCATGCACATGCTGATCAAACCCGGCCCCACCGCGACCGACCTCGCCAAGCAGCGCGTCGCCCTCTCCTCGTACGCCTACCTCGAAGGCATCAGCGTCGAGGAGTACATCGGCGGTGGCACCGAGGCCGACGCGGCCAAGCTCGATGCCGCCCAGACGAAACTGAAGTCCGACGGCGCGGCCCAGGCCAAGGCCGCCGCCGAGGCCGCGGCGGCCCAGGGCCAGACCTATGTGCCCCCGCCGTCCGGGGACACCGCAATGGTCTCGGCCCTCGCCACGCTCTCGTCCACGGACCAGAGCGCCCGCGACGCGCTCGCCTCGCAGGGCATCACCGCGGACAACTACTGGGCGGTCAACACCGCCAAGTACAACGCCTACCGCACGATCGAGTCGGATCTGACCGCCAAGGCCGTGGCCGAGGCCTCCAACATCTCCGACAGCGCCAAGCGCGACGCCATCATCACCGGTGCCGCCGTCGTGATCGCCCTGCTCGCCGCGTTCATCCTGGCCGGCATGGTCGCCCGCCAGATGAGCCGCGCGATGCGCCAGCTGCGCAACGCGGCCTTCAACGTGGCCGAGCAGCGCCTGCCGATGCTGGTCGACCAGCTCTCGCGCACCGACCCGGGCCGCGTCGACACCCGCGTACAGCCCATCCCGATCACCACCACGGACGAGATCGGCGAAGTCGCCCGCGCCTTCGACCAGGTCCACCGTGAGGCCGTACGACTGGCCGCCGAGCAGGCCCTCCTGCGAGGCAACATCAACGCGATCTTCACCAACCTGTCGCGCCGCAACCAGTCCCTGATCGAGGGCCAGCTGACCCTGATCACCGACCTGGAGAACAACGAGGCCGACCCGGACCAGCTGGAGAACCTCTTCCGCTTGGACCACCTCGCGACCCGTATGCGCCGCAACGGCGAGAACCTCCTGGTCCTCGCCGGCGAGGAGCCGGGCCGCCGCTGGGACCAGCCGGTGCCCCTCGTGGACGTCCTGCGCGCCGCCTCCTCCGAGGTGGAGCAGTACGAGCGCGTCGAGCTCTCCGGCGTCCCGGAGGCCGAGATCCACGGCCGCGCCGTGACCGACCTCGTGCACCTGCTCGCCGAGCTCCTGGAGAACGCCACGACGTTCTCCTCCCCGCAGACCAAAGTCCGTGTCACCGCGACCCGTCTCCCGGACGGCCGCATCATGGTCGAGATCCACGACAAGGGCATCGGCCTCACCGCCGAGGACTTCGCGGACATCAACCACAAGCTGGCCAACCCGCCGACCGTGGACGCCGCGATCTCGCAGCGCATGGGTCTGTTCGTGGTCGGCCGGCTGTCCGACCGGCACGGCATCCGCGTCCAGCTCCGCCCCTCCGGCGAGCAGGCCGGTACGACCTCCCTGGTCATGCTTCCCGACGCGATCACCCACGGTGGTGGCGGCGGCGAGCAGCAGCTCCAGCGCGACGAGTTCACGGTCTCGCAGATCATGCCGGAGCAGCCGCAGCCGCAGCCGCCGGCCTTCCAGGGCGAGCCGTTCCAGGCCCAGCAGCCCCTGACGGCCGCCGAGCTCGGCTTCGACGACAGCCGCTACGAAGTGCCGGACGACATACGCGAGTTGGACCCCGTGGGCCGCTCGCTGATGCGCGAGGAGCGCCGTGCGGCCCTGGAGGCCCAGGCAGGGGGCCAGCCGGAGGCTCTGGAGGCTCCGAGCTACCAGGAGGGCTTCGAGGCCCAGCAGCCCGCGTACGACAACGGGCAGGCCGTCTATGACAACGGCCAGGCTCAGTACGACAACGGCCAGACCTCGTACGACAACGGGCAGGCGCCCTACGACAACGGGCAGGCCCCGTACGAGGAGCAGCAGGCGACGTACGGCCAGCAGACGGCGTACGAGGAGCCGCAGCAGGGGTCGTACGACGAGACGTACTTCCCGGCGAACGGCGGCTACCCGGAGCCCGCGTATGCGGAGCCGGTCCAGGACGAACACGCGGGGAACGGGAGCGCCGCCCCGGCGACGTTCTCGGCCTTCGCGGAGCCGTCCTACCAGGAGGAGTGGCCGCAGCAGAACGCGCAGCAGAACGCGTACCGGTCCGCGTACGCTCCGGAAGCGGAATCCTCGAAGACCGCTGACGCGGGTGAGCAGGACCGCGTAGGCTTTGGCCGACCGGGGCCTGCCCCTTCCGCCCCGCACGCCCTGACCGACGCCGGTCTCCCGCGTCGCGGTGCCGCCGCGACAGGCAACGGCCAGCGGTCCGTGGAGCGGAAGGACCAGACTCCGCCGGCGACCACGACGGAGGGCCCCGACGACTGGCGCTCGTCCAACGACGACCGGTGGCAGCGCGCCGAGCAGCTCAAGAAGCCCAAGGCCGGCGGGGTCACCCCGTCAGGTCTGCCACGGCGGGTACCGAAGGCCAACCTGGTCGAGGGAACCGCCGAATCGACCCCGCAGGGCGGCCCTCAGGTCTCCCGCGCCCCGGAGGACATCCGGGGCAGGCTGAGCAACCTGCGCCGCGGCGTACAGCAGGGACGCAACGCAGGTAGTGACACGAACACGAACGGCCAGGGCTTCGGTCCTGACAGCACCTACAACCAGGAGCGTTAGTGTGAGCCCGATGAGCCAGGCGGCGCAGAACCTGAACTGGTTGATCACCAACTTCGTGGACAACACCCCTGGGGTGTCCCACACCGTGGTGGTCTCCGCCGACGGACTCCTTCTGGCGATGTCCGAAGGCTTTCCCCGTGACCGCGCCGACCAGTTGGCGGCCGTCGCATCAGGTCTGACCTCGTTGACCGCAGGAGCCTCCCGCATCTTCGAGGGCGGCCACGTGAACCAGACGGTCGTGGAGATGGAGCGGGGATTCCTCTTCATCATGTCCGTTTCCGATGGTTCGTCCCTCGCCGTACTCTCCCACCCCGAAGCGGACATCGGTCTCGTCGGGTACGAGATGGCTCTTCTGGTGGACCGTGCAGGTACGGTCCTGACTCCCGACCTTCGAGCAGAGCTCCAGGGGAGCCTTCTCAACTAACAGACAGACGGTGCGTCTTGGTGTCCTGAGGCCATAAGGTTTCGGGACGCGGTCCCACAGTGATGGGGCCCGGCACAGTCGGAGGAGGAGAAAGTGGCAACACCCCCAGACGGTTCGTCTTCGGGCAACTGGTCGTACGGCCCCGGCCAGGGGCAGGGCGGCCAGGGCGATGGTTCACAGAACCCGAACCGGTACAACTTCCCCTCCGCACCGACCCCTCGGCACCAGCAGCCGTACGCACCCCAGGGTCCCGGGCCTTCTCCGTACGACCAGCCGTCGGCGCCGCGCATCCAGCCCGTGCAGCCGCAGCGCCGCAACCCCGAGCCGTCACCGGCCGGGTCCACGCACAACCCTCTGGTACGCCCGTACGCCATGACGGGCGGCCGTACCAGGCCCCGCTACCAGCTCGCCATCGAGGCGCTGGTGCACACCACCGCACAACCGCACCAGATGCAGGGCCAGTTGCCCGAGCATCAGCGGATCTGCAACCTCTGCCGGGAGATCAAGTCGGTGGCCGAAATCTCGGCGCTGCTGACGATCCCTCTCGGTGTGGCCAGGATTCTCGTCGCCGACTTGGCAGAGGCGGGCCTGGTCGCCATCCATCAGCCCGGCGGTGACGAGAACGCCGGCGGTCAGCCAGACGTGACTTTGCTCGAAAGGGTGCTCAGTGGACTTCGCAAGCTCTAGCGGAGGGCCTTCCCGCTCCACCACGTCCGCGAAGATCGTGGTGGCGGGCGGCTTCGGCGTGGGCAAGACCACGTTCGTCGGGGCCGTCTCGGAGATCAACCCGCTGCGTACCGAGGCCGTCATGACGTCCGCGTCCGCGGGCATCGACGACCTCACGCACACCGGAGACAAGACGACGACCACCGTCGCCATGGACTTCGGACGCATCACCCTGGACCAGGACCTGATCCTGTACCTGTTCGGTACGCCGGGCCAGGACCGTTTCTGGTTCATGTGGGACGACCTGGTCCGCGGCGCCATCGGCGCGATCGTGCTCGTGGACACCCGGCGGCTCGCCGACTGCTTCCCCGCGGTCGACTACTTCGAGAACTCGGGTCTCCCGTTCGTCATCGCCCTCAACGGCTTCGACGGCAACCAGCCGTACAACCCGGAAGAGGTCCGCGAGGCCCTCCAGATCGGCCCGGACGCTCCGATCATCACGACGGACGCCCGCCACCGCGCGGACGCCAAGAGCGCGCTCATCACGCTCGTCGAGCACGCGCTCATGGCACGTCTGCGGTAGCGGACGGCAGGTACTGGGCATCGGCCCCCGCTTCTCCGTAGGG
>NZ_JBHXMF010000011.1:0-36063 GCF_042721055.1 Streptomyces sp. NPDC058470
CACCCACCATGCCGCTGAACACCACCGACAGAAAGACCTAACGGAGTCCTACTAGAAGACTGATGAAGATCTTGTTGGTGTCCGCGTCCATTGGTCTCTGTCGACGGTGGATCGGGTCGGCGGGCCTGGGCGATCCTTCCCGCTGCCGTCAACGGGCCCTTCATCACTGCGAGTTGTGCACGATCCACCGGGTGCAGTTGAGGAGTTCGGTGTCGGTGGTGGGGTGCCAGGCCAGGCCGCAGGAATCGGCGAGTTCGGTGCCTCGCTTGGCGGAGAAGCGTAAGTGGCCGTTGCGGAACAGAGCGTTGAGGCCGTCGGTATCGGGTTCCGGTAGAAAGGTGAGCAGGGGTGACTCGTCGCCGCCGGCCGCCACCGCGCGGTAGAAGTCCGGATAGTCCACCGGGCGGAGCGGCACCAGTTCGGCCAGCGCCGCCAGGACCTGTTCCAGCGGGACGGCCCCCGGCCGCAGCAGGTGGAAGGTCTCGCTGTCCCGGCCGGTGCCAAGGGCACCCACCACCGCCGTGGCGACCTCGTCGACCGGTGTCCAGTCGGTGACGGCCGTCGTACGCGGGCTGAGGCCGAGGCGGGCGCAGGCGCGCAGCAGCAGATCCAACTGGGCGTGCCGGTTGCCCGCGCCGGTGAGTGAGTGCGGCATGACCTCACCGAGCCGATGGACGGTGACCGGTACGCCCTGTGCCCTGGCCGCCGTCAGAAGCTGCTCGGCGGCCCACTTGGAGCGGCTGTAGCCGTCCTCGGGCGGTTCCTCCGGGAGCGGGTCCTCCTCCAGCACGCGCTCTCTGCCGTCCTCGTCCGGGAAGACACCGAGGGTGGAGAGGTGATGCAGACGCTTGGGCCGGCCGATGGTGGCGAGCCGAAGCAGCTCCCCGGCACCCACCACGTTCGGCGCGCGCAGTCCGGGATAGCCCAGGGCCAGGTTGACCAGCGCGCCGCAGTGCAGCAGTGAGTCGACGCGCCCGGCCAGCCGGGTCCAGGTCTTCGTGCTCAGGCCCAGTCGGGGCTGTGCCAGATCACCCGGGACGAGAACGATCCGCCGCGCGTCGTAGGGCCGCCCCAACCGGGCCATCACCTCGGCGACGCGGTCGGCCTGGCCGCTGGTGCGAAGCAGACAGTGCACCACCGCGTCGGTGCGGTCGAGGAGTTCGGCCAGCACATGGGCGCCGATGAAGCCCGTCACACCGGTGAGCAGCACTTCAAGCGGTTCGCCGGTGGGTGTCGGACCGGACCAGGGGCGCAGGACGGACGCGCGCGCGATGTCGGCGAGCAGCAGTGCGCGGTCATCGGGACTCGCACCGTCATGGTGCAGCAGCGCCGCCTGCTCCCGCAGCGTCGCGGCGGCGGCGAGATGGCGCGGCGGGACACGCACGCCGAAGGCGCGGTGCATGGCGGCCGAGAGCCGCTGAAGGGTGAGCGAGGTACCGCCGAGAGCGTAGAAGTCGGCCTCCGGGCCGGGGGCGGCACCGCACAGATCGGCCAGCAGCTCCCGCCAGAGCGCGGCGACGGCCTCCTCCTGTGCGGTGAGCCGCCCGCCCTCTGCCTGACCGGCGAGCTGTAAGGAGGCGAGTTCGGCCAGCGCGCGGCGGTCGGTCTTGCCGTTGGGCGTGAGCGGCATCTGGTCGAGCAGCAGGAAGGTACGCGGCACCGCGTGGGCCGGCAGCAGGGCACGACTGTGCGCGTCGAGTTCGGTGGAAGTGAGCGTCGTGTCGGTGGTGACGCAGCACACCAGACTGCGCAGATCGCCCTCCCCGTGGATCACTGCCCGGGCCTGCACCACCCGCGGGTGTGTGGCGACGGTGGCCTCCACTTCCAGCAGGTCGATCAACACCCCGCCCAGCTTGACCTGTTGGTCCTGCCGCCCGACGAACATGAGCAGCCCGTCGGGCCGTTGCCAGGCCAGGTCCCCCGAGCGGTAGAGCCGGCGTCCGGGCAGCTCGGGAAAGGGGTTCTCCACAAAGGCATCCGCCGTACGGGCCGGATCGTGCAGATAGCCGGCGCCCAGGCAGTCTCCGCCGAGGTGGATCTCACCGACCTGCCCGGGTGTGACCAGTGCCCCATTCCCGTCGAGCAGCACGGCACAGGTGTTGTCGATCGGGCGGCCGATCGGTATCGGTCCGGTGTCGGCATCCGAGATCTCGTGGAAGACGGAACCTATCGAACACTCCGTCGGCCCGTAGGTGTTGGTGAGTCTGACCTCCGGCAGCAGCTCGCGGAACGAGCGGACGGCGCTCGGGTCGATCGCCTCGCCTCCGATCAGCAGGTGCCGCAGGGAGGAGAGCCGCGCCGGCAGTCCCGGGTCGGAGTCGAGCAGATCGACCAGGGTGTTGAAGACCGAGGGCACGAAGTCCGTCATCGTGACACGGTGCCGGGCGATCTCGTCGATGGTCCGGGTGAGGTCGAGAACGCCTTCACGGCGAGGCAGCACTACCCGGCTGCCCTTGGTGAGCGGCCAGAGCAGCTGCCACATGGAGGAATCGAAGACATGGCGGCTGTTCTGCAGGACCACGTCCGGACCCGCACCGAAGCGCCGCGTCATCGTCAGAAACCGGTTGAGCAGCCCGAGATGGCCGTTGAGCGCGCACTTGGGGGTCCCCGTCGAGCCGGAGGTGAAGAAGCCGTAGATCAACTCGTCGGTGCCGGGCACCGCGTCGCGCACGGGCCTCACGCCGTCGGGCGCGCCGGTCCCGGTCACGCGCAGTACCGGCACACCGAGCGCGGGAACCGGGCCGGGTCCGGTCCGCACTGCCAGTGGCGGCCGCAGCGCCGTGACGCTCTCGTGCAGACGATGCTCGGGCCACGCGTCGTCTATGGGCACGAACGGCGCGCCCAGCTTCATCGTGGCCAGCATCACCACGGCCAGCTCCTGACCGCCGGCCGTGATCACGGGTAATAAATCGCCGCGTCGTACGCCGAGCCTGCGCAACTCACCGGCCCAAGCCGCTGCCAGCTCGATGATCTCGCCGTAGGTGAGACAGGTGTCGTCCCACAGCAGTGCGGGCCGCTGGGGGGCCCGCCGCGCCTGTTCCTCGATCAGGTGAATAGTCGTCCGGTCGGCGGGATAGTCCACCCGGTGCCCCTGGAAGTCGGTCAGGAGCTGGTGTTTGAGCGCGGAGTGCACGGTTCTCCCCTCACGGTTGTGGAAGGCCAGCCCTGTACTATCGCTTGCCAAATGACAGTAAGTCCGAGAGGGGATCTGTCGGTGCGTCTTCGTCGCTTCGGCCGGACTGGGTGGCAAGTCGGCGAGATCGGCTACGGGATGTGGGGCATCGGTGGCGGCCCCGGTGGCTGGACAGGCGGTGACGAGGGCGGCGGGCGCGAGGCGCTGCGCCTCGCCGTGGATCAGGGCTGTACCTTCTTCGACACCGCCTGGATCTATGGCCGAGGCCACAGCGAGCTGCTGCTGGGCCAGTTACGCACCGAGTACCCCGACGGGGCGATCCGGATTGCCACCAAGATTCCGCCGCTGGACCGGAACTGGCCCACCCGCCCGGGTGCCCGCTTCACCGAGGTTTTCCCCGACGCCCACGTGGCGGAGTATCTGACGCTCAGCCTGAAGAACCTCGGGGTGCAGCGCATCGATCTGATGCAGTACCACGTGTGGGACGACAGCTGGGCGGCCGATGACGAGTGGCTCGCCCAGGCAGCACGGATGAAGGAACTCGGTCTGGTCGAAGCGGTCGGCATCAGCGTCAACCGGTGGGAGCCCACCAACGTGCTGGCCGCGCTGGAGACCGGCCTGGTCGACTCCGTTCAGGTGATCTACAACATCTTCGACCAGGCCCCGGAGGACGAACTCTTCGCCGCCTGCGCCCGGCACGACGTCGCCGTGATCGCCCGGGTACCGTTCGACGAGGGCACCCTCACCGGCACCCTGACCACAGACTCCCGCTGGCCCGAGGGGGACTGGCGCAACAGCTACTTCGTCCCGGCCAATCTCGCTGCCAGTGTGGAACGCGCCGATCGCCTGCGCCCCGTCGTCCCCGAGGGGATGACCATGCCGCAGCTCGCCCTGCGCTTCATCCTCCAGCACCCGGCCGTCAGCACGGTGATTCCCGGTATGCGCACCCCCGCGCATGTCCGAGCCAATCTGTCCGTCAGCGACGGAGCCGCCCTGCCGGCCGGGCTGATGGACGAGCTGCGCCGCCACCGCTGGGACCGTGTGCCGACGGAGTGGTCGCAGTGACGCCGCCGAAACGGCCCGTCGTGGCCGTGGTCGACCCCGTCTCGACGGGCTCCCAACTCGCCGAGGAGTTCGCCCGGCGCGGCTGGGACACCGTGGCCGCCTTCACCCCGGGACAGATGCCGGCGGCGTACCGTCAGGCCTTTCGTCCCGAGCGCTACCGGGCCGTCATCGATCTCGGATCGGTGGCCGACCCTGCTGCCGAAGTCTCGCTCCATCAGCCGTCGTTGGTCATCACCGGCTCCGAATGGGGGGTGCGGGCCGCTGACGAACTCGCCGAGCGGCTCGGCCTGTTGGGCAACGGCACCCGGCTCAGTCTCTCCCGCCGCGACAAGTACGCGATGGCCGAACAGCTGCGCCTGGCGGGGGTGGACGCCGCGGAGAGCACCGTCTGCGACGACGTGGAGAAGATGATCGACTGGGCCGACGCCGGCGGCCACTGGCCTCTGGTGGTCAAGCCGTTGGCGAGCGCGGGCTCCGACTCGGTGGCGATCTGCGCCGACGAGGCCCAGGCCCGTGCCGCCTTCGCCCGTATCCACCGGCGGACCGACCAGATGGGCAACTTCAACGAGCGCGTCCTCGCCCAGGAATTCCTCGCCGGCGACCAGTACTTCGTCAACACGGTGAGCCGGGACGGGCTCCACTTCGTCCACGAGATCTGGCGCGAGCAGCGGGCGAGCGTCGGCGGCGCCGTCGTCTACGACTACCAGGACCTGCTGGCACCCGACGGTGATCCCCAGCGAGACCTGGCGGCCTACGTGGTCCGGGTGCTCGACGCTCTCGGTATCGCCCACGGCCCCGCACACGCCGAGGTGATGCTCACCTCGCGCGGACCCGTACTGATCGAGATTGGCGCGAGGCTGGAGGGCGCCGTCACCTCCCGCGGCCCTCGGGCCGCCACCGGCCACAGCCAGGTGTCGCTCACCGTCGACGCGTACACCGATCCCGCCGCGTTCGCCCGCCTGCCCGGCACCGACTACCGGCTCCTGCGGAGCCTGCGGGTGGTGTGCCTGATCGCCCCGCAGGACGGGCACCTGGCTGCCGGACCGCTCGAGGAGGTGCGCGCGCTGCCCAGCTACCTCTGTGGCTCGATCGACCTTTTGGCCGGCGGAAACGAGGTCCGCCCTACCGTCGACCTGTTCAGCTCGCCCGGACACCTCTATCTGCTCGGCGGCCGTGAGCAGATCGAGCACGACTACCGGCGCGTTCGCGAGATCGAGCAGGCCGGCCTGTACCAGGGGGAGCCCGCCGGATGAGAGTGCGGCACATCCGCAGCGTCCACGAACTCAAACCCGCGGACTGGGAGCGACTGTCGTCCGGCCGCACCGTCTACCTCGGCCGCCCCTGGCTGGAATGGGCCGAAGGATCCGACGACTACGAAAGCCAGTACCTGCTCGCGGAGGAACCGGACGGTTCCGTGGTCGGCGCGCTGCCCACCTACTTCTGGCGCGGTGGCTCCGGTGTCTCGATGAACCAGGCCTACCACCCGCTCGACCTGCTTGCCGTCCCCCGCCTGGGAACCGAGGCGGAGGCCGACCGTCACCTCTGGATGCCGCTGCTCCTGCTCGGCTCACGGGCCGGCTACCACGGCGGAGTACTCGTCGACCCGGCGCTGCCCGCGTCGAGTCGCGCGCGGGTGATCGCCCGGCTGATCCAGGCGGCGGCCGAGTTGGCCGAGACTCTCGGTGCCTCGGCGATGGCCCTGCTGTACGCACCGCAGGCGCACGCCGAGGAGTGCCTCGCCGCACTCGCCGCACTCGCGCCCGACGTCCCGGCGCCCTCGTACGCCCCGCTGTCCGCGGAGGCGGTCATCCCGGTCGCGACGGTGGACACCGAACGCTCCGCCCGGCGCCGCCGCGAATGGCAGCGCGAGGCCCGCGCCTTCGCCGACTCGGGCGGCTCCATCCACCGCGTCCGGCTCTCCGAGTGCTACCGGCAGGCCGGGCCGCTGCTCGGCCTGCTCCAGCGCAAGTACGGCGCGGACGACACCGACGAGTCGATGACGGCGTACCTGGGACAGCAGGCGGCCTGTCTCGATCCGTGGAGCGAGGTCTTCCTCGAACGCCGCGACGGCCGCCTCACCGGCTTCGCCCTCTGCTATCTCTGGGGCGACACCCTGCACGTCCGCGCCGCCGGCTTCGCCCCGGACGCCGGCCCGTACGCCTACTTCAACCTCGCCGTCTACGAGCCGCTCGCCCTCGCGGCGTCACTCGGCCTTGCCTGGCTCGACCTCGGCACCGGCGCCTACCGTGGCAAGATCCTGCGCGGCGCCCGCCTGCGCACCACCCACGCCCTGGTCTGGCCCCCGCGGGGAAGCCGGGAGTCGGTACGCTCCGCGCTCCTGCTCCCCGGCGAGGACTACCTGGACGCGACCGGCTGACCCCTTCGGCGGCGAGCCCCGGCCGGCGGCACCGCTTCCCACCGAGGCTCGGGCCCCGCCGCCGGGTGCCCCGCGGCCCCGGTGGGGGAGCCCTGTCTCACAACTCACTGTCCGGCAGGCCCAGTTCCGCCTCGATCAGGTCCGCATAGGTGTCACGGCGGCGGATCAGACGACTGGTGGAGCCGTCGACGAGCACCTCGGCCGGGCGCAGCGAGGAGTTGTACTGGCTGGCCATCGCCATGCCGTAGGCGCCGGCACCGAAGATGCAGATGAGGTCGCCTTCGGCGAGCGTCGGCAGCCGGCGCTCCCGGGCGAGGTAGTCGGTCGACTCGCAGATCGGCCCGGCGATGTCGTAGCCGGTGAGACCGGGCAGGTCGATCCGCCCGGAGCGGGTGGGGGGTACCAGGCCGTCGACGGGACGGACGGGCCACATGAAGTGGAAAGAGTCGTACAGCGCAGCGCGGATGAGGTTGTTCATCCCGGCGTCGACGATCGCCACCCGGTGCCGCCCGGCGTCCTTCAGGTAGCGCACCCGGGTCAGCAGGACACCGGCGTTCGCGGCGATCGAGCGTCCGGGCTCCATGACGACCTTGCCGCCGGCCGCCACGAACGGCTTGAGGATGGGCGTGATCGCATCGGCGTACACCCCCCAGCCCGGTGCGGCACCTGTCTCGTACTCGGCGGCGAACCCGCCGCCCATGTTGATGAGTTCGATCTCGTGGCCGTCGGCCCTCAGCTTGTCGACCAGGTCCAGCACCCGGGTGAGCGCGACGATGTAGGGCTCGGGGGAGTGGATCGGTGAGCCGAGGTGGACATGCACCCCGGTCAGCCGGACGTGGTCCAGCAGCGAGGCGCGGGCGAACAGCCGGGGCACCCGCTCCAGATCGATGCCGAACTTGCTGCCCCGGACACCGGTGGTGGTCTTCTCCGGGGTCCCGTCGCTCTGCACGTCGGGGTTGACCCGGATCGCGGCCCGCGCGGTACGGCCCATCGACCGGGCCACCCGGCCCAGGAGTTCGAGCTCCGACTCGGACTCGACATTGATGCAGCCGATTCCGGCGGAGATGGCCTCGCGCAATTCGGACTCCGACTTGCCGACCCCGGCGAAGACGATCCGCTCGGCAGGGATGCCCGCCGTCAGGGCCCGGTGCAGCTCGCCTCCGCTGACCACGTCCGCCCCGGCGCCGCCCGCGCCCAGCTCGTGCAGCAGATGGAGGTTGCTGCATGTCTTCACCGCGTAGCAGATCAGCGGGTTCAACTCGGAGAAGGCCGCGGTGAGATCCGCGAGGTGCGTACGGAAGGTGTCGCGTGAGTAGATGTACGTCGGAGTGCCGTGCTCGGCGGCCAGCTCCTCCAGATCCACTCCCTCGCAGCGCAGCACTCCGTCGTGATAGCGAAACCTGTCCACCGTGCGTCCTTCCAAGGGCTGAGCGGTCGGGGACGATCCTATCGACGTCCGAATGCGAAAGCCCCTGTCGTCGCCTCAGGTTGACGACGAGTCAGCCGGCAGGGCCTGCCTGCGGGGGAGGGGCGAACAGATGATCGCGAGCGGCCCGAACAACAACGCGCCGGACATCACCCACAGCGCCTCGCGCAGTCCCAGGGCGGTGCCGAGCACGCCACCGGCCATGGTGCCCAGGGGCACCATGCCGTACGCCACGAACCGGAATGAAGCGGTCATCCGGCCGGTCATGGTGTCCGGCGTGAGGGTCTGGCGCAGCGATACCTGGAGGACGTTGGAGACACCGGTCGCCAGGCCGGAGACGGCGAACCCCGAGCAGACCACGGCGAAGACGGCGAGCCGGCCGCCCGAGGCCGCGGGCACCAGCAGGAACGCGCTGCAGCCGAGTACGGAGCCGGCCGCGATGGTGGGTCCCAGGCCGATCCGCCGGGCCGAGCCCTCGGACAGGAAGGTGCCGAGCGTCGAGCCGATGCCGGCCGCCGCGAGCGACAATCCGAGCAGCAGCGGTGAGAATCCCAACTCGCGCACCGCGTAGACCAGGTAGAGGACCAGGGCACCTTGCTCACAGGCGTTGAACACGGCCGTCTCGATGGCCAGCGCCCGCAGTTCGGGCTGGCCGAAAACGAAGACCAGCCCGGCCCTGACGTCCTGCCACCAGGCGGCTGCCGCCTGCCGTACTCCGCCCGGCGCCGCCTTCTCGACGGCCTGTTGGGGCGTCGGCCTGATCAGGGCCAGGGTGAGTGCCGAGAAGGCGAAGGAGATCGCGTCGACGACCAGGGCGCCGGCCGCGCCGACCGCGGTGCAGACCAGCCCGCTCAGACCCGGCCCGCCGAGATCGGCGGCGGACTGGCTGGCCTGGAGGTTGCGGTTGGCGCGGGTGAGTCTGTCGCGGCCGACGAGCTGGGGGACGTAGGCGAGATACGCTGAGTCGAAGATCACCTGGAAGACGCCGACCAGGAACGGCACGGCGTACAGCCACCGCAGCCGCAGCCAGCCCATCGCGTGCAGCACCGGTAGGACGAGTACCAGTGCCGCACGGGCGACGTCCGCGACGATCATCAGCCGGCGGCGGTCCCCCCGGTCGACGAGGGGGCCCAGCGGCAGCGCGAAGAGCAGGAACGGGAGATAGCGCAGGGTGGCGATCACCCCGAGCTGCCCGGCATTCGCGTCGAGCGACACCACCGCGAGTAACGGGAGGGCCAGCGTGCCCACCTGGGTACCGACCAGGGACAGACTCTGGCCGAGCCAGAGGGCGCCGAAACCGTACCGCCGTCGCGGTGGTGCGGTCACACGCTGCTCCTCTTCCTTCAGCCGCTGGTCTCGATCAGTGGCTTGCGGTGGATGCCGTCGTACTGGTCGATCAGATCTCCGTTCAACTCCCGCATCATGCGAAGGCGTTCGTCGAGGAGATCATAGTAGGAGAGGTGATCGCTGTTCATCGGCGCGAGGTAAACGCTGATCACCTCGGGATTCTGTTCGATGTCGAATTCGAGCCGCTCGTGCTTGTTGCGGAAATCGGCCGTACCTGGCAGCAGTGTCCGGTTGTAGACGTTGAAGTACGGCACCACACGGGAGTCCCGGTCCAGCAGTGCCTCGCGCAGTTGGAGACTTCGGCGCAGATAGTGGTCGATCGCCGGCCGGTCGTCGCCGTCGTGGCCGATCAGGACGTTGAAGGTCTGATACGTGACGCCGAAGCCGAGCATCGCGTCGAGGATCTCCAGTTCCTCCTCGAAGCCACGCAGTTTGTTGAACTTCGATGTCGGGTCGTCGCCGAGGAACTCAAGCGGAATCTGCACGCGGTAGCAGCCGCGCCAGATGTCACCGGAGCGGTCGCTCCAGAACAGGTGCTCCATCAGTTCCAGGTCCGGCTTCCCGAGGTCCAGGAACTTGCCGAACTCCAGCCCGTTGGCGAACTCCCAGGAGAAGCCGTACTCCCGCGCCATCCGGAAGATCTCGAAGACCTCCTCGCGCCCGCTGCGGTGCAGCATGGTGCCGCGGCCGCTGCGCTGGAGACGGGAGAGGATGTTGTCCTCCTGGAAGAGGATGTTGCGGATGCCCATCTTGCGGAAGTAGGCGAAGTGCTTCTCGACCGCCTCCGGCGACATGTGGCGGTACTTGCCCCGCATCGGTGTCGCGCAGAACGAGCAGGTGCGGTAGCAGCCGCGGGACGACTCGAAGCAGATGAACGGCGTGGCGACGTTCTGTGGCGGGGTGCCCTCGCCGGTGTCGTTGTAGTCCTGGTAGTTGGTGACGAGGTCGAGGGCCATCGGCTCCAACTCGTCCATCTTGAGGGACGGGCCGCCGAAGACGATGTGCCCGCCGTTGTACTCACGGCAGAACGCCGCCTGGTTGAGAGGCTGTCCCTTGGCGACGGCCTCGATCACCTTGGCGAAGAGATACTCGCCGTCCAACTGGACGATCACGTCGAAGCCGTTGTCCAGGTACCACTCGGGGCGGGCGGTGGCGTCCATGCCGCCGCCGACCACCAGGGCTTGCGGGTTGACCGCCTTGGCGTGCTTGGCGAAGTCGGCGACGGAGCCTGCCGAGTTGGTGAAGTTGTTGGAGATGCCGATGATGTCGGCCTCGCGCAGCGTGGTGTCGTAGCGCTCGAACGCCCCACCGAAGCGCAGGCACTCGATGACCCGCGGCCCGTAGTCGAAGGACTTGTAGAGCACCGGCTCGTCCTCGTCCACCTGGGTGTCGATGATCCGCAGTTGGGCCTCGACCCCCCACTGCGCGAGGAAGCTGCGGGTGCCGGCCGCCAGTGTGGCCAGCGCGCTCTTCGGGTTGAGGACCCGTACGGGGCTGATCGTCTCGGCTTCCCCGGCGAACCGCTGGCCGGGGTAGGGCGCGTAGTAGAGATCGACGAGCATGCCGCTCACGCTCCCGCGCCGTTGTGTGTACCGCTGCCCGCGTAGATGCCGTCGTAAAGACGGTGCAGCTCACGGTCGTTGAGGGAGTTGGTCATCTCCAGCCGCTTCTGGTAGATGTCCCAGTAGGTGAAGTGGGGGTTGTCGATCGCGGAGAGGAAGATCCCGATCACCTCCGGGTTCGCCTCCACGTCGAAGGCCAGGAGGTCGTGCAGTGTCGTCCAGTCACGGGCGCCGGGCAGCAGCGACAGGTTGAAGACGTTGAAGTACGGCTGGTACGAGGAGCCGCCGAGGGCGCCCAACTCGTCCTTGATGCGCAGGCAGTAGTCGTTGAACTGGTGGATGGCCTCGGCGTCCTGCTCCGGATAGCCGATGAACAGGTCGTAGGTCTGGTGGCCGACACCGTAGTCGGTGAGCATGGTCGCCAGGATGTCGACCTGCTCGTCGAAGCCGAGCAGTTTGGGGAAACGGTTCTTGCCGATGTTCATGTTGTCGAGCGGGATCTGCACCCGATAGCAGCCGGTCCATCCGTCGGCCGACTTGTCGTTGCCCAGCAGAGCCTGGGCCAGCTCGTGGTCGAAGCGCCCGTTCTGGCGGAACTTGCCGAACTCGATGCCGTTGGCGAACTCCCAGGCGAAGCCGTACTCGCGGATCATCCGGAAGATCTCCAGGAGTTCCTCCCGGCCGCTGTCGTACAGGAAGCGGCCCGTGCCGTTCTGCTGGATGCGCGAGAGCGGGTTGTCCTCCTGCCAGACGATCGTGCGGATGCCCCGTGAGCGGAAGTACTTGAGGTGCTCCTCGACGGCCGCGGGCGACATGTAGCGGTACTTGCCGCGGGAGGGGGCCGTGCAGAAGGAGCAGCGCCAGGCGCAGCCCCTGGAGGTCTCCCAGCAGATGAAGTTGGTGCCGACACCTTCGGGGGGCGGACCCTCGGCGGTGTCGGTGTATAAGGACAGGTCACCGACCAGGTCGAGCGCCATGGGCGGCAGGGTGTTCATGTCGATCATGTGTGACATGTCGACCTTCCGCGCTATGCGCTCGCGGGTCGCGATGTTCGGCACAGTGCTGAAGTCGCCGCCCTCGGCCCAGGCCTGGACGACACGCGAGAACACCCACTCTCCCTCGCCCTGGACCACCAGGTCCACCCCGCGCTCCAGGTAGTACTGCGGCCGGGCCGTCGGGTCCACACCGCCCGCCACCACGAACGCCTTCGGGTTGACGCTCTTGATGAACTGCGCCAGATCGGCCGTGATCTGCGCACTGTTGGTGAAGTTGCAGGTCAGCCCGTGGATCTCGGCTTCCTTGATTTTTTCGACGTAGTCCTCGAAAGGAGAACCGAAGCGGTAGCAGTCCATCTGGTGCGGTCCGTACGGGATGGTCTTGTAGGCGATGCGCTGGCCGCCGAGCTGCATGTCGACGATTTCGATTTCGCAGTCGAATCCCATCGTCTCCGCGAACATCCGCAGCCCGCTCGCCAGCGTCGGCAGCGCGCTCTTCGGATTCAACGGCCGCTCGGTGTTGATCGGCTCGTCGAAGCCGCGAAACATCTGCGAGGGAAATGGCGCATAGTAGAGGTTGACCTTCATGCGTGAGGCTCCCAGGAGTGAGCGGTCGAAGCGCAGTGTCAGTCGAAGTG
The DNA here is from genome assembly GCF_042721055.1 of Streptomyces sp. NPDC058470. Lineage (NCBI taxonomy): Bacteria > Bacillati > Actinomycetota > Actinomycetes > Kitasatosporales > Streptomycetaceae > Streptomyces > Streptomyces sp. NPDC058470. The sequence goes on from NZ_JBHXMF010000011.1 coordinate 12,544, forward strand.
GCCAGTGTCACCACATCCCTGATGGCGGGTCAAGAAGCAATAATTGCAAGGTAGTCGTGGAAGCGGAGCGGAATCCAGAGTTCAGTCGAAGTGGGCGCGGATGAGGGTGAAGGTCATAAATCCTCCGGCTGTGAAGCGAGTTCTCCGAAAATCCTGAACGCATTCTTGCGCAACATCAGGTGGTTATGCAGCATTCTGCCTCGTGGACACCCAAACCCCCCGTACGACGCCGATCCTTCGTACTGCCGACTCCGATCTCGAAATCCGGAAGCTGAGACGCCACCTCGGTCACTTCGACATCCTCTTCTTCCTTCTCTGCACTCTCGTCGGCCTCGACACCATCGGTACCGTCGCCGCCCGTGGACCGCAGGCCTTCACCTGGATGATCGTGCTGGCGATCGTCTTCTTCGTGCCGTCCGCCCTACTCTGCGCCGAATTGGGCACTGCTTTCCCTCAGGAGGGCGGCCCCTATCTCTGGGTCCGGCTCGCCTTCGGCCACCTCGTCGGGGCGGTCAATACCTTCATGTACTGGGTCACCAACCCGGTGTGGTTCGGCGGCACGCTCACGGTCTCCGCCGTGACGGCCTTCACTACTTTCTTCCGCGACGGCCGACCATTCGGCACCCTCGGCTTCTATCTCTTCACGCTGGGATTTGTCTGGTTCGGCATCTTGACGGCCGTGGTCTCCTTCCGTATCGGCAAGTGGATCCCCGTATTGGGAGGCTGGACCCGGCTGGCGCTGCTGATCCTTTTCACCGGTACGGTGCTCATCTACGCCGTCCGGCACGGCGTGCACGGTTTCGGCCTCGCCGACTTCACGCCGGGCTGGTCCGGATTCGTCGCCCTCATGCCGGTGTTGATATTCAATTACGTCGGTTTTGAACTGCCCAACAGCGCCGGTGACGAGATGGTCGACCCCCGGCGGGACGTACCCGCGGCAATCTTCCGCAGCGGCGTGCTGGCCGTACTCCTCTACGCCCTGCCGGTCCTGGGCGTCCTGCTCGTCCTCCCGACCAAGGCCGTCACAGGGCTCAGCGGCTTCCTCGACGCGATGCGACAGGTCTTCAGCGTGTACGGAGGCTCCGTCGGACCCGACGGCACAGTCACCCTGACCGGCGCCGGCCTGGTGCTCGGCGGCATCTGCGCGGTGCTGTTCATCCTCACCCTGCTCTCCTCCGGTGTCGCATGGCTCATGGGCACCGATCGCGCGCTGGCGGTCAGCGGCTACGATGGCGCCGCACCTCGCGCCCTCGGAGTGATCTCGGAACGGCTCGGCACCCCCGTCCGTGTCAACCTGCTCAGCGGCCTCGTCTCCACCGGAGTCCTCGTGCTCGCACACCAGCTCACCGGGGGCGATGCCGCCAAACTGTTCGGCGCGGTGCTCTCGCTGGCGCTCTCCACCACTCTGCTCAGCTATCTCGGGATCTTCCCCGCGCTGCACGTCCTCAGGCGCAAGTACCCCGACGTCCCCAGGCCCTACCGCGTCCGCTACCCGCGCACTATCGGCTGGCTGCTGACCGCGCTGATTGCCTTCGCCACCGTCCAGCTGCTCCTGCCCGGCATCGGCGCGCACTGGTTCGGACCGGGATACGCGCCCTCGGGCTGGGACCCTTCCGAACGCTGGACGTATCTCGCCGTGGAGGCCATCCCCCTGGTGGTCTTCGTCCTCATCGGGGTCGCCTTCTGGTTCGCCGGTGCTCCGACCCGCAGGCGCTCCTGAGACTTCCGGCCCCGGCGTTGCCGAGACCTGAGCCGCTCGGTCTCACGCCGGCCCGGCCGGGCACGGCCATCGCACGCCCCGTCGCGCGCGTGTCCGTTTCCTTCGGACCGATCTCGGCAGCGGTTCGCCCTGTCGGAACCGATCGCCGCGCACGGGGTGTGGACCCGCAGGAGTCGGGGCGAGCCCGTGCCGGTGACGGAAGTCCGGGTCGGAGCAAGGCGGTTGCCGCGGAGTCCTCCCTGGGCAACACCACCGGATGGGCTGCCGCACTCAACGACCCCCGGGTCACCGCCGCTCTCCACGCCATCCACCGAGACCCGGCTTCGCCGTGGACCGTGGCGAAACTCGCGGCAGAAGCCGGGCTCTCCCGGGCTCCGTTCGCCAGGCGCTTCACCCTGCTGATCGGTCAACCACCCCTCGGCTCCCTGACCTGGTGGCGGATGATCACGGCGGCGCACCTGCTGCGGACATCGGACGCACCCTTGAGATCCATCGCCACCCAAGTGGGCTACACATCCGAGTTCGCCTTCGCCAACGCGTTCAAACGAACACACGGAACGGCACCCGGAACGTACCGACGCAGGAACTGAATCCGGTACGGCAACCCAGTCACGTTCAGTTGTACGTGACTGGGGACATTCAGTTGTACGCCGCAGACGCCGCCCCGCTGTCGCCTGCCACCGTGCAGGCGACACCACCCTCGTGAGGGTGACCAGCGTGCTGCTGAACCGCCCCGGACAGGGGCGGGCCGAGCAAGGCCGGGCTGCTGCCGTTGGATCCCGTGGCGGCCATGAACCTCGGGTCACCGAACTCAGCACTGACGTGATGGGCGAACTCATCGCCCTGGTCCCCGAAGCGCACCGGGAAGACAATGGCGGCGCCTTTACGCCTCCCGCTCCGGCGTCGAGGGCACCGTCAACGAGCGGCCCCGGAGGTGGGGCGGAGAGTAGACAGGGTCCACCCGGACCATGCCACCGACGATCGAGGTCTCGGCCGCCATCGAGACGGGGGTGCGCTCCGGGGTCTCCCAGAACGTGAAGTGCCTGTAGCCGAGGCCTTGCCAACGTCGCCCTGGAGCCGAGCACCGTCGACACCCGCGACTTCTACCCGAAGAACGCCTCCCTCCTCGGCTTCCAGCTCACCAACCTGCAGATCCACGGCTACGACCGCCGCGCGGACCTGCGGGAACTGGCCGAACGTGTCGCGCCGGGCACCTACCGCGTACCCGTCGAGACGGTCTTCCCACTGGAGCAGGCGCGTGCGGCCCACGAGCGGCTGGAGCAGCGTGACAACCGGGGCAAGATCGTGATCGCCGTGGCGGAGGGCTGATCGCCGGGGAGGTGAGCCGCACGGCCGCTGTCAGGCGTACAGCCTCTCCAGGAACGCCGACAGGTTGCCCACCGTCCGGGCGATCTGCTGCTCCACCGTGAGGCTCTCCTCGAAGCGACTGCCGGATTCGAGGGACTTCTTGCCGCGCAGGTACAGGGAACAGGCGAGGTCGGCGCACATATAGATGCCGACCGAGTTGCCCTCGCGGCCGGCCGCGCCCGTCTTGCGGGCCGTCATCAGCGACACGCCGTTGCCCGGATGCGTCGTCAGGCACAGCGAGCACATGCTGCGGTGCAGGAAGCCGCGTTGGGAGGAGGGAAAGCGCAGGGTGACTCCGACGAGGTCGCCGGCCCGAACGGTGACCAGATAACTGCGGTCGGGCGCCCCTGGGTCCCGCCAGCCGAGGAAGTCCAGGTCGTCCCAGGGGCGTTCGCCGAGATCTCGCGGTATCGAGAGACGCTTGGCCTCGCCCTTGGAGCAGTTGATGAACGAGTTGCGGATGTCCTGCTCGGTGAGTGATCTCATGGGGGAGTGCTCCTGGGTTCGGACGTGCCAAAACCTAGGGGTACTAGGTTTTTGGCTAAGCTACGGAAACCCGTCGGAGAGATCCAATGCATTTCGGGAACGGCCGCACACCGCAGGAGCGGGCCGTGCGTCACGTCGAGGCCCGCTCCTCCGGCCCGGCGGTGGATCCCGCGCCCCCGGATAACCCTGAACCTCCACCCGGACCGGCTTGCCCGCGGACTCCCGATCCTTCAGGCGCTGGCCCAGGACGGCACGTACCGCTCGCAGTTCGTCACCGGCACGAGCAACGGCGGCCTGACCGCGCACCCCGGCGGTGACCGCCGGCGCTGGGAGAGCCGGATCTTCGGTGGCCGCGTACGACACCGCGCCCACGCACGAACGCCCCGTGTACGGCGCGCTGAACTTCCGGCGTCAACTGGTCGGCGCGGCAGCCCGGTTCGGTTCCTCGCACGTCCGGCTGACCGGCGAGGCACTGCGCCGGGCCACCTTTTGCTACCCCGACAGCGCGGCCGAGCCGTCCGCGTTCGGGTGGCCGCCGGGACAACCCTCATCGAGCTGGCCGAGGCGGACGACCAGGACCCTCTCAACGACTACATCGAGGCGCAGGTACACGGAAGGGTCGTACTGGCGCGGGACATGGAGGCACTGGTCCTCGACGAGTCCTACCGCGGGACGCCGTAGAGACCGCGGCCCCGCGGCTGCCGTGCCCGGTCGGGTGGCACCCCGGATACCGGCTCTCCGTCGAGGATCTGAGACGCCACCCGGACTTCCGCGGCCCGGAGTTCGTCGAACTCGGGCCTGTCCGGCAGATCAGGTCGGAGGGTAGCTGCGGTGCCGAATCAGTGCGGGTGAGCGGGGCTTGGTGCGTCTGGCTGCAAGGCGGAGGAGGAAGGCGACGCGGAGCGTCGGCAACCGACGAAAACGCCGCAGACAGGCGTGCCAAGCCCCGCGTCTCCGGCTTGATCCGCCGGACAGACCCTTGGCGCCCGGATCGCCGAGGACGGCCACCTCGACCCACGGATCATCGGGGACGCGGCGCGCACCGGCCGGCACGAGCTGCAGGATCTGAAAATGGTGTGGCACTGCCTCGCGCGCTTCGGTGCTCCTCAGGGGGCCGGAACGGCTCTGGGCGGCCACACTCCTGGAGTCAGCACGCCCAGTGCGTAGGCGCGGGCGACCAGTTCCGTACGGGTGGCCGCGCCCCAGCGCTCGGACAGGCGACGCAGGTGGTAGTTGACGCCGTCCACGGTCAGGCCCGTCTCCCGGGCTGCCCCGGCCGTGGTCGCGCCCCCGGCCAGCAGCGCCAGAATGCGGGCCTCGGTGTCACCGACGGGCGGGGCGGACGGCTCGGCCTGCCCGGGGTCGGAGCTGGGGCATTCACCGAGCACCCGGAGCGTGACCAGCAGAGCCGTGGACGCCTCGGAGCTGTCGCTGACAGGGTCCGCGGTCAGCTCGCCGCGCCGCCGCGCTCCGTCGGCCGCTTCCCAGCGCACCGAGACCGGGTAGCGGGAACGGTGCCGCAGCCGCAGCGCCTGGGCGATCCGCTCCACCTGCGTCGCCTCCTGCGGGCGGAACAGATCCAGCACGTTCCGCCCGCGCAGCCGGCCCGGCGTCTCACCCCACTCCCTCGCCATCGCGGGATTGGCCAGGACGATCACCCCGTGCACATCGCACACCGCGACGGGCATCGGAATCCGGTCGAACAACAGCAGGGCCCGGTTCCGCCACACCACGGCGTCCGCCCGCGTCAGGTCCACTCACGCCTCCTGCCGTGCCGGGCTCCTCGGAGCCGGTGCGGTCCGGTCTTCGGCACCACACGTTACCCGCAGCTCAGCGACCGAATTCAGCCCGCCGAAGCGACCGAAGCGACCGAAGCCGTGTGGCGGAGATCTCTGTCGCCGTAGGGGGAGGCGTCCTCGTCCCCGCCGTGCAGGCCGCCCGGCATGCCGCCGGTGGAGACGGCGAAGCCGCGCCCAACGGGGCCGGGCGCCGGGCGTCCAGTCGAAGAGAGCCCCGGAAGGCGCCCGCGCTCGGGGCCGGCCACCCCGGGCTGGATGGCGGGGCCCCGTGGACTGCGCAAGCCCCGCCGCACATTTTCGACTGCACAATCATGTAGTGCCACGTCGCAGGCGAACGGTACCCAGCGATCAAGCTTGACCGCAGTACTCCCGTACCGCGAAAGGCGGTTGTCGCGCCATGCCCCCCACCGCGCCGCACCCCCGCACGACAGAGACCCGTCACACCGCAGGCAGCCTGCACACCACAGGCACCCCTCACACCACAGGCACCCTCCACGGCCTCCCTCTGATCGACGTCTCCGTCACCGGCCCCGGCCGCACACCGGTCCAGCAGGTGATGGGGCTCATGCGTGAGCACGGACCCGCGATCGTCCGCCGGCTGCACGGCCGGGACGTGCTCTTCGTGAGCGACCTCGATCTGGTCACCGAGCTGGCCGACGAGAACCGGTTCGCGAAGGCGATCGGGCCGGCTCTGGAGAACGTCCGTGAGTTCGCCGCCGACGGACTGTTCACCGCGTACAACGAGGAGCCCAACTGGGCCAAGGCGCACGACATCCTGATGCCGGCGTTCGCGCTGGGCTCGATGCGTACGTACCACCCCGTCATGCTGCGCGTGGCGCGTCGGCTGATCGAGTCCTGGGACCGCGGGGCGCGTGACGGGCAGCCCGTGAACGTCCCCGACGACATGACGCGGATGACGCTGGACACCATCGGACTCGCCGGATTCGGCTACGACTTCGGGTCCTTCGAGCGCGCCGAACCGCACCCCTTCGTCGAGGCCATGGTCCGCTGCCTGGAGTGGAGCATGACGAAGCTGGCCCGCACGCCGGGCAGTGACCACGCGGCGGCGGACGTGGCCTTCCGGGCGGACGCGGACTACCTCGCGGGAGTCGTCGACGAAGTGATCGCCGCCCGTGTGGGGGAGCGGCAACGCCAGGCGGACGACCTCCTCGGGCTCATGCTTGCCGCCGAGCACCCCGCCGACGGCAGCACCCTCGACACCGCCAACATCCGCAACCAGGTGATCACCTTCCTGATCGCGGGCCACGAGACGACCTCCGGCGCGATGTCCTTCGCGCTGTACTACCTGGCCAAGCACCCCGCCGTACTCCAGCATGTGCGACGCGAGGCCGACGCGCTGTGGGGCGACACGGCCGACCCCGAGCCGACGTTCGACGAGGTCGGACGGCTCACCTACACCCGACAGGTGCTCAACGAAGCGCTGCGGCTGTATCCGACCGCCGCCGTGTTCAGCCGGCACGCCCGCGAGGACACGCTGCTCGGCGGCCGGATCCCGCTGCGCGCCGGGCAGCCGGTCAGCATCATCGGGCCGATGCTGCACCGGCAGCCGGCCTGGGGCGACAACCCCGAGCTGTTCGACCCCTCCCGCTTCACGCCGGAGGCGGAGGCCGCGCGCTCACCGCACGCCTTCAAGCCCTTCGGAACCGGTGAACGTGCCTGTATCGGGCGGCAGTTCGCGCTCCACGAGGCGACCATGCTGCTGGCGATGCTCGTCCACCGCTACCGGCTGCACGACCACGCCGACTACCGGCTGACGGTCAAGGAGACTCTCACCCTGAAGCCCGACGGCTTCACGCTCACGCTCTCACCGCGCACCGCAGCCGACCGAGTCCACCCTGCGCTGCCGGGCACGGTCGAGGACCGGTCGGAGGCAGCGGCCGACGAGCGGGCCGTGCTGCCCTCCCGGGTCCGCTCCGGCACCCGCGCCCTCTTCCTGCACGGCAGCAACTACGGTACCTGCCGCGAGTTCGCCGCGACCCTTGCCGACGAGGCCGGTGCGATCGGCTGCGAGACGGAGGTGGCACCCCTGGACGCCTACGCCGACGGGCTGCCCACCGACCGTCTCGTCGTCATCACCGCCGCCTCCTACAACGGACAGCCCACGGACGACGCCACCGCCTTCGCCGCCCGCCTCGACCGCGCCGAGCGGGCCGATGGTCTCACCTACACCGTCCTCGGCGTCGGCGACCGCAACTGGGCCGCCACCTACCAGCACTTCCCGACCCGCATCGACGAACGCCTCGCGGAACTGGGCGGCACACGCTTCCTGGAGCGCACGGCGGCAGACGCCTCGGGCGACCTCGGAGGCACGGTCCGTGCCTTCACGGCACGGCTGCGGACCGCCTTCCTCGAGCGGTACGGCGACCCCGAGGCCACGGACCCGGAGGGGCCCGCCGAGGCCGCCTACGAGGTCCGCACGCTGACCGGCGGTCCCCTCGACGCGCTCGCCGAGCGGCACGGCCTCGTCCCGATGACCGTCACCGAGGCGTACGACCTCACCGCACCCGGACACCCGAGGACCAAGCGTTTCCTCCGCCTGGCGCTGCCGGACGGCGCGACCTACCGCACCGGCGACCACCTCACGGTGCTTCCCGTCAACGACCCGGCCCTCGTCGAGCGGACCGCCTCCGCGCTGGGCCTGGTCCTTGACACGGTTCTGGACATCAGAGCCGCACACCCTCGCCGCGACGGAATCGCCGTCGACCGTCCCGTGACGGCCCGTCACCTACTCGCCCACCACGTCGAGTTGCAGGATCGCCCGACCGCCGACCAGCTGTCCGCTCTCGCCGCCGCCAACCCGTGCCCACCCGAGCGCACGGCCCTCGCGGCGCTCTCGGACGACCCGCGCACCCTGGTCGAGCTCGCCGAGGGGTACCCGGCCCTGCGCGGTGCACTCGACTGGCCGGCCCTGCTCGACGGGCTCCTCACGCCGCTGCGCCCGCGCCACTACTCGGTCTCCTCGTCCCCCGCGACCGACCCGGCCCACGTCGACCTGATGGTCTCGCTCCTGGAGGCGCCGGCCCGCTCCGGCAATGGAACGTACAAGGGAGTGGGCTCCGGCTACCTGAACACCCTCAAGCCCGGCGAGACCGTGCTCGCCCGCATCCAGCCCTGCCGGGAGGCGTTCCGGATCGACGACTCCTCGAAGGTCATCATGGTCGCGGCGGGCACCGGTCTCGCCCCCTTCCGAGGAGCCATCGCGGACCGCCGCGCACTGGTGGCGAGCGGCACCGGGACCCAACTCCCCGCCGCCCTCTGCTACTTCGGATGCGACGACCCGGACGCGGACTTCCTGCACGCCGACGAACTTCGCTCAGCCGAGGCCGCCGGCGCGGTCTCCCTGCGCCCGGCCTTCAGTGCGGCCCCCGTCGACGGCGTCACCTTCGTGCAGCACCGGATCGCCGCCGAGGCGGACGAGGTCTGGGACCTGCTGGACACCGGAGCCCGCGTCTACGTCTGCGGCGACGGCTCCCGGATGGCCCCCGGCGTCCGCGAAGCCTTCCGTACGCTGCACGCGGACCGGAACCCGGGCGGCGACTCGGAGCAGTGGCTGAACGATCTGATCGCGTCCGGGCGTTACGTCGAGGACGTGTACGCGGCCGGATGACCCCCGTACGGACTGGTGGGCCCTGCCCGGCCCGACAACCCCGGTATGGACCGGTGGGCCCCGCCCGCGACAGGGGGCCCACCGGCAGCCGTATCGGCTAGGCGGCGTTCCGCCGCTTCCTTCCGTGTGCCCGGATGATGTCCGCGTACCGGTGCCCGGTTCCCTTCACCGTGCGGCGCTGGGTCTTGTAGTCCACGTGCACGAGCCCGAAGCGCTTGTCGTAGCCGTACGCCCACTCGAAGTTGTCGAGCAGCGACCACGCGAAGTAACCGGCGAGCGGAGCGCCCTGGGCGGCCGCCGAGGCGCAGGCCGCGAGATGCTGCTCCAGGTACTTGGTGCGCTCGGGGTCGTCGACGGTGCCGTCGGGACGCACGATGTCGGGATAGGCGGAACCGTTCTCGGTGACGTAGATCTTCTGGGCGCCGTAGTCGTTCGTCAGCCGCAGCAGGAGGTTCTCGATGCCGTGGGCGCCGACCTCCCAGTCCATGCCGGTGCGCGGTACGCCGAGGCGGCGGACGGTGCGGACGCGGGGCGCCGGACCGGTGGGGTCGTCGGCGACCGTGGACGGGAAGTAGTAGTTGAGGCCCAGCCAGTCCAGAGGCGCCGCGATGGTCTCCAAGTCGCCCGGCTGCTCGGGGAGTTCGACTCCGTAGACCTCCTGCATGTCCGCCGGGAAGCCACGGCCGTGCACCGGGTCGAGCCACCAGCGGTTGGTGTGGCCGTCGAGCCGGCGGGCCGCCGCGACGTCCTCGGGGCGGTCGGTGGCGGGCTCGATGTAGGACAGGTTGTTGACGATGCCGACCTGGGCGCCGGGGACGGCCGCGCGGATCGCCTGGGTGGCGAGGCCATGGCCGAGGAGCAGGTGGTACGACGTCTGCACGGCGGCCGTGAGGTCCGTCCAGCCCGGGGCCATCCGGCCCTCCAGGTGGCCGATCCAGGCCGAGCACAGCGGCTCGTTGAGCGTGGTCCAGTGCTTGACGCGGTCACCGAGGCGCTCGGCCACGGCCGCCGAGTAGGCGGCGAAGTGGTACGCCGTGTCGCGGACGGGCCAACCGCCCCGGTCCTGGAGGACCTGGGGCAGATCCCAGTGGTAGAGGGTGACGGACGGGGTGATGCCCGCCTCCAGGAGGGCGTCGATCAGCCCGTCGTAGAAGTCGAGTCCCTTGGCGTTGACCGGGCCGTCGCCGCCCGGTACGACACGTGGCCAGGCGACGGACAACCGGTAGGCGTTGGTGCCCAGTTGGCGCATGATCCCGATGTCCTCGCGCCAGCGGTGGTAGTGATCGCAGGCGAGGTCCCCGTCGTCGCCGTTGTCGATCTTGCCGGGGGTGTGCGAGAAGGTGTCCCAGATGGAGGGGGAGCGGCCGTCCTCGGCGACGGCGCCCTCGATCTGGTAGGCCGACGTGGCCGTGCCCCACAGGAAGTCCTCGGGGAGGGCGGCAAGGTCGATGGTCACGGAAGTCCCTTCGGGGAGAGGAGAGTTGGTCACTTGACGGCTCCCGCGGTGAGCCCGGTGACCAGAAAACGCTGGAGGAGCAGGAAGCCGGCGACCACGGGGACGCTGACGACGAGCGACGCGGCCATGATCTGGTTCCAGTAGACGTTGTAGAGCGTGGAGTAGCCCTGGAGCCCGACGGCGAGTGTGCGGGTCTGGTCGTTGGTCATCACCGACGCGAACAGCACCTCGCCCCAGGCGGTCATGAAGGCGTAGACGGCGACCGCGATGATGCCGGGGATCGCGGCCGGCACGACGACGCGGAACAGCGCGCCGAGCGGCCCGCAGCCGTCGACCAGTGCCGCCTCGTCCAGGTCGCGTGGCACGGAGTCGAAGTACCCGATCAGCATCCAGATCGAGAACGGGAGGGAAAAGGTGAGATACGTCAGGATCAGTCCGCCGCGGGATCCGAACAGGGCGATGCCGGTGGCGTTGCCGATGTTGACGTAGAGAAGGAACAGCGGCAGCAGGAAGAGGATGCCGGGGAACATCTGGGTGGACAGCACGGTGACCGTGAAGACGCGCTTGCCGCGGAAGTTGTAGCGGCTGACGGCGTAGGCCGCGAAGACCGCGATCACCACCGAGCAGACCGTCGCGGCGCCCGCCACGATCAGCGAGTTCACGAAGTACCGGGCGAGCGGGATCGTCGTCCAGATGTCGATGTACGGGCGGATGGTCAGGCTGCTCGGCACCCACTGGAACTTCGTCTGGACGTCCTGCAACGGCTTCAGCGAGCTGGAGACCATGACGTAGACCGGCACCATGACGAAGCCGGTGAGCAGGGTGAGGAAGATCCGTCGGGTCCAGAGGAAGGACTTCGGCTGGGCCATCGGGGAGCGGAGCTTCGTGGAGGTACTAGACATCGGCCGTCTTCCTTCCTCGGGAGGTCAGCAGGAGGTAGACGCCCGTCACGACGAGCAGGAAGAGCAGGAGCAGGACGGACATGGCGGAGCCGGTGCCGAAGTTCCAGCTCACGAACGACGTCTGGTAGATGTGCACCGAGATGAGGTCCGCGGACGGCGGAGCGGACTTGCCGAACAGGACGTACGGCGTGTTGAAGTCGTTGAACGTCCACAGGAACAGGACCAGGATCAGCACCTGGTTGACGGGCCGCAGCGACGGCAGCGTGATCCGGCGGATCTGCTGCCACACACCGGCGCCGTCGAGGGCGGCCGCCTCGTACAGGTCCTTGGGGATGTTCTGCAGGCCCGCCATGACGATGAGGAAGGCGAACGGCCAGCCCTTCCACACGGACACGGTGAGCAGCGCGTAGAAGGCGTTGTCGCCGATGAGCCAGAAGGACGGCTTGTCGGTGATGCCCAGCTGGTCGTGCAGGACGTGGTTCACCAGGCCGTTGTCGTGCTGGAACATGAACACCCAGGTGATGACGGCCGCGTACACGGGTAGCGCGTACGGCACCAGGAAAAGGGCGCGCAGTAGGCCGCGGCCCCGGAAGGCGTCCTGCATGCAGATCGCGGCCGCCGTGCCGATCAGCCAGCACAGGCCGACCGACAGCAGGGTGAAGCCGATGGTGAGGAAGAACGAGTCGAGCAGCGCCTTGCCTACGGGCGCGTCGAAGTCCACCGACACCTTGTAGTTGTCCAGGCCGGACCAGGGCGCGGTGCCCCAGTCGCGGATGTAGAACTGCGTGAGCGCCTTGAAGCTCATCACGATGCCGATCACCATCGGCACCAGGTGGACCAGCAGTTCGAGGATCAGGGCGGGCAGCAGCAGCAGGTAGGGCAGTCCGATGCGTTTGATCCGCCCGGTGCGGCGCGGGCCACGCGCCGCACCGGGGGAGTTCTTGCGCACCGTCCGATCGCCGGCCTCTTGGGAGGCGGTCGTGGTGGTCATTTTTGTGCTCGCGCTCACTTCGTCGGCATCTGCGTCTGGGCCTTTTCGAGGGCGGCCTTCACCGACTCGGTGGTCACCGGCTTTCCGGCGGCGGCGTCGGCGAACAGGTTCTTGATCGCCGTACCGACGGCCGTCTCGAACTGGGACTCGTCGGCGACCTGCGGAAGCGCGACCGCGCTCTTGGCGAGCGTGTCCTTCAGGACGGCGGTCGCCGGGGTGTTGAAGGCGGCGTCCTCCTGGGCGGCCTTGACCGGCGGGATGGAGCTGTACGCCGTGTTGAGGATCTTCTGCTCGGCGTCGCTGGTGAAGAACTTCACGAACTCGGTGGCGCCGTCGAGGTTGTCGGTGTCCTTGAAGACGGCCAGGTTGATGCCCGCGACCATCGAGTTGACGTTCGTCCCGGTCCCCGGAGTGCCCGACTGCACGGGCACCGGAGCGATGCCGAACTCGTCCTCAGTCATGCCCTGCGACACCAGGTTGGCGGACGCGGACTGCCACAGCAGCATCCCCGTCTTGCCCGTGGCGAAGTCGCTCACGGACTGGTTCTGCGCGTACTCGGCGTCGCCCGGCGCGATGACCTTGTCCGTGGCCATCAGGTCGACGAACTGCTTGACCCCTGCGACCGCGCCGTCGTTGGCGAAGTCCGGCTTCCCGTCGGCGGTGAAGAAGTCGGCCCCGTGCTGCTTGGCGAAGACGAAGGAGTGGTGGATGTTCTCCGCCGGGTTCGCGCCTTCGAAGGCCGCGCCCCACTTGCCGTCCTTGGAGAGCTTCTTGCCGTCGGCGACGAACTCGTCCCAGGTGGTCGGCGGCTTCGCGATGCCGGCGTCGGCGAACATCGCCTTGTTGTAGTAGAGCGCGTACGCCATCGAGTACAGCGGCACCGCGGCCGGGTCCTGGCCCGCCGCGCCGGTGGAGCCGAGCGCCGAGTCGACGAAGCGGTCCTTGCCGCCGATCTTGTCGAAGTTCTTGGTGTCCCAGGGCAGCAGCGCCCCGGTGGCCTGCAGGGAGGCGCTCCAGGTGTTGCCGATGTTCAGGACGTCGGGCCCCTGGCCCGAGGTGGTCGCGGTGAGGATCCGGTTGAGCAGATCCGACCAGGGAACGACCTCCAGCTCCACCTTGATCCCGGTGTCCTTCTCGAACTTGTCGAGCTCGGGCTGGAGGACCTTCTTGTCGACCTCGACGCTGGCCCCCTGGTTGGAGGCCCAGTAGGTGAGGGTCTTGGGCGAGTCGTTGGATCCGCCGTCCGACGAGCCGCCACCACAGGCGGTCACGGCGGTCAGCATGGAGACAGTGACCGCACCGGCGGCCGCGGCTCGGATTCTGCGCATGGCTCAGGCGTCCCTTTCCGAAGGAGCGTCATGACGGCGTCCGCGGCGTGTATCAGCACCGCGCGTACGTCCCTTGCGAGTGTTCACTTCTCGAACGCCCCTCACGACTTAATTTAGGATGTGAGTTAAGACTCGGAAGAAAGTCGCGTCAAGGGATCGCGCAGCGGTATCTTGCAAGTCGGGCGAACCGGAGGGGAGCCACATGACGGGGCGGAACGGGCGCACAGTCCGTGACCTGCGGCGGGGCAATCGAACCGCCGTACTGCAACGGTTGTATTTCGACGGCCCGATGAGCCGCTACGAACTGGGTCCGGCCACCGCACTGAGTTCTGGTTCCATCAGCAATGTCGTCGCGGAGCTGGTCGCCGACGGACTGGTCGAGGAGGCCGGCAGCGTCGACTCCGACGGCGGCCGCCCGCGCACCCTCCTGCGCGTCGCGCCCACCAGTGGCTACATGATCGGCGTCGACGTCGGCGAAACCCGCGTCCGCGTTGAGCTCTTCGACCTCACCCTCACCGAACTCGCCCGCACCGACCGGCCGTTGGAGCAGCAGGGTTACGACGTCGAAGTCGTCGTCGGCCACATCCGCGACGGGATCGCCGAGGTACTGGCCCAGACGGACATCACCCCCGAACAGCTCCTCGGTGTCGGCATCGGCGTCCCCGGCATAGTGGCCCGTACCCCGGGGCTCGGCGCGGTGGTACACGGCCAGACGATCGGCTGGGACGCAGTCCCGCTCGAATCCCTGCTCCGCCAGACCTGCGAACTCCCCGACACCGTCCCGTACTTCGCCGACAACGGCGCCCGGACCCTCGGCCAGGCCGAGATGTGGTTCGGCGCCGGCCGCGGCGCCCGCAACGCAGTCGTCGTCCTCTTCGGCTCGGGCGTCGGCGCGTGCCTCGTCACGGAGGACGTGGAGTACGGCCGGGCCGTCGAATGGGGGCACCTGACCGTACGGGTCAGGGGGCGCCGCTGCCGTTGCGGCGCCCTGGGCTGTCTGGAGGCCTACGCCGGTGCGGAGGCGCTGCTGGACCGCTGGCGCGAGGAGGGCGGACGCCCGCCGGACGGCGTCGACGAGGAGACGGCGCTGACCGCGATGCTCGCGGCCGCCTACCCGCCCGAGGACGCCGAGGACGGCAGCCAGGCCGAACCCGACGTGGTGGCGCTCGCAGTCCTGGAGGAGACCGCCGAGTACCTGGGCGCCGGCCTGTCCGACCTGATCAACCTCTTCCAGCCCGAGCGCATACTCATCGGCGGCTGGGCGGGCCTCCAGCTCGGCTCCCGCTTCCTGCCCGCCGTACGCCGGTACGCGACCGAGTACGCCCTGCGCTATCCGGCCGAGCGCGTCTCCATCGACCTCGGCAAGCTGGGCCCGGACGCGGTCACCGTCGGTGCCGCCATCCTGCCCCTTGCCGACTTCTTCGCCCGCGGCGGTCGGCGTGCCGCACCGGTCGGTGAGAGCCCGTCCCCGGCCTGGCGCACCGCGCTGGAGGACCGGGCACCGCACTGACCCCGGGCGGCCGGTTTCGCCGATCACCCCCGCGGTACTCGCTCCGGGCTGGAAACGGCCGGCCACGTGTGCAGGCCGTGCCGGCAACGGCCCGGCCAGACGGCCACGCCTGGCTGCCGAAGATTGGGGTGCGACATGACGGAATACCGGCCGGAAGGTCCCGGCGAGAACACCGATCCGGTCCCGCGGGACATGCCGGACCAGCAGGTCCAGGAGGGCGAGGACCCCTGGGACCTGGCTCCGACGGCGCGTCCCGGCGAGGATGAGCCCGCCGTGGATGTCCCCGACACGGACGAGGCGGGCACGAGCAGAAAGGGCGCCCCGCGCTCGGACACCGTCCACCCGGAGGACCCCGACCCCGGCGAGTCCCCGGCCTGACCTCGACAGGGAGTGGTAGGCCTTTCACGGCTTCGGGAGGTCGCGGTCGGGTCGATCACCTCGCGGGCCTCACGCGAACGCGTTCACTCCGGTCAGCTCCGCCGACAGCTCCCACAGGCGTGCGGCCTGCTCGGGGTCGATCGCATACGCCTGTACGCCGGTCAGTGCGCCGTCCGCCGGAGCAGGCTCGGCGATGTCGCAGTCGAGGCAGTACACCCCGCCCATACCGGCCAGTTGCGGGGAGGTCGCCGCCCATACCTGGGTGGCCGCGCCCTGCTCCGGCGACTTGAAGGTGCTGGGAGGCACCAGCTCGCCGTCCTCCTCGACCCAGCCGCGCGCCAGCAACTCCTCCCTGGGGAGGTGACGCTGGAGCGGCGTCCGGATGGATCCGGGGTGCACCGAGAAGGCCCGTACGCCGGACTCCTGGCCGATCCGGTCGAGCTGGACGGCGAACAGCACGTTAGCCGTCTTCGCCTGCCCGTACGCCTGCCACTTGTCGTAGCCGGTCTTCCAGTGCACGTCGTCCCAGCGGATCCCTGAGAAGTGATGGCCGCCCGAGGACACGACGACGACCCGCGCTCCGCCGGGGGCGATCGCCGGCCAGAGCCGGTTGACGAGGGCGTAGTGGCCGAGGTGGTTGGTCGCGAACTGGGCCTCCCAGCCGGACCCGACACGGGTCTCGGGGCAGGCCATGATCCCGGCGTTGTTGATGACGAGGTCGACGGTGCGGCCCGAGGAGAGGAACCGCTCGGCGAAGGCGCGGACGCTGTCGAGGTCGCCGAGGTCGAGTTCGTCCACCTCGACGCCCTCGATGCCCTCCACGGCCTCGCGGGCGGTGGACGGGCGCCGCGCGGGGACGACGACATGGGCGCCCGCCGTGGAGAGAGAGCGCGTCGTCTCCAGGCCGAGTCCCGAGTACCCGCCCGTGACGATCGCCAGCTTTCCGGAGAGGTCGATGCCCTGAAGGACGTCGTCGGCAGTGCTCCGGGCACCGAAGCCCGAGCCGATCTTGTGCTGCGCAGTGGTCATGCCTCGAACGCTACGAATTGGAGTGCACTCGAAGGCAAGCGGACGCCGCCGCCCGGGGCGCGGGCAAGGAAAGACCCCGACCGGACGGGGGAATCGCGATCGGGGTCGTCTGTGGTGGGCACGGACGGCGGTCGCCTCTCGGCGGGGGCTCCGCAGGGCTTCAGCCGAACGATCTTCCCTGCGGGCGATGGATTAGGCCCGGGGACACTGTTCCATCCGCACCCACGGTTTGTTCAACGGAGAACTACCCGTGGGTGTTCCCCGGGGCGTGCTCGGGCTCGGTGACGTCCGTCACGACGGACACTGGGGGCGGTGTGGTGATGTCAGGGACCGCTCGCGCGCGCAGGGCTCGTCCGGTCCCTGGTCCAGGACAGCAGTTCGTCGGCTGTCCAGGTGGTGATCACGCGCTCCGCGGGCACCCCGCACTCCTCGGCCCGCGCGCAGCCGTGGATCTGCCAGTCGAGCTGGCCGGGGGCGTGCGCGTCGGTGTCCACGGAGAACAGCACCCCCGCGTCGACCGCACGGCGCAGCAGCCGGCGCGGTGGGTCGAGCCGTTCGGGGCGGCTGTTGATCTCCACGGCCGTGCCGGACTCCGCGCAGGCCGCGAAGACCGCGTCCGCGTCGAACTCCGACTCGGGCCGGCCGCGCCCGGTGATCAGACGGCCCGTGCAGTGTCCGAGCACGTCCGCCAGCGGATTGCGTACGGCGGCGACCATACGGCGGGTCATCGGCCGCGCTTCCATGCGCAGCTTGGAGTGCACGGACACCACCACGACATCGAGCCGCTCCAGCAACTCCGGGTCCTGGTCGAGCGAACCGTCGTCGAGGATGTCGCACTCGATGCCGGTGAGCAGCCGGAACGGCGCCCATCGCCGGTTCAGTTCCGCGACCACGGCCAGCTGCTCGCGCAGGCGCTCCGGGGACAGTCCGCGCGCCACCGTCAGCCGCGGCGAGTGGTCCGTGAGCACCGCCCACTCATGGCCGAGTCGCGCCGCGGCCTTGCCCATCTCCTCGATGGGGCTGCCGCCGTCGGACCAGTCGGAGTGCAGATGGCAGTCGCCGCGGAGCAGTCCCCGCAGCCGCTCACCTCCCTGGGCGAGCGGCGCCCCGGCCTCCTGCTCCAGCTTCTCCAGATAGCCCGGCACCTGACCGGCCAGCGCCTCGCGTACGACCTGCGCCGTCTTGGGGCCGACGCCCTTGAGTGATTCCAGCGACCCGGCCGCCGCGCGCTCCGCCACCTCGGCCCCGGGAAGCGCCGCCAGCACGGCCGCAGCGGTGCGGAAGGCACGCACGCGATAGGTGGGGGCCTGGTCCCGCTCCAGCAGGAACGCGATCCGGTCCAGCGCCTCGACGGGATCCATGGGCACCTCCCTCCCCCCAAGCCTTGCCCAGCCGTGGCCGGGCCGCACGGCGGATGGCCGCCGTGCGGTCGGCAGCGGGAACGCTCACCCGGCCGGGCGAACACGCCCACTTCCGCCGTCCCGCCGCACCAGGGGCCGCCGGAGCGCCCGGAGCCCCCTGCGTGCAGCCGCTGACCGGAGGGAACCGTTCTACGCTCGAGGCATGACCGAAATCGCGAGCCCCCACCTTTCCTACCCGCGGATCATGGTGCTCGGGGTACAGCCGGGGACACCGCCGTTCCGGATCATGGAGATCGACGGCGAAGTGGTCGCCCGGGCTCAGGCGCTCATCGACGTACTGACGACGGCCGCGGCCTACGGCATCACGGTCCACGACCTCGACGACCCGGCCGTGGTGCGCTGGGTGGGCGGCGACAAGCTGACCTGGCAGCCGCGCTGACGCTGCTGTGGGAGGCGCGAACACGAAAGGTCCGGCAGGGATGAACCCTGCCGGACCGTCCGCCTGCCCGCCCGGGCGGTCTGTCAGCCAACCGTCCACTTCTGGTTGGCTGTGCCGGTGCACGTCCAGATCTGCAGACGTGTGGCATTGGCCGAGTTGTTGCCCGTGACATCCAGGCACTTGTTGGCCTGTGGGTTCACGATGTCGTTGGCCGAACTGACCACCCACTGCTGGGCGGCGCTCCCGTTGCAGTCGTAGAGCTGCACGGTCGAGCCGTCCGCCGTACCACCGCTGGTGACATCGAGGCACTTGCCCAGCGAGCGGATCGTGCCGTCCGAGCCGACCGTCCACTGCTGGGCGGCGCTCGCGTTGCAGTCGTAGAGCTGTACGGCGGCGCCGTTGGTCGAGCTGCCCCCGGCAACGTCCACGCACTTGCCCGCGAGGCCCTTGATCGGGACCCCGACGGCCGAGGTGTCGCTCGTCGTCACCTTCACCTGGTCGACGACGAGGTACTGCGGGAAGACGGTGGAGCTGTTGGGGTCGCCGGGCCAGTAGCCGCCGACCGCGAGGTTGAGGATCAGGAAGAACGGCTTGTTGAACACCCAAGCGTTGCTGCCGACATCGGCGGGCGTACGCGTCTGGTAGACGACACCGTCCACCGACCACTTGATCGAGTTGGGCGCCCAGTCGACCGCGAAGGTGTGGAAAGCGTCCGCGAACTGCTGGCCGTTCGACAGGGTGTACCCGGCGCCGATACCGGTCGAGCCGGAGTATCCCGGTCCGTGGATCGTGCCGTGGATGGTCGACGGCTCGTAGCCGACGTTCTCCATGACATCGATCTCACCCGACGCGGGCCAGCCGACCGATCCGAGATCGTTGCCGAGCATCCAGAACGCCGGCCACATGCCCTGGCCGCGCGGAAGCTTCATCGTGGCCTCGACACGGCCGTACTGAGCCGTGAACTTGCCGGCGGTGTTCAGCCGGGCCGAGGTGTACTGGCACGTTCCGTACCAGCACTGGTAGTTGGCCGGATTGTCCTTACGAGCGGTGATGACCAGGTGGCCCTGGCCGTCCAGCGCCGCGTTGTTGGCGCCGGACGTGTACATCTGCCGCTCGGCGTTGTTGACGTTGTCGCCGGTCTCGATCTGCCACTTGTTGGGGTCCACGGCCCATCCGGCGGAGCCGTCGAACGTGTCCTGGAACGTGACGGCCGCGGCCGTCACGTCATCGGCCGCTGCGGGACCCGCCTGCGCGGGAGCGATGGCGGCGGAGGCCACGAGGGCGGCCGACAGAGCGGCAAAGAGGCATCTTCGGAGCAGGCGCGGAGAAACCACGACTCTCCCTTCTGTACGCGACCCGGGGAGAGGGGCGGGTCGACTGAGGTGGGGGGTACATGCTTTGCCTCTTGATTTAAGAAGTGAGGTAAGGGGGTGTCAAGGTCCTGGTCCGGACCTATTGTTCACACCGCCGCCTCAGTCGTTCTTGGATGTGTTTCGGGTGCGACGACGCCCGTGCACCGCCCGCCCGAGCCGACGCCCGAGCAGCAGATAACCCACCAGTGCTCCCGTTGTGTTGAGGATCACGTCGTCGATGTCGAAGGCGCGCCCGGTGATGAGGGCCCCCTGGAGCATCTCGACCAGCAGCATGACCACCGCCGTCAGCAGCAGGACGCGCAGGACTCCCCGGGTCTTGGGCGCCAGCACGGGCAGCAGCAGCCCGAAGGGCACACCGAGCAGAATGTTCCCGCCGATCTGCCTGAAGGCGTCGCGCATCTCCGGCTGGTTGAGATAGGCGTTCAGGGAACGGCCGGGGTGCAGATTGGTGTGGATCAGCGCCTCTGACGCCGGGGACGGCTCCAGGGTCACCCGGGCCAGCGCGGCGGCGAAGGCGACCATCGCCCCCAGGGCCAGCAGCATGACCAACAGCCGCACGGGGAGGGGGAGCGCTCCCCGCTCCCGCGCCGGCTCTCGTCCCCGTTCCTGCTTCCGCGTGGACGGCTGGCGACCCGATTTCGCGGTCCGAGCACGCAACGCCGTACGCAGCATGCGATCCTCCATGTTTCAACTGCCTGTGGCTGATGCCGACTACCCGCGATGGGGGAGTCGATGTCGAAGGGCACGGTGACTTGATGAGCTTCGCGCCGGGGGCGCGACTCACGTGGCGAAGGTGACCTTCACCTCCGTGAAGCCGAGTGAGGTCAGCAGGCCTTTGAGCATGCTCGTGGTGTTCTCCTCGGCGCGCGCGGTGAGTTGGCTGTCCTTCGCGGCATCGCTGATGTGCTCGACCGCGAGTTTCTGCACCGCCTGCTCGCCGTTCGGGTTGTCCGAGAAGATGTCGCCGATCCGGTCGAGGAGACCGCGCTGCTTGGAGACGGCGTACGAGTGGTCGGGGTCGAGCGCGGGCTTGCCCAGCGCCGCGTGCGGCAGTCGGAGCGTAGCCGACGTACGGTCCTCGTTGACCGTCACGTCCTTGTCGTCGATCTTGCCGAGGTCGACATACGAGTCGACCGTGCCGGCACCCACGTACAGGGTGCGGGTGCCGCGGAGCGCGTCCGGCAGGTACTTGGCGTCCTTCTCCAGATCCACGACCACCTGGAAGTTCCCTGAGGCGGCGTCGTAACGGCTCATGTCCTGGATGGACTTGAGGAGCGTGGGGCCGCTGCGGTCGTTGGTCTCCGTGCCGAACACGTCGCGCAGCCCCGGCAGGACGGCCAGTCGCAGGCCGGCGAACAGCACCACGAGCACCAGCACGAAGGCGCTGAGCACCTTCGCCCACCCGGGCAAGCGCTTGATGGACGTCGTCATGTCTACGGTCCTCCCTTTCTGCTAACCGGATGCCCCTCAAATCCCTTGGTAGGCCGACCTGTTGGTGGAGGTTCCGGTGACGGGTGCGCGGGGTCCGTCCGGCGCGGTGCGTCTGCCCCGGCGGCGCCGGGACGGGACGACCCGAGGCGGGAGGTTCGGCCCCTTTGCCTCGCTGCGTCAGGTGACCGTTCCCGGGCCGGCCGCACCCCGGCGCGTCCCCGGCCCGGCCCGCCCAGCCACCTTCACGACCAGGCGCACCAGGTGCCTACGGCCCTGTACGTACCTGGCAGCTCGCGTACGCCGGGGACTCACCGCGTCTCACCGGCTGTACCGCATCTGTCCGACACACTGTGCGCAGCTCAGCAGGACACGGTTCGTGCTCGGACGCCCTCGACGTCGAACGGTAGCCAGTCGGTGACGCGTGTCATCGGTGGTCGTCCGCAACGGGATTTCCCCCGGTGGGGACACCCGGCGCGGCCCAGTAGCATGAGGCAGGCATCCCGGATCGATCATGCCGACCGGCGGCGCATCCTGTTCGATCATGCGAGGAGCGTCCGTGCGTGATATCGCCGTGTTCAGCGGCAGTGCCCATCCCGAGCTGGCCGCCGAGGTCTGTGCGCATCTCGGTGTGCCCCTCAGCCCGAGCCGCACCAGTCGGTTCGCCAACGACTGTCTGGAAGTGCAGCTCCAGTCCAACTGCCGGGAGCGCGATGTCTTCCTGGTGCAGCCGCTGGTCAAGCCGGTGCAGGAGAATCTCGTCGAACTGCTGCTGATGTGCGACGCGGCGCGCGGCGCGTCCGCCGGGCGGATCACAGTGGTCATGCCGCACTACTCGTACGCCCGCTCGGACAAGAAGGACATGCCGAGGATCTCGCTCGGCGGGCGGCTGGTCGCGGATCTGATGGTGGCGGCGGGTGCGAGCCGGGTGCTGGCGATGACCCTGCACTCCCCGCAGGTGCACGGGTTCTTCTCCGTGCCGGTCGATCATCTGCACGCCCTGCGAGAGCTGGCCGCGCACTTCCGCCACTACGACCTGTCGCGGACGACGGTCGTCTCGCCGGACCTGGGCAACGCCAAGGAGGCCGCCCACTTCGCGCGGCTGATCGGCGCCCAGGTGGCCGCGGGCGCCAAGCAGCGGTTCGCCGACGACCGGGTGAGCATCAGTTCCGTCATCGGTGAGGTCACCGACCGGGACGTCATCGTCCTCGACGACGAGATCGCCAAGGGCAGCACCGTCCTCGAACTGCTCGACCGGCTGAGGGAGCTGCGGCCGCGCTCGATTCGGGTCGCGTGCACCCACGGCCTGTTCGCGGCGGGCGCGCTCAAGCGGCTCAGTGACCAGCCCGACGTCCTGGAGATCGTCTGCACGAACACCGTGCCGATCCCGGCGGAGGAGCACACCGAGAAGCTGCGGGTCCTGTCCATCGCCCCGGCGCTCGCCGAGGCCGTGCGGCGCATTCACAACGGTGAGTCCGTCAGCGCCCTGTTCGACACGCCTGAGAACGAATAGACAGGTGCAGTGGCGAGACTTCCTGCCGTTCCTCAGGATCGAGAAGCTGGATTTGTCCAGCCAATGGTGTGCAGGCCGAGGCTGGATCAACAGTGGCTAGCCGGGGTGGCCGGACGGCCGTCAGAAGGTGCCCGATGTGGCCTC
Organism: Streptomyces sp. NPDC058470; assembly: GCF_042721055.1. NCBI lineage: Bacteria > Bacillati > Actinomycetota > Actinomycetes > Kitasatosporales > Streptomycetaceae > Streptomyces > Streptomyces sp. NPDC058470. The sequence goes on from NZ_JBHXMF010000011.1 coordinate 35,397, forward strand.
GGGTTGCCCCAGCGCCTCGTCCAGTGAGGCGGACGGAGGCAGCAGGTGCGTGAGGCCGGTCACCTTGAGGATCCGCAGGGTCAGCGGCTGGGTGCAGACGAGGTGCAGCCGGCCCTCCCGCGCGAGCACGCGGCGTCTGGCCCGGTACAGCAGGCGCAGCCCGGAGCAGTCGAAGAACTCGACCGGCCGCAGGTCGATCACGATCTGCGGCGCCGGGCCGCCCGTCGCGGAGTCCAGGAACGGGGTGATCTCCATCGCCGCGAGGATGTCGATCTCCCCGTGCAGTTCCAGCACGGTGTGGCCGCGGTGCCGGTGGACACGCAGATGCCGGGTGTGTGGTGCGGGGCCGGGTGCCACGACGGCGTCACCTCCAACCGGCTGCTGAACCGTTCCTCATCGCAGGGTCCGGAGTCACCAGGGGCCGGGGTGACGGCGCCCGCGAGCTTAGACGCGACACCGGGGTACTGGTGGTTGCAAAACCGTTCCTTGCCCTGCAAGTTACCCTCGTTAGGATGAAGTTCAGCATGTTCGATTGACATATGTCTTCGATTTACACGAAGCGTCGTCCCGGTATCGCCCCTCGGCACCGAAGTCCACGACACTGGCGGGCGTTCTCCTCCAAAAGAGAACGCCCCCCGGTCGACACGATAAAAAAAATATGGGGAAG
>NZ_JBHXMF010000011.1:36073-161587 GCF_042721055.1 Streptomyces sp. NPDC058470
TTCTTTTTCACCTAGGGGGCGCCCGTTTCCCCCCCCCGGCAACCTATGCACACCAATCGGGCGGGTTTGCCCCAACACTGAAAACCCCCCGCCGGTCGACTCGATCAACGACTTCTGGCGATGGCTTTCAGTCGACGATCAGCACCAGCTTGCCCGCGGTCCGGCCGGTATCGCCGAGTGCGTGCGCCTTGGCGGCCTCGGCCAGCGGGAACGACCCGGCGATGGTCGCGCGCAGTTTCCCCGCCTCGACCAGCTCCGCGACCCCGTTCATCCCGGCGTGATCGGCCTCGACCAGCAGCTCGATCGCCCGTACGCCGAGCTTCTCGGCCTCCTCGATGAGGTCCTTCGCACCCCGGGGCAGGATCGACACCAGGAGGCCGCCCTCGCGCAGGACGCGCAGGGAGCGGGATCGGTAGTCGCCGCCGACCGTGTCCAGGACGACGTCCACGTCGCTCACGGCCTCGGTGAAGTCGGTCTCCCGGTAGTCGATGGGCTCGTCGACGCCCAGTTCGCGCAGGAAGTCGTGCTTGCCCGCGCTGGCGGTGCCGATCACATACGCGCCGCGCGCCTTGGCGATCTGCACCGCCAGATGTCCGACCCCGCCGGCCGCCGCGTGGATCAGCACCCGCTGCCCCGGCCGTACGTCGGCGGTGTCGACGAGGGCCTGCCAGGCGGTCAGCGCGGCCAGCGGAATGGCACCAGCCTGCTCGTGGTCGACGTTGGAAGGCTTACGCGCGAAGGCGCGCGCGGGACCGGTGACGTACTCGGCGTGCGCACCGACGCCGAACGGATAGGGCAGCATGCCGAAGACCTCGTCACCCGGCTTGAACAGGGTGACCCCCATCCCGACGGACTCCACCACACCCGAGACGTCCCAGCCCAGGACGAACGGTGGTTCCTTGAGGAAATGGCCGCCCGCGCGGTGCTTCCAGTCGGTCGGGTTCAGCCCGGCCGCGTGCACCCGGACCAGCAGCTCGCTCGGCCCCGGTACGGGCCGTTCCTTCTCCACTTCCTTGAGCACCTCGGGCCCGCCGAGGACGTCCTGACTGATCGCGCGCATCGTGTTCGTTTGGCTCATGTGCACCAGCCTGCCGGGGTGCGGCCACCAGGGAAATGGCAAGATTGCCAATAACCGATAAGATCGTGCCATGCCTCCTGTGGAACGTGTCGTGGTCCTCGCGCTCGACGGCGTCTACCCCTTCGAGCTGGGTATCCCCAGCCGGATCTTCGGTGCCGCGGACGGCCGGTACGAGGTGCTGACCTGCACCGTCGACGGCCGGCCGGTGCGGAGCAACGCGGATTTCTCGGTCACCGTCGAGCACGGCCCCGAAGTGCTGCGCACGGCGGACACGGTGGTGATCCCGGCCGTCAACCCGGACAGCGTCACCGTGGAACTCCCCGAAGAGGTGACTCGCGCCCTCGCACTGATCCGACCAGGCGCCCGCATCGTCTCCATCTGCACGGGCGCGTTCGTGCTTGCGGCGGCCGGTCTGCTGGACGGGCGGCCGGCGACCACGCACTGGCTGCTGGCCGACCTGTTCCGGCGGATGTTCCCGCACGTGGTACTGGACCCGGACGTGCTGTTCGTCGACGACGGCACGATCCTCACCTCGGCCGGTGCCGCGTCCGGAGTCGACGTCTGCCTGCACATCCTGCGCAAGGACCACGGCAGTGAGCTGGCCAACAAGGTGGCCCGGCGCTGCGTGGTGCCGCCCTGGCGCGACGGCGGTCAGGCCCAGTACATCGAACAGCCCGTGCCCGAGTCCGCCGCGACGAGCACCGCCGCAACACGAGCGTGGGCTCTTGACCGACTGGGTGACCCGCTGGCGCTGTCCGATCTCGCCGGCCACGCCCGGATGAGCCCGCGCACCTTCGCCCGCCGCTTCAACGACGAGGTCGGTCTGAGCCCCGGCCGCTGGCTCATCCAGCAACGTGTCTCCCGGGCCCGCCATCTGCTGGAGTCCAGCGACCTGTCGGTCGACCAGATCGCCGGCGAGGTCGGTTTCGCCACCGGCACCTCCCTGCGCCAGCACCTGCACGCCGCGATCGGCGTCGCACCCCAGGCGTACCGACGTACCTTCCAGGCGGCCCGCTAGGCACTGAACGATCACTGCCGCTCCCGCGTCGGAGGAGGGAGGTAGAGAACGGCAGACGGCGGACAGGGATGGGAATGCGTAAACGGATCGCAGCGATGGTGATTGTGCTGGGGCTGACAGCTGCGGGGTGCGGCGAGGGGATGCGTGAGGACCTCGTGGTCACCGGAACGCCGCCGGCCACGCCGTACGCGGGGCGTTTGGACCTGCCGTTCAGGGAGAGCGCCGACGGTAGTGAGCGAGAGGCCGAGGAGGGTTCGGGCGCGGCCGGGCGGGCGCTGGAATGCGACGGCGAGATCTACTACGGCAGCGGAGGCGAGACGTGGACCAAGGGGGACGGCGGCTCGACACCGGAGGAGGGCCTGAACGCGTTCTTCGACATGGACCAGCCCGAACTGCCGGACCACGGCTACCGGATCGAGAGCAGGCGGGGAGACCGTGTCCTGTTCTCCTACGACGTCGACGGCAGGACGAAGGTCGCCGTCGTCGTCGCCAAGGACCAGCCGGACCGCCCCGGTTGGGGTCCGGAGACCAACGCCTCCTGCGACCCCGCCGAACTCCCCGCGAGCTACACCGACTCGATTTCGCAGGAGATCTGGACCGACCGCGCCGGCCACCGTGTGGCCACCACGGTGCTGTCCAGTTCCGCGGGTGCGGAGCACTGCGGCTGGGAGAGCGCGCACTTCCTGGGGATGGGCCGGGACGAGGACAGCAGGCAGTACGCGCGGGATCCGAAGGGGGTGCTGGGGAGCGAACTGCTCACCGCCGCGTACGACGGTGACGTCCCGATGCCCGCCGACGCGCACGACACCGGATACCGCTTCAAGGACTGGCAGCTCTGGCTGACGGACGACAAGGCGACGGCGTACATGCGTACATCCCACGGGGTCGAGGCATGGCCCGAGGCGAAGGACTTCGTGGCCTGCCAGTGAGACGTCATCGGCTCCGGTGCAGGGTGACGAGCAACTGCCAGACCTGGTGGGCGACTTCCTCGGGAGTGGCGTCGAGCAGGCCGTGCAGCCAGTCCCCGAGGACCCCCGCGAAGGTGGCGGCGACGGCGGAGGCGACGAGCGGGGCGTCGGGCGCACCCAGGAGGGTGCGCTCGGCGAGGCTGCGGGCGCGCAGGTCCCGGTGCAGTACGCGGCCGAGCGGGCCGCCGCCGCCCGGGCTCAGGAGGGCGCGGTAGAGAGGTGCGTGCGCGGGGAGCCCGGCGAAGAACGCAAGGAGAGCGGGCGGCGCGGACACCGGGTCGGGCCGCCCACGCCACGCGTGCAGTGCGTCCACTGCCTCCCGTACGACATCGGCGCAGGCGTCGACGGCCAGCGCCTCCAGATCGGCGTAGTGCACGTAGAAGGTGGCCCGGCCGACCCCGGCCCGTCGCACCAGGGCGGCGACACCGACCTCCTCCAGCGGGCGCTCGGCGCACTCCTCCAGGAGGGCCTGGCGCAGCTTCGCCCGGGTGCGGGCGGCTCGCGGATCCTGCGACGTCACCGTGCGACGAGGACGGCGGCCAGGGCGAGCGCGCCCGGCAGCGCCTGCGCGAAGAGGATGCGCCGGTTCGCGGTCACCGATCCGTACACTCCGGCGACGACCACGCACACCAGGAAGAAGACCTGGACGCGGAAACCGGTCGGGTCCGCGACGATCAGTCCCCACACCAGTCCCGCCGCCAGAAACCCGTTGTAGAGGCCCTGGTTGGCGGCCAGCGGCGCGGTCGCCCGCGCCATCTCCGCGTCGAACCCGTGCAGGCCCCGGCCCGGCTTGCGCTCCCACAGGAACATCTCCAGGACCAGGATGTACGCGTGCAGCGCGGCCACCAGGCCCACCAACACGTTCGCGACTGTCCCCATCGTCCGGCAAGCCCCCCTGCTCAGTCATGCACTTCTTGGACAGCTGTCCACTATACCTGGGCGGTTGTCCAAGAAGTCACGCGGCTGCTGCACGAGGTGTCAGGCGTCGGGCGCCGCGTGGACGCGCTCTGCGCCCACATAGGTCAGCGCGCTCTTCGTCCCGGCGATCGCCTCCGTCGGTCCGGCGAACGGGTCGCGGTCAAGGACGACCAGATCCGCCAGGGCCCGCACCCGTACGCTCCCGGTCTCGTCGAGGTGGTTCGCGTAGGCCGATCCCGCGGTGTACGCCGTCAGCGCGGCCAGGAGACCGATGCGTTCGGCGGGCAGGAACACCGGGCCGCGCTCGTCCGGGGCCACCCGGTTGACGGCGGCATGGATGCCCTGGAGCGGGTCGGGGTTGCTGACCGGCCAGTCGCTGCCCGCCGCGAGACGCGCCCCGGAGCGCAGGAGCGCGCCGAACGGATACTGCCGGGCGGCCCGTTCGGGCCAGAGGAAGGGGATGGTCAGCTGGTCCATCTGCGGCTCGTGAGCGGCCCACAGCGGCTGGATGTTGGCCGTGGCACCCAGGCGCGCGAACCGGGGTACGTCATCGGGGTGCACGACCTGGAGATGCGCCAGGTGCGGACGCGTGTCGCTCGGCCCGTTCGCCTTCCGTGCCGCCTCCACGGCATCCAGTGCGTCGCGTACGGCCCGGTCGCCCAGGGCGTGGAAATGACACTGGAAGCCGAGCGCGCCCAACTCGGTCACGTACGAGGCCAGTTGCTTGCGATCGATGAAGCTGGTGCCCCGAGGAACTCCCCGACCAGCGCGTCCTGCCAGGCGGTGATGCCGAGCGCGTGCAGATGCCGTTGGGCATGCAGCAGAGCGGTGAGCCGGTCCGAAGGCGTGGCCGACGGCGTGAGCCGGCCGACGTACTGCATGGCCCCTTCCTGAAGCATCCCGGTGGGCTCGCCCGACGCGTCCCGCTCGAACCTGCCGTCGGCCGGATCGAGCGTGTCCCGCGTGACGCCGGCGAGTTCCAGGGCACGGCTGTTGACCCAGGCGCCGTGATGGTCGCGGTTCGGCAGATACACCGGCCGGTCCGGAACCACCGCGTCCAGCAGCTCCTTCGTCGGCGTACCGTCCTCGAAGGCCTCCATGTACCAGCCACCGCCGGTGATCCACTCCTGGTCGGGGTGCGCGTCGGCATAGGCGCGGACGACGGCGAGCGTGTCCCCGGCCGTCGTCGTCCCGGTGAGGTCGCACCGGGAGAGCTCAAGGCCCGCCGGCACGGGGTGGATGTGCGCGTCCAAACCCGGGCAGGAGCAGCCGTCCGGCGAGATCGACCACTTCGGTCCGCGGGCCGATCAGTTCGCGCACCTCGGTGTGCCCGACGGCGGTGATCCGGTCGCCGATGACAGCGACGGAAGCCGCGGCCGGCCCCTCGGGGGTGAGGACAGGGCCGCCGGTGAAGAGGAGGTCAGCGTGCATGTTCCGCTTTCTTGGGCGAGCGGGTACGAGAGGCGACGACGATCCCGGCCGGGTTGACCGTCGCCATGACGATCCGCGCCAACTCTCCACCACCAACCTCTACTTCAGGTGACCCCACAGCGTGTACAGGCCTGGCGCGAGGTCAACGAGATCGCCGGGCGCCACCACATGCGCGACGGTGAATGGCTCGTGGCCGACTGAATCCGCCGTACGCGGTAACACGGGAGGACGAGGCAGCGGACGCCCGGGGAGGCCGTCGGCGCCCGGGAACCCGTACGGAGGAAGCATGACACTGGTCACGGCAGGCGTCGTGGTGCTGGACTGCGCCGAACCCGAGAAGCTCGCCGCCTTCTACAAGGAGCTGCTGGACGCCGAGGAGACGGACGCGAACGCGAACCGTGTGGAGATCAGGGGTACCGATGGCATCCGGATGGCGTTCCGCCGGGACATGTCGGCGACACCGCCGAGCTGGCCGCGCCCCGAGAGCTCCCTCCAGGTCCACCTGGACTTCCACGTGGACGACCTCGACGCGGCGGAGCTCAGGATCATCGGCCTCGGCGGGCGCCCCATCGAGACGAAGGACCCGTCCGGCCCCTTCGAGGAACGCGGCTACTCCGACCCGGCCGGACACTCCTTCACCCTGCGCCACGCGGCGACGACCGCGCCGAAGCAGGACTGACAGCCCAGGTACGCCGCCGGAACGGAGGCGGGACCGACAGCCGGAGCAGGTCCGGCGGCGGCGAACGCCGCTGTGGCTGAAGTGCGGGGCCGCGGCTGAAGTGCGCCACTGCGGCCGAAGGACGGCGCTGAAGCCGCAGCGGGCCCGACGGCCGCATTCCGTCAGGGGCGCCCCCGCGCCGGAATCCTCTCGTCCTCGGGCACCGGGCCCGGCGCGGTGCCGTCGCCGAACGGCCGGCCGCCGAGCTCCTCGCGGTGATGAGGTGTCAGCCAGCCGGACAGGTCGGGTCCGAGGGGGACGATGCCGGTCGGGTTGATGCCCGTGTGGACCTGGTAGTAGTGCCGTTTGATGTGGTCGAAGTCGACGGTGTCGCCGAAACCGGGCGTCTGGTAGAGGTCGCGGGCGTAAGCCCACAGGACCTGGTTCTCGGTCAGCTTCCATTGGTTGCACTTGAAATGGCCGTGGTAGACGGCGTCGAAGCGGACGAGCGTGGTGAACAGCCGGATGTCCGCCTCGGTGATCGCCTCGCCGACGAGATAACGCCGGGAACCGAGCCGCTCGGCCAGGAGATCAAGCCGCCGGAAGACGCCGCGGCAGGCCACCTCGTACTCCTCCTGGTGCGAGGCGAAGCCGGCCCGGTACACGCCGTTGTTGACGTCCTCGTAGACGTCCGCCATGACCTCGTCGATCTCGTCGCGCAGCGCTGCCGGATACAGCTCGGGCGCGCCGTCCCGGTGCAGGGCCGTCCACTCGGTGGCGAGGTCGAGTGTCAGCTGCTGGTAGTCGTTGGTGACCAGCTGCCCGCTGGGTACGTCCACGAGCGCGGGCACGCTGACGCCTCCGGGGTAGCCGGTCTCCCGCGCGTCGTAGGCCTCGCTGAGGAAGCGGATGCCGAGAACGGGGTCGCGGCCGTCCGGGTCCAGGGTGAACCGCCAGCTGCGGTCGTCCTGGATCGGATCGGTGATCGCCAGCGAAAGGGCGCCCTCCAGGCCGAGGAGACGGCGCGAGATCACCGCTCGGCTCGCCCAGGGGCAGGCGCGGCTGACCACCAGCCGGTAGCGCCCCGCCTCCACGGGCCAGCCGTTCCGGCCGTCCGCCGTGACACGGTCCGCGAAATGGCTCTTGGACCGCTTGAACGCCTTCTTGCCGAGTTCGGCGTTTCCCTCAGCTTCGCCCACGACGCCTCACTTCCTTGATGTGTGTAATGCCGCGATACGGGTTCCCAGGCGCATTTGTTCCCCGATTCCCGCCGAGTCCACGGTGTGAGGCGGGTGGGCCTGGGAAATCGGCCGGAATGAGCAGCCAATCGAAGGACCAACCGAACCCATCGGGCCAACCGAAGCAACGGGGCCAGTCCGATGGGGCGGACCGCAGGACCCGGGTGACCGTGCTGGTCGCGCTGGGCGCCAATCTGCTGATCGCCGTGGCCAAGGCGGCGGGCGGGCTGCTCTCCGGCTCGCCCGCGCTTCTCTCGGAGGCCGCGCACTCGGTGGCCGACAGCCTGAACGAGGTCTTCCTGCTCGCCGCGCTGCGCCGCAGCCGCCGTCCCGCCGACCGTCGCCACCCGTTCGGCTACGGCAAGGAGCGGTTCTTCTGGTCGCTGCTCGCCGCCGTCGGCATCTTCGTGATGGGCGGCTGCTTCTCCTTCTTCCAGGGCTTCGAGGCCCTCAGGAACGGCGCTGACGAGTCGTTCGGCGGCTACGTCGCGGGGTTCGTCGTCCTCGGGGTGTCCCTGTTGGCCGAGGGCACCTCGCTGCTGCGGGCGCTCCACCAGGTGCGTAAACAGGGCGGCAAGGCCGGTCTGCGCGATCCCGCGCTGCGTACGGTCGTCGCCGAGGACGGCACGGCGGTGCTCGGCGTGACCCTCGCGATGGCCGGCATGGCCCTGCACATGGTCACGGGCCAGGTCGTGTGGGAGGCCTCCGCCTCGCTCGCCATCGGGGTGCTGCTCGTCGGTATCGCCTACCGGCTGGGCAGTGACGCGCGCGAGCAGCTCATCGGGCAGGCCGCCGACGAGGAGCAGCGTCGCGAAATCCTTGCCGTACTGGACGCGCAGCCTGAGATCGACAGCGTGGAGGAGCTGTTCACCATGGAACTGGGCCTCGACTCGACCCTCGTGGCCGCCCGCATCGACCTCGCTCCCGGGCTCGACAGCGAGGAGGTCGAAGACGTCGCCATCCGCATCAAACGCTCCGTCACCTGGGCCGTCCCCCAGGCCGGCCACGTCTTCCTCGACGTGACCGACGCACGAACCGCACGGGCAGCCGCGCGTACGGACGGGACAGGGGAAAACCCCGCCGCGACGGGGGGACGCGGCGGGGCCTGATCCTCGGGTGCCCGGCGGTCGGCCGGGCATGCGTGCCGACGCGAAGGAAATTCGGCGTCGGTCAGTCGCTCGTCGGCTCCAGCACGAAGACCGGCATCTGCTGGTCGGTCTTTTTCTGATAGTCGGCGTACGGGGGATACGCCGCGACCGCGCGCTCCCACCACTGCGCCTTCTCCTCGCCGGTGACTTCACGGGCGGTGTAGTCCCGGCGCTCGGCGCCGTCCTGAAGCTCCAGGTGGGGGTCCGACTTGACGTTGAAGTACCAGACCGGATTGCCCGGGGGCGCCGCCCAGTGAGGCGACCGCCGCGTAGCTCCCGTCGTGCTCGACGCGCATGAGTGGCGTCTTGCGGATCTTGCCGCTCTTGGCACCCCGGGTCGTGAGAATGATGACGGGCAGGCCCGTGTCCTGCAATGACCCCCCCTTGCTGCCCCTGGAACTTTCGTACAGCCCGACCTGGTCGCGCACCCATTGCGTCGGGCTGCGTTCGTACTCCCCCTCAAGAGGCATGATTTCCGTGCCATCGTTGCGTGGTACTGGTTCTGTCCCAGCAGAGTCCAATACCCGCACCGGCGCAAATCATCCGCTCGGGCCGGCGCTCTCGGCTGGCACACCCTGTGCCCCGGTAAGAAGCTGCCAGCATGAACATCGACATCTCGATCTCGATCGACAAGGACGTCTGTATCGGCGCCGGGCAGTGTGCCCTCGCCGCCCCGGGCGTCTTCACTCAGGACGACGACGGAATCAGTGAGCTGCTACCCGGCCGCGAACGCGGCGCGGGCCACCCGATGCTGCGAGAGGCGGCACGGGCCTGCCCCGTCGGGGCCATCACGGTGTCCGAAGTCTGAACGCCGCGCCTACCGCTGAGCCTCCACCAGTAGCCGCGCGGCCGCCCCCGCCTGCTCGGCCGGATCCGCGTTCCCCGTGATGCCCGCGGTCACCATGGCTCCCTCGGCGAGCAGATACAACTGGTCGCTGAGCGGGGCGGGGAGCCCGGCGTCGGTCACGAGATCCCCGAGGTACTTCCTGAACGCCCGCTTGTGGGCGCGGACCTGGGCGGTCACGCGTGGCGACGTGGCGCCCAGTTCACCGTAGGAGTTGATCCAGGCGCATCCGCGGAAACCGGGCTCCGCGAACCACTGCCCCAGCCAGTCGAACACCGAAAGGACGCGCCGCTCGGGCTCTCCCTGCCGGTCGACGTACTCGGCCAGCCGCTGCCGCCAGCGGATGTCGCGCCGCTCCAGGTACGCCACCACCAACTGCTCCTTCGCCGGGAAGAGCTGGTAGAGGCGCTTGAGGGAGATCCCCGAGGCGCCGCGGATGTCGTCCATGCCGACGCTCTGGACGCCACGGCCGTAGAACAACTCCTCCGCGGCGTCCAGCGCCTGCTCGCGGGCGAGGCCCAGTGCCTGTTCCCGGGCAAGGCCCGGTGCCTGCTCGCGCGGGGCTGTGCTGTCCATGTACGGGCCAATCCTTGACGCGAGAACCACCGTTCTCTACGGTAGCAGTCACCAGGGAGAACGCTCGTTCTCCCTCTGTTTCAGGGAGACTCGATGTCCGACCGTCCGCCCCTCCCGCCGTTCACCCGCGAGACCGCCGCCCAGAAGGTCCAGGCGGCCGAGGACGCCTGGAACACCAGGGATCCCCACAAGGTCTCGCTCGCCTACTCCGAGGACTCGGTCTGGCGCAACCGCGACGCCTTCGTCACGGGCCGCGCCGAGATCGTCGAACTCCTGGCGGCGAAGTGGGCACGCGAACTGGACTATGCCCTCCGCAAGGACCTCTGGGCCTTCGACGGCAACCGCATCGCCGTCCGCTTCCAGTACGAGTCCCGCGACTCCGACGGCCAGTGGTGGCGCAGTTACGGCAACGAGCTGTGGGAGTTCGACGAGCACGGCCTGATGACCCGGCGCGAGGCGAGCATCAACGACGTACGGATCGAGGAGAAGGAACGCCGGATCCTCGGCCCCCGCCCCGACTCCGAGCGCGGGGACACCTTTCCGGTTCACTAGGGTCTGCCGCGTGAGCGAACACCCGGAGAAGCCCTTCCTGTATCTCGTCGTCTGCGCGGCCGGTATCGCCTCGGACATCGGCGAACTGATCACCGCGGCACAGGAGCGGAACTGGGAGGTCGGCGTCATCGCCACCCCGCAGGGCCTCGGCTTCATCGACGCCACGGCCGTCGAGGCGCAGACAGGCCGCCCCATCCGCTCGGCCTGGAGGGCCCCAGGAGACCCCCGGCCCTTCCCGGCACCGGACGCGGTGGCCGTGGCACCCGCCACCTTCAACACCGTCAACAAGTGGGCGGCCGGGATATCCGACACCCTCGCCCTGGGAACTCTCTGTGAGGCGTACGGGCTTGGTGTCCCGATCGCCGTACTGCCCTGTGTGAGCGAGGCGTTGGCGGCGCATCCCGCCTACCGGGCGAGTGTCGACCGGCTGGGCGCGATGGGCGTCCGGTTCGGCACGCCGTACTCCGGGGAGGCCTAACAGGACGGCGGGAGCCCGGAGTTCCGCTGGGAGCGGGTGCTGGACCTGCTCACTCCTCGCACGTGACGGTGGGCCCGACGAGCATGCCCCCGGTGAACACGGTCTGGCCCTGAGGCATCCAGTAACCCGCCTTGGAGACGACCGTGGAGCAGGTGTCCTGCACCGACACCTGGACGACGACGGTGGAGGGCCGGCCCGGCTGGAGATCGGTGAGCGCGCAGTCCAGCGCGTGGCCGCTCCTGGTCGTCGACGGGTAGCGGCCGGTCAGCGGATTCACGCAACGGGGGTCGGACGTGGTCAGCTCCACGCCGGACGACTCCTCCGCGATGATCCCGAGGCGTGCGCTGCCGTCCCCGCGGTCGCTGTCGCGCGCGACCGTGTACGTCAGCGCGGTCACGGAGTGGGGCCGCAGCACGCTCCGGTCGACCTCGATGCGGTGCGTCGGTGACGTTTTCGGTTCGGTCAGGGTCAGCGTGGCGTGGACCTCGCCGCGCAGATCGACACCGGCGGGCGACGAACGCACGTGCACGCTGCCGCTGATGTCGTAGGTCCCGGGGCCGGGGTACTCCTTGCCGCTGGGGAGCGGGCCCGTCGCGATGGTCTGCCCGTCCCGCCGTACGGTCCAGGTGCCCGACGTAACACAGGTGTACTTCACGGTCCCGGGTCGCCCGCAACGGGCCGGAGCGGACACGGAGATGTTCGGACCGCCGGTGCCCACGCAGAGGCTGACCGAGGCACGCTGCCCGCCCTCACCCTTGAGGATGCCTGCGTCCGAACAGAGGGTCGCCGGAGCAGGCACCGGGGGAGCGGCGGACCGGTGAACGGCTTCCGCGGACGGCTGCCCCAGGAAGGCCACCTCGGCGGCGGCCAGCACCGCCAACGCGGCGAGGGTCCTACGAGACGTGGGACTGGTGAGCACCGGATCCTCCTGCACAGCCGCGACCGGCCCGGTGCCGGTCATGCGCTGTTGAGGATGCGCGACCGGCCGACCACCGCGGGGCTCCCACGCCGGACCGTCACCTGAGGGCAGGAATGTCCGCAAGCTTCGGCTTACGGCCTGCGGAAGATCGTGATGGAGTGGCCCACGTCGTCGATCGGCGTGCTCCCGTCGAGCAGCTCCGCCAGCGGCCCCTCGGCCTTGGCGATCGAGGAGTCCGACACGACGAGCAGACCGTGCACCTCGTCCGGCGGCACCGTACGCGGGTCGTCCGCCTCGATGCCGTAGTACGACGGCTCACCGGCGCCTTTGTAGACGAGCCAGACCCGCTCCTGCGGGTAACGCTCGTCCAGCCGGTCGGCCAGGCGGCCCAGGTCCTGGCCCCAGTCGACGTTCGAGTCGTGCAAGCGCAGATGGGTCTTCGACGGTCCGCCGAACGCCTCGTTCGAGTAGGGCAGGTAGTACGGGTAGGTGCGCAGCGAACTGACGGCGACGAACAGCACCAGGGCCGCCGTGACGACGTACGCCCATCGCCGGCGGAGTGCGACGACGGCGGAGGCCACCACCGCGAGGAACAGCGGCAGGAAGAGGGCGTAACGGACGCCGAGATCGCGGGAGCCGCTCATCGCCGTGGCCAGCAGCAGAGCCGACGGGATCAGGAGGTACGGAGCCGCGGGCCGCAGTCGGGGAACGGCGACCATGGCCACCGCGCCGGCCGACCAGAGCACCAGCATGCCCAGCGGCGTCTTCACCAGCAGCGCGGCCGGCAAGTAGTACCAGAGCGTTCCGCGATAGTGCCGGCCGAACAGGAAGCTGTCCCACGTGTGGTTCTCGTAGCCGAACTGGACGCGCATGCCGTCCCGGTACGGCTGTGGGAAGGGCAGCAGGTCGCTGAGGAGCGCGCGCAGGCCATGGACGGCCGGGAGGTCCGCGGGCGTGGTCCAGCGCAGGTGCGGGTCGACCGCGAGGTACGTCGCCCACACCACGGCCAGGGCCACCAGCGCGACGCCGGACGCCGCGGCCACGGCTCGACGTACCTTCGCGCGCGTGTCGAGGCCGGGCGCCCGCCAGACGGACACGACCGCCAGGAGCAGCAGTACCGGAACCACGGGCAGCATGCTCATCTTCGTGGCCACCGTCGCACCCAGCGCCGCCCCGGCGAGCGGGAGGTGAAGCAGTGGACGCCGGCGCGCCCGCCACAGCAGCCACACCGACGTGAGCAGGAATCCGCACGCCGGTAGGTCGAGGGTGGCGAGTGAGCCGTGTGCGATGACGTCGGGCGAGAAGGCGTACAGGGCGAGCGCCACCAAGCCGCCCTTGCGGCCCACCAGTTCACGGCCGAACGCGAGGACGACAAGTCCGAACAGCAGCGTCAGCACGATCACCGGCAGCCGGGCCCACAGCATCAGCCGCCAGGGATCGTTGCCCGACTCGTACAGCACACGCTTTCCCAGCGCCGTCTGGTCACCCGTGAAGCCGGCGTCGAGGTGTGGGTGGGCGAACACCAGCCCGCTTCCGATGATCAGTTTGCCCAGCGGCGGATGCTCGGGGTTGTAACGAAGGTCGTGCTGCTGGACGTAGACCACCGCTGTGCCCACGTACACGGGTTCGTCGATCGTCGGTGTCTGCCGCACGGCCGTCGTGACCATCGCGACCGCCATCTGGGTCAGCAGTGCGACCACCGCGAGCAGGAACAGCCACTGCCGGGGCACCCGGAAACGCCTCGACGGGCGCCCGGCGTTCGCCGACGGGCGTTCGTGCTGCTCGACGGCGTGCAATGTCACCATGCCCTTTGGTACGTCCACTTCGTGGGCCCCCGTTCACCCGAGGGCACCTGTCTTCGTGTGCTCGTCGGCCCGCCGGAGGTGGTCATCGGGTCCTGCGGACATAGTCCGCGTCGCCGGGCGTCGACACCAGCACATCCCGGCGCACGATGCTCAGCCGGTCACCGAAGGCGGAACAGGCCTTGCGCAGCCCCCGGTCGGTGTACTCGATGTCGACCACCCGGTCGTCGAACGCCTTCGCGTACAGCCCGCACTCGTCGTACTCGCCGCACTCTTCCGCCACCGCGAAGTCGAGCCCGGCCCGCTTCCTGAGTCCCGCCAACTCCGCGGTGTTCTTCTGGCCGATGGCGAGTTGCCGGGCGTGCGCGTGGGCCGAGAGCAGGGTGATGAACGCGGTGGCGTCGGCGGCGGTCAGCAGGTTGCGTGAGCGGGTGTAGCTGTCGTAGTTGTCCGGTTCGACCGCGTCGAAGCCCTTGTCCGCGCAGCCGTCGATCCACCGGTTGACCCGTGCCGCGACGCGCTTGCGCTTGGCCGTTGTGCGGATGTCGAGCAGCACCTCGTCCCAGTCGCCGTCGACAACGACCTTGCTCCGGCCGTCGCGCAGCAGCAGATCGGCGGGCCACTGCTTCTCTTCGCCCGGCTGGACCTGGAAGGCGTTGACGTAGCAGATGTTGTAGAGGCCGGGCGCCGGGGAGGCCGAACGGTCGCGGCTGACGATGCCGACACCGGGCGGCGGGGGATAGGCACCGCCGATCTGGTAGTCGAACCCCGCGTGCAGGGGCGGGAGGTCGACGGCCGGTGGGGTCGAGGCAGACCTGGAGGGCGGGGCTGAGCTTGGGCTTGGGCTTGAACTTGGTATCGGGGTGGGGGTCGGCTTCGAGGTCAGGGCCGCGGTGGGACTCGGCTTCCGCGGTGTGACATCCGCGCCGTCGCTCTCGCCCTCGTCCTCGCCGGAAACGCAGCCCACGAGCAGGGAAAGGGCCGCCAGGACGGCGACGGTTTTGAGGCCACCGATGCGGGCAGCACGCTTGGCGGACATGTCCGCTCCATCAATCGCGAGTACGACCCCGCCTCGGACGCTCCCGCCGTCCTGGCGACTTTGGCCGGACTTGAACGGTGTCCGCTACCGGCTGGGCGTACCTCTGCGTACCGGGTCGCAACACGGCACCCGATGATCCAAGCGCCCGGTTCCGCCGGCGTCAAGTGCCCACTACCGAACGGTACGTAGGCCACGCGCAGGGGGATCAGTGCGGAGCCGGCGCCGCGAACTCGGTGCCGCAGGGGCCCGCGCCCTCGCTCTCGGGCAGCGGGACGGGTTCCCCGCTCATCGTCAGCGTCCGGTAGAAGCCGCCGATGCGCCGGGTGGAGCGGCCGACGTAGTGACCGATGAACGAACGACGGAAGCGGTCGGTGCTGCGGTTGGGCCCGGAGCCGTGCACCAGGCTGCCGTTGAAGAACAGCACGTCGCCCGGCGCCATGTCGACGGGCACGGCGGCCAGCCCTGGCGGCGGGGGCACGTAGTCGCGTACGAACGACAGCTCCGCGTCCGCCTCCCGCGGGCAGAACAGGTCCATGCGGTGGGTGCCTGGCACGACCTCCAGGCCGCCGTTCTCACGGTCGATCACATCGCAGGCGATCCAGGCGGCCACACAGGTGCCGGGCTCGACCCGCAGATAGAAGTTGTCCTGGTGCAGCGCCTGGCCCCGGGCGCCAGGGGGCTTGAAGTAGAACATGCTCTGCGCGGCCAGGACTTCCTCGCCCAGCAGCGTCTCCACGATGCTCCCCAGACGCGGGTCGAGGAGACGGCGCAGCGCGAGCGTGTTGATGCGGTGCGGGTGGAGGACGCGGGGATAGGAGTGCAGCGGATCGGTCGGGCCGTCCGCCTCCGTGGCTCGGGGCTCGAAGTGACCCGGTACCGGGCCCGCGGCGTGCAGCGCCGTGAACTCCGCGCACAGCGCGTCGATCTCGGCGCCCTCGAACAGCCCGCGCACCACCGCGAAGCCGTCCTCCTCGAACCGGTGGCGCAGCCCGTTCCTGTCCGTGACCGTCATCCGGCTGTCCCTTCCTGGCTGTGTCCAAGATGCCCCACGCCACTGCGCCGCGCCCATCGAGGGAGTGGCCTCCGAGAACGTGTCTGCCGGACCTAGTGGGGCGGCAGTGTCGTGACGTCCGGCGCCGGTTCGGGCCAGACCAGCAGGACGGGGCAGGGCGCGTGGTCGACCACGAAACGCCCCTCCGGTCCCAGACTGCGCGGGCCGAGTCGGGAGCGGTCACCGTCACGGGCCAGCACGAGCAGGTCGGCGCTCTCCGCGGCGGCGACCACCTCCCGCTCGGCGCGCCCGGCGCGCTCCAGCCGGGTGCAGGGGCGGGCAAGTCGCTCGGCCGCCGCGTCGAGGAGCCGCGTCGCGGACGAGGTGCCGAGGTCCGCCAGGCTGTCTCCGGGGTCGCGCCCGGAATGCGCGCGGCCGAGCAGTCCGGCGAAGGCGCCGTGCGCCAGGCCCGGAGCATCGGGCTCGTCGACGTACAGCAGCACCACATCCGTCGCGTGCGGTGCGTGCCGGTGCACGGCGTCCACGCAGGCGGGCCACGTTCCCTCGACGAGCCAGACGATCACCCGCATACGTGTCAGCCTCCGACGACTTGGAGTGAGAGCCACAGGGCCAGTACGGCCGGGATCAGCGCGGCCGGCACGGCGATCAGACCGAGCCGGGTGAACTCCTTGAGATCGACGCCATGGTCGTGCTGGTGCACGATACGCCGCCACAGCAGGGTCGCCAGGGACCCCGCGTAGGTCAGATTGGGGCCGATGTTGACCCCGAGCAGGACGGCCAGCACCGCGCCGGGTCCGGACGTGGCGGCCAGCGGGATCAGTACGAGGACCGCGGGCAGATTGTTGATCATGTTGGCCAGCACGGCCGCGAGCGCCGCGATGCCGAGCAGCGCGAGCAGGCCGCTGCCTTCCGGGAGCAGTCGCCCGAGGGCGCCGGCGAGCCCGTGGTCGACCACCGCCCGCACGACGATGCCCAGCGCGAGCACGAACGCCAGGAAGGCGGGCGCGGTGGCACGCAGCACGGTGAGCGGGGTGGCCCGGCGGCGGACGAGGGCGCGGGTGGAGAGCACCAGCGCCCCGGCCGCGGCCGACCACGCCGGATCGATGCCGAGCGCGGAGGCGAGGACGAACCCCGCCAGCGTGCAGCCCACCGTGACCAGCGCGAAGAGCGGCATGGCGGGCGGCTCGGCGACGTCCGGCGTCGGCGTGGCCGCCGCGCCCAGGTCGCGGGCGAAGAAGCGCCGGAAGACCAGGTACTCGGCGCCGATGGCGACCAGCCAGGGGAGGGTCATCAGCGCGGCGAAGCGGGTGAAGCTCAGACCGCTGGCGCTGAACGCGAGCAGATTGGTGAGGTTGGAGACCGGCAGGAGCAGGGAGGCGGTGTTCGAGAGGTGGGTGCAGGCGTACACGTGCGGCTTCGGGCGGGCGCCCATCCGCGCCGCGGTGGCGAACACCACGGGCGTGAGCAGCACGATGGTGGCGTCCAGGCTGAGCACCGCCGTGATCGCCGAGGCGAGCCCGAAGACCGCGGTGAGCAGCCGGCCGGGGCGCTCCGCCGCCCAGTGGGCCATCCACGCTCCGCAGGCCCGGAAGAGCCCCTCGTCGTCGCAGAACCGGGCGAGCACCAGCACCGCCGCGAGGAAGCCGATCACCGGTCCCAGGTGTGCCGCCTCCGCGACCGTGTGGTCCCAGGTGATCGCCCCGGTGACGATCACGATAGCGGCGGCCGGAACCGCCACGGCCGCCTCGGGCCAGTTGAAGGGGCGGATCACGGCGCAGGCGAGCACCGCGACGAGCAGGACGACGGAGAGGGTTTCGGCGAGCGGGGCGTTCAGGATTCGGTCCTCCGGGACACGGTCATGATGCCCCTTCATCAAATCAGGCCGACGACATCAGGGCCCGTACCAGGGAGATTCGCGGGGGCGGGTAAGCCCCGTTCCCGGGCGCGTCCGGAACGCCCCGTTCCCGGGCCGGACCTCCTTCCTGGCCGTCCGCCGTCATTCCTCGACCAGCGTCAGCTCCGCCCAGATCGTCTTGCCGTCCGCCGTGTGGCGGCTGCCCCAGCGTTGCGTCAGCTGGGCGACCAGCAGGAGTCCCCGGCCGCCCTCGTCGAAGGTCCTGGCCCGGCGCAGATGTGGTGCGGTGTGGCTGCTGTCGGAGACCTCGCAGATCAGGGTGGTGGCGTCGTGGATCAGGCGCAGCCGGATGGGCGATTCGCCGTACCGGATGGCGTTGGTGACCAGTTCGCTCACCACGAGCTCGGTCGTGAACGTCGCCTCGCTCAGGTCCCAGTCGAGCAGCTGGGCGACGGCCTGCTTGCGTATCGGCGCGACGAGGGCGGGGTCCGCGGGAATCTCCCAGGTCGCCACCTGGGACGCGGGGAGCCCGCGGGTACGGGCGAGCAGCAGAGCCACGTCGTCCGGGGCGCTCCCGACGGGCAGGAGCGTCTGGAGGATCGCGTGACACGCCCCTTCCAGGGAGTCCGAGTTGCTCTCCAGCGACTCGCGCAGAAGCTGATGGCCGGCGTCGATGTCCCGCTCGCGGCTCTCGATCAGGCCGTCGGTGAACAGCGCGAGGACCGTGCCCTCGGGAACGTCGAGTTCGACGGACTCGAAGGGCAGTCCGCCGAGGCCGAGCGGCGGTCCCGCGGGGAGTTCGATCTCCCGGGCCGGGCCGCCCGGCGGAAGCATGACGGGCGGCGGGTGGCCCGCCCGGGCCAGGGTGCAGTGCCGGGAGACCGGGTCGTACACCGCGTACAGGCAGGTGGCGCCGACCTCGCCGGTGGTGCCGTCGGCGCCGGCCTCCGCGGACAGTCGTACGACGAGGTCGTCGAGGTGCGTGAGGAGCTCGTCCGGGGCGAGGTCGATGTCGGCGAGGGTGCGGACGGCGGTGCGCAGCCGCCCCATGGTCGCCGAGGCCTGGATGCCGTGGCCCACCACGTCGCCGACGATCATGGCGACCCGCATCCCGGACAGCGGGATCACGTCGAACCAGTCGCCGCCCACCCCGGCACGTGCCGCGGGGAGGTAGCGCGAGGCGGCTTCCACGGCGGCCGTCCGGGGCAGCGACTGGGGCAGCAGGCTCCGCTGCAGGGCCAGCGCGGTCGCGCGCTCACGGGAGAAGCGGCGGGCGTTGTCGATGCAGACGGCGGCTCTCGCCGTCACCTCCTCGGCCAGCAGGACGTCGCCGGAGGTGAAGGGGTCGATCCGCTGGGACCGGTTGAAGACGGCCACCCCGAGCGTCGTGCCGCGGGCTCGGATCGGTACCGACATCGTCGTGTGGATGCCGTACTCGCGTACGCGTTCGCGACGCACCTCGTCCCGGGCGAGCCAGCCGGCGAGCGCGGCGGTGGCGTTGGCTGCCACGATCGTCCGGTCGGCCGCCAGGGAGTCCGCCTGGGGCGAACCGGCGGGGTAGATGTCGCTCTGCCCGGGTTTGACCACCGCTTCGGGCGATCCGGGGTGGATCGACTGGTGTGCCGCACGGCGCAGCGCGACCGGTACCTTCGGTGGTCCCGACTCCCGATCGCCCCCGTCCTCCGGGGGATCCAGCAGGTCGACGCTGACGAAGTCGGCGAGGATGGGAACGCAGACGTCGGCCAGCTCCTGGGCCGTCCGTGTGACGTCCAGCGTGGTCCCGATGCGGACGCTGGCCTCGTTCACCAGCCGCAGGCGCTCCCGGGCCATGTAGTGCTCGGAGAAGTCGTGGGCGGTCATGCACACACCGCGCACCTGCCCGTCGGCGTCGATCAGCGGCGCCAGCAGTCCGAGCCAGGCGTGCGCGCGCTCCTCGCCACCCGCCCGCACATACCCTTGTGTCTCGCGCCCCTGACCCGACTCAAGGACGTGCCGGAGTTCCTCTTCGATCTCCTCGCCGTCCAGATTGCCGCCGACCTCGGGGGTCGAGAGGCCACGGATGTGCGCGGCCGGGAGACCGAGCACGGCGGCCATCGCCTCATTGACCCCGTGCAGGCGCAGCCGGTCGTCGTAGACGGCCGTGGCGCAGGGGGACTGCTTCAGTGCGGCAGTCATCAGGAAGTCGTCCTGCGGATCGGGAGCGTCGTCGTTCAGCGGGGTGAGCACCAGCCAGTCGCTGCCGCTCTGCCGCGGGGGCCCGTGGTGGGCGAGCAGCCACACGGACAGCGTGCGGCCGTCGCGGTGGCGCAGCTCGACGGTGCCGCTCCACCGTTCTTCGGCGGGGCCGGGCAACGGGACCGTGTTCCCTGTGGCCAGCAGATCCGCGGCGGGCCTGCCCTCGACCTCTTCCGACGCATAGCCGAGCAGGCGGCGGGCCCCCTCGCTCCAGCGGATCAGGGTGCCGTTCACGTCGATGACGACCCGCGCCGTGGCGGGCCCACCGAGGGTTGTCTCCGGGCTCATCGTCGCCACTCCATTGCGCACACACACAGTGAACAAGCGCGTCACTCGTGTTCCAGCCTAGTCCGTGGACGGCCTTCGCACGCGGCACACGGCTTACGTACCAGGAGCCACGCCACGCAGGCGTGCCACCCAGCAGGAGCCCGAGTGCCTCGACACCCGCGAGCACCACCACCCGGGCCGCCGCGCGACCTCACATCGAGCTGTCGCCTCCGGTCGGGGACCCCTCGGTCCCGGACGTGGGAGGTACCGCACCACATCGTCGCTGAACTGGGAGTATTTACGCGTAAGTACCCGGACGGTACCGTGAGGGCATGCCAGCTCTCAATGTGGAGTTCAGCGACCGCGAGCTAGAGGACCTGAGGCAGATCGCCAAGGAGCGCGGTACGTCGATGAAGGCCCTGGTGCGGGAGGCGGCCGCGGCCGACATCGTGCGGCACCGGGCGCTGCAGGAAGGCGCGGAGGTGTTCCGCCGGTTCTTCGCGGCGCACGCGGCGGAGTTCGCCGCCGCGTTCCCCGAGGACGAACCGCCCCGCAAGGGCGAGGGCCGGGCAGCCTGACCCATGGCAGCCGTCATCCATATCGACGTGCCCTGGCTGCTCCAGCGCCACGACGAGGTCATGCCCGACCAGCCCACGGTCGACGACTTCTCGGCGCTCGTCGCCGCCGTGGCCCGGCACCGCGTCGACCCGCCCCGCCTCGGCGTGGACTCCGACCCGGCCTGGCGCGCGGCCGCGCTCCTGCACACCCTGGCCCTGCTGAAGCCCCTGCCGGCCGCGAACGCCCGCTTCGCCTGCGCGGCGGCGGTCGCCTACATGTTCGTCAGCGGTGTCGGCATCGACCCGCCGTACGGAGCCCTCGTCGACCTCGCCCGCGATCTGATCGACGGCAAGACGGACGTCTATGGCGCGGCGGACCGCTTGAGGTCCTGGCAGATCTGACACCGGCCCAGGGAGCGAGCAGGTCGACCCGCCCTCGGGGCCGCCGACCGAGGGCGGGAGATCAGGGTCGGCGGCCGGTTTCGCGCGGGAGAGCCGCCGTACCGCGCGGGGCCCCCGAGAAGGGCCGGTTCCAGTGGACCGCCCGGTTGCGCGCGCCGGGAGCGTGCGCGGGCCACCGGCGCGTGCGTGCCCTTCACACGGGGCGCATGAAATTTCGAAAACCGGTACGAGTCGCGAGAGTTGCCGACCGGATCTGACTTTCTCTCACTGGGACGGAAGTTACTCACGTGTCTTGTTGGTCACGAGCGTGTTGTGCGAAGGTGACCTTCCTGCGCTGGGCCAATGGCCGGGTCCGAATCGCTGTTCGGTATTCAAGGCCGTCGAGGAGCCCGAAAGGGTCTTGGCGACGGTTGTCGTTACGGACTTCGCCCCGGCCGTTTTTCCCGGCGCTCCGTCATAAAGGTATGCACCAATGAGGAGCTCCTTTTCGGCGGTGAAGGAACTTCTATGTGCCACCTTGCGCCTTGGAAGGAACCCGCTCTGTGCCCACCCCCCACCCCCCACGTCCTCCCTATCCTCCCGGCGGCGCTCCCGGGGAGTCCGACGAGAGTCTCGCCGCACAGCTGCGAGGCCGGCCGGAGAGCGAGACGGCACATCCCGTCGCCCTGCTGATGGCCCGGCACTGGCAGCCGGCGTACGACTACTCGGTCATCTGCCTCGCTTCCTCGGCGAACGTCGCCTCGATGGTGACCGCCGCCTCCTTCCGCCGGACACTCGACCGCCTGACGCGCGGCGAGTCCGGTGTCGCCGTGCGGCCCCGGATTCTCGTGGCCGTTCGGGACACCGTCAGGGAGTGGGCCGCGGAGGATCGGATAACCGGTGTTCTGCCGGACTTGAGGAAACCCGCCGGGGGCCGCGGTTTGCGGGCCGCCAAGTCCATGACGGCCGAAAACCGGAAGCTCACCGAGCGCGCTTTCCACGCGCTGCAGCCAATCGCCCAGGGCCTGCTGTGGCACACCGAGGTCGAAGCCGAGGACATATCCGTACCGACCGGTCTGTCGGGCATGGATACCGACACCGCGTCGGCCGCTCTGGAACAGGCCCGCGAGCAATTCCGTGAGGGCTGTGTACGCGCCCACCGTGAACTCGCGCCGACCCAGGAATGCGCGTTCCACAACCGGTTGCTCGACGTTCCGATTCGCCGTGGCGGCGCCTTGCTGCCCGATGTCCAACAGCACCTGATGGAGTGCCGCTACTGCCGTTTCGCCGCCGAACAACTCAGCCATTTCGAGGGCGGGTTGGGCGCGCTGCTCGCCGAAGCGGTACTCGGCTGGGGCGCCCGGCGCTATCTCGACTCCCGCCCCGGGCGCGCACAGCGAGGAGGGCGCCCCCTGGGTGGAGTACCGCTCGGCGGCAGGCGCCAGGGCGGCGGTGGCGGGCTCCCGGGAAACAGCGGACGTCATCGTCTGCTGTCCCAGATACCCGCCCCGCGCGGCATGCCCCAGCCCGCACAGCGGCACGCCAAAGCCCTGATCACCGGAGCGGGCGTGGTCTCGGCCACCCTGTTGGTGACCGTCCTCGCCACCACGCTGTGGTCGGACGACGAGCCGGGCGCCGACCCCACGGCCTCCACCGGCGCGAGCAACGCCCGCACGCTCTCGCCCGAGCCCGGCTCCGCGTCCCCGCCCCCCAACTCGGCCGGGCATCCCACGAACACCGAGCAGACCCGGCTGCGCAACCTCTCCGCCGATCTGTGCCTCGACATCCAAGGCGGCGAGGCGAAGGCAGGGGCCGCGACCGAACTCGCGGTGTGCTCCTCCGCCTGGACCCAGCAATGGTCGTACGGTGGCGACGGCCTCCTGCGCAGTGTCGCCAACCCCGAACTGTGCCTGGACTCCCATGCCGACGACGGCTTCGTCGTGCTGGAGCCCTGCGCCACCGAGGACGCGGCGCGCGGTGACGACGTGCGCTACGACCTCACCGCGCGGGGCGAGTTGCAGCCCCGGTGGAGCGACCGGCTCGCTGTCGCGCCCGATTCCGCGGACCCTGGGTCCGCCATCGTCGTCAAGGTTCGCGACGGCTCCGGCGCGCAGCGGTGGCGGACCGATTCCGAGTCGGCCAGCCCCGAATCACTGTCGATCTCGGGCACGACCAGCCCTTCGCCGCAGGCCTCCAGCGGTGTGCCGTCCGCCGGCGGCAGGGCGCCCGAACCACCGGACGGGCAGGCACCCGGTGAGCAGCCGCCGGGTGAACAGCCTCCCGGCGAAGGGTCGACGGGCGTGCCGGCCGATCCGGAGGCGACCTCCTCGGAGCCCTATCAGGAACCCCGCTCCGTGACGGTCGGCGACAACGCGAGCCCCGAGCCCGTGCTGCCTCTGCTCGTGCAACTCGACGCGGTGATCAAGGGAATCGGCCTGTAGGGGTTGAGCGAGCAGAAGTTACGAGATGACGTCCAGGGGCGACCGCCGTCCACGAGGGCGGCGGTGTTCCGGACGGCCGGCGGTGCGATACGCCTGCGGGTCTCGCGCGTGACACCCGCGACATGCGGGAAGCGCACCGCGTTCGGGGGCTCAGGGTCCAAGACGCCGAGGCCCGCTCGGGTCGGCGCTCGCGCGGTATTGCTGTCAGGCGGTTTCCTCGATCAGGTCGTCGGGACCGATGTCGCCGGGGCGGGCGTGGCCGGAGAGGGCGAGTGTGAGGTCGAACTCGGCGAGCAGGCAGCGGATGACGTGTTCGACGCCCGCCTGACCGTCGAGGCCGAGTCCGTAGGCGTACGGGCGTCCGACGAGCACGCCCTGTGCGCCGAGGGCGAGCGCCTTGAAGATGTCGTCGCCGGTGCGGATCCCGCTGTCGAAGAGGACGGTCAGGCGGTCGCCCGCCGCCTCCACCACACGGGGCAGTGCGTCCGCTGCCGCGACGGCGCCGGCCACCTGACGGCCGCCGTGGTTGGAGACGACCACGCCGTCCATCCCGGCACTGGCCGCACGACGGGCGTCGTCCGGGTGCAGGACGCCCTTGAGGACGATCGGGCCGTCCCAGTTCTCCCGCAGGAACTCCAGGTCGGGCCAGGTCTTGCCGGGGTCCGCGAACATACCCACGAAGTGCATCACAGCGGCGTTCGGGTCCTCGTGCACCGGCTTCGCCAAGCCCGCCTGGAACGCCGGGTCGGTGAAGTAGTTGGCGGTGCCCACGCCGTGCAGGAACGGCAGGTACGCCCGGTCGAGATCGCGCGGCCGCCAGGCCAGCAGGGGAGTGTCGAGGGTGACGAACAGTGCGGTGAACCCGGCCGCCTTCGCCCGCTCCAGGAAGCTCCGGGTGACCTCGCGGTCCTTCGCCCAGTACAGCTGGAACCAGCGCTCCGCGTCACCCATCACCTCCGCGACCTGCTCCATGGGTGTGCTGGAGGCCGAGGACAGGATGTACGGGACGCCCTGTGCCGCGGCGGCCCGTGCGGCGGCGGACTCCGCGTCCGGGTGCATGATCGACAGTACGCCGACCGGTGCGAGGGCCAGCGGTGCGGGCAGCGCCCGTCCCAACAGCTCGACGGACAGGTCGCGTTCGTGGACGTCGCGCAGCATGCGTGGCACGATCCGGCGCCGGTCGAGGGCGGTTCGGTTGGCTCGCGCGGTGCTGCCGTTGCCCGCGCTGCCCGCCACGTAGCCGACCGGGCCGGGGCCCAGGCGCTGCTCGGTGAGCTCTTCCAACCGGGTCAGATCGGTGGGCAGCCGCGGTACGGCGCCTGTCATCCCGTTGAGATAGATCTCGTACTGGAAGTCGGCCCAGTGCTTCGCCATCCGTGCGTCCCCGTCCCTCGTCCCTGAGCTCGCGCAGTACGGGGTCGATCCTTGCGACTGGGACAAGATCCGTCCACTGTGGTGCGCGGATCGCGGAGCCGGGGTGGGTTTTTCACCCCTCCGCCCCTGCCCGTCCCTTGTTCCCGGGGGCTGCCCCAGACCCCCGCTTCGGCCTGGACGGCCTCGCACTCAAACGCCGGACGGGCTGAAAGACCCACGGCATCTGCTCGAGGTCACTCCTCGGCGTCGGGACCCTGGGCCCGGACGCGCTGTACGTGCTCCAGCGAGTCCCGCAGCTCCGTGAGCCAGTCGTCGGTGTGCCGCTGCACCAGGCGTACGCACCAGGCGAGGGCGTCGCTGCGGCTGCGGGCCACACCGGCGGCGATGAGGGTGTCGAGGACCTGGCGCTCGGGCTGGCGCAGCCGGGTCATGACCGGCGCGGCGATGTGGGTGAACAGGGCGCGCTCGCCCCCGCACTGCGCACCCCACGAGACCTTCTTGCGGAACCGGTGCTCCGCCTCGTGCGCCACCTCGATCCGCTGCTCACGGGTGCGCTCCCGGAATTCCTGGATACGGGACTGGAGGGCCGCCTCCTTCTCGGCGGCGGAGGCGCCTTCGGCGACCCGGGGCTCGGGGATGCGGCCGACGACGGTGATCTCCTCGCGGTCGACGGTCACCTCCGTCAGGCTCTCGAAGAGGTCGTCGGGCAGTCGGCCGGTGAACCAGCCGCGCAACTTCTCGTGCTGCTCCGTTGTAATCATGTAATGACGATTACTCGTGGAGGGAGGATACGCAAGGGGATGACCAGGGGGTCCGCCGTGAGCTGAAGCGGAATGTTTCCGGCCTATTGCTGAGCCGTGGAAATTCGGCCATGAAGGCGCTCAGGACGATCAGTAAGCGCTCCCTTCCGGGCTGTTACGTTCGAATCCTGTGACTTCGCGCCACTGATTCAATACTCAAAGTTACTGAAACCCGTGGGTCGGATGTGTGTTTCCTGTCCGGACTCGGCAGACTCGCGCTCGCCGAACCGGCACAGACCGAGCCGGTCTCGCATTCAATCGAGCGGAAGGATGCACACAATGCCGACCACCGCGCGTTGGGCAGCGACTCTCACCCTGACGGCCACCGCCGTCTGCGGGCCACTGGGCGGAACCGCCCTCGCCGCCCCGGGCCCCGGCCCGTCCGCGCTCTACGCCCCCTCCGCCCTCGTGCTCAGCGTGGGCCACGGTCACAGCGCGGCCACCGCCACCGCGGAGCGCGCCGTCACCCTGAACTGCGCCCCGACCGCCTCCGGCACCCACCCCGACGCCCTGCGGGCCTGCGCCGAACTCCGTGAGACGGGCGGCGACTTCGACGCCCTGTCCGTCAGAGCCGGCGTGATGTGTACGAAGGAGTTCGACCCCGTCGTCATCACCGTCGACGGCGTGTGGCAGGGCAAGCGGGTCGCGTACGAGCGCACCTTCGCCAACGAGTGCGTGAAGAACTCCTACGGGATGAACGTCTTCACGTTCTGACAGACCGGGATCGCGCGGTCCCCGTGGGCGTCCAACGAGAGCCCGATACTGGGGAAGGCGGGCCTCGTCGCGAGTGCCGCGTGATCTCGTACCGGAGGCCGGCCGGACAGAGTGGGGCTGTCGGCCGGCCTCCGGCGTTACCGCACAGGTCCTGACCCGGGCCGGCCCCGACCGGCACCCCGTGGGTCGCCGGAGGCCGTGCCGGGTGCTGCTCCGGTTGGAGGTGCAGCGGATGCCGATCCGCCTCCGCTGCCGGTAGGAGTGGGGCCATGGGCACACTCGGCGAACTGGATCTGCGGCTGTTCCGGCGGGTGGCCGGCTCCCGTTTCCCGGCCGCGGATCCGGCGCTGCGGCGGCTCAGCCGCGCCGCCGACCACGGACGGCTGTGGTTCGGCGGGGCCGCGGGCCTCGCGCTCGTCGGCGGCCGTACCGCCCGGCGGGCGGCCGTGCGCGGCACCGGCTCGCTCGTCCTCGCCTCGCTGACCGTCAACACGGTCGTCAAGTGGAGTGCCCGCCGTCCCCGTCCGGTGCTGCGCCACGTGCCGTCGATCCGGCACCTTCGACGTCAGCCGCACTCCTCGTCATTCCCTTCCGGACACTCCGCGTCGGCCGCGGCCTTCGCCACCGGAGTCGCCCTGGAATCCGCCGGGTACGGGGCTCTGGTCGCACCCTTCGCCGCCTTGGTCGCCTTTTCGCGTGTCTACGTCGGCGTGCACTACCCAGGAGACGTGCTGGCCGGGATCGCGATCGGCGCCGGGGCCGCCGCACTGACCTGCCGCTGGTGGCCGCCGCACCCTGTACGCCCCGAGCGGGAGCGGCCCGAGGCCGACGCGCCCGCGCTGCCCGCGGGCCGGGGGCTGGTCGTCTTCGTCAACAGCCGGGCCGGTACCGGAGCACCCACGACGGGACTGCAGCCCGCCGAACGGCTGCGTGGTCTGCTGCCGGAAGCCGAGCTGATCGAACGCGCCCCGGACGACGACTTCGCCGAGCTGCTCGCCGAGGCGGTGGAGCGGGCCGCGGCGGCGGGCGGCGCGCTGGGCGTGTGCGGGGGTGACGGCAGCGTCAACGCGGCGGCGCGCGCGGCGGCCGAACGGGGGCTCGCGCTGGCGGTGTTCCCCGGCGGCACCCTCAACCACTTCGCGCAGGACGTGGGCGTACCCGACTTCGAGGACACCGCCGTGGCGGTCGCCCGGGGCGAGGCGGTGGCCGTGGACATCGGTGTGGCGCGCCCGTCGGCCGGGCACGAGGTGCGGTTCCTCAACACCTTCAGCATCGGCCTCTACCCCGAACTCGTCCGGATCCGTGAGCACTTGGAGGAGCGATGGGGCAAATGGCCGGCCGCCGTCGTCGCCCTCACCCGGGTGCTGCGCACCGCAACCCCCATCGAGCTGCGGGTCGACGGCCGCCCCCGGCGCCTGTGGCTGCTCTTCGCGGGCAACGGCCGCTATGTCCCCGACGGCTTCGCCCCCGCCTTCTGGCCGCGCCTGGACGACGGACTCCTGGACCTGCGGCTGATCGACTGCGACCACCGGCTCGCCCGCACCAGGGTCGTCGTCTCCGCGCTCGCCGGTGCCCTCGGCCGCTCCCGGGTCTACAGCGCCGAACGAGTCTCCCGGGTCGGGCTGGAGGGTCTGACCGGCACGGACGCTCTCGCGTACGACGGTGAAGTCGCGCCCACATCAGGCGAGTTGAGGCTGGAGAAACGGGAGCGGGGACTCGTCGTGTACCGGCCCGCCGTACCGCAGAACGAGCTGGCCCGGCAGGCTCGCCTCGCGGTCGCGACGGCCCGCTACCGGAGGCGGACGAGGGGCCGGCCCGTAAAAGAGGGATGAGGGGCCGCCGTCTCCCTGCAGACGGCGGCCCCTCGGTTCAGGGGTGATCGTTGATCGTTGGGTCAGGACGCGATCACATGTGGACGACCGGTGCGGCGGCGTCGTTGACGTCCCGCTCCAGCTTTCCGCGGCGGTAGAGCAGGAAGGTGATCACCGCGCCCGCGGCGAAGAAGCCGGCCGACCACCAGAAGGCGGTGGTGTAGCTCTCGATCGTCGCCTGCGCCTGGACCAGCTTGTCGGCCGGGTTCCTGCCGGCCAGGTAGCTCGTCGCGGCGCTCGCGGCCAGCGTGTTCAGCAGCGCCGTACCGATCGAACCGCCCACCTGCTGCATGGTGTTGACCGTCGCGGAGGCGACTCCCGCGTCCTCGGCCGCGATCCCGATGGTGGCCAGCGACATCGCGGGCGGCATCACGATGCCCAGACCCACGCCGATGAGGATCAACTGCGGCAGGACGGCGGTCGTGTAGGACGAGCCGACACCGATGCCGGTCAGCCAGGCCATGGCGATCGCGGCGATCGCGAAGCCCGCCGGGATGACGACCTTCGGCCCGACGCGCGGCACCAGGATGGTGGTGGAGACCTGGGCCATGATCATCAGGGCCGCCATCATCGGCAGGAACGACAGGCCCGTCTTGGTCGGGCTGAAGCCCAGGTTCAGCTGGAGGTAGTAGGTCAGGAAGAGGAAGACGCCGAACATGCCCGCGCCGGTGATCAGAATGGCGATGAACGAAGCGGCGCGGTTGCGGTCGAGCAGTACGCGCAGCGGAAGGAGCGGGTGCTTGGCACGGGTCTGCCACCGGGCGAACGCCGCCAGCAGCACGCCGCCCGCGGCCAGGAAGCCCCAGGTGGCGGGCGAACTCCAGTCGTGCGTCTCGGCGTTGGAGAAGCCGTAGACCAGGGCGAAGAGTCCGGAGGAGACCAGCAGGGTGCCCGGCAGGTCGAGCTTGGAGTTCGCGGCGTCGCGGTGGTTGTTCAGCAGCACCCAGCCGCCGACGAAGGCGATGATCGCGAAGATGAGGTTGACGTACAGGGTCCAGCGCCAGTCGAGCGCGTCGGTCAGCACACCGCCGAGCAGCAGCCCCAGCGCGCCACCGGCGCCGGCGATCGCGCCGAACACGCTGAACGCCTTGGCGCGGTCCTTCGCCTCGGTGAACGTCGTGTTCAGCAGCGAGAGCGCGGCCGGTGCGAGCAGCGCGCCGAAGATGCCCTGCAGGGCGCGTGCGGTGACCAGCATCCCGAAGCTGGTGGAGGCGCCGCCCAGCACGGAGGCCGCGGCGAATCCGGAGACACCGATGAGGAAGGCGGGCTTGCGCCCGAAGAGGTCGGCGATGCGTCCGCCCAGCAGCAGCAGCGAGGCGAAAGCCAGGGAGTAGGCGGTGACGATCCACTGCCGGTTGCCGTCGGAGAAGCCCAGGTCCGCCTGGGCGGACGGCAGGGCGATGTTCACGATGGTGGCGTCCAGGACCACCATGAGCTGCGCGATCCCGATGATCGCGAGGATCCACCACCGCTTCGTCAAATTCGCCGACGAGGCGTCCATGGCACCCGAACGGGCACCTTCGGTCACTGTCTGAGGCATCGGAAACTCCAGGGAAGTTGCAAAGGGTTTCGCGCAGGTAAACGAAACCGTTTCGTACACGTAGAGGCTAGACCCCTTCTATCGAAACTGCAACGTTTCGATGAGTGACCCGGGTCTCGTCGGAGTGTCACGCCGTGGACGGGCCCCGAGCGGCGGGGTAATCCTTGACCGAGCCCGAAGCCCCAGCAGTGCCCTCCCCGAAGGACTGAGCCACCATGTCCGCCGAGTCCCAGGCCCCCACCGGTAGCTACCTCACCCTCGACGACGGTCGCCCCGCCGTCCGCCTCAGCCGGACCTACGACCGTCCCGTCGAGCGCGTCTGGCAGTTCGTGACCGACATCGACGAGCTGGCCCACTGGTTCCCCTCGCGCGCCGAGATCGACCTGCGCCCCGGCGGAACCATCACCTTCAGCGGTGACCCGAACATGCCGGAGTCCACGGGCCGCGTCATCGCGATCGACTCACCCCGGCACCTCTCCTTCGAGTGGGGCGGCGACGAGCTGCACTTCGACCTGGAGGCACTGGACGATAAGCGCACCCGGTTCACGCTCACCGACGTCCTGGAGGCTGAGAACACCGCCGCGCGCAACGGCGCCGGCTGGGAGGTGTGCCTGGGCGCCCTCGACGCGCACGCGCGGGGCGAGGAGCCCGAGGGACCGCACGCCGGGAGCACCGCGGCCTGGCGGGAGATCTACCGCAGGTACGTCGAGGCCGGGATCCCCTCCGGAGCCCCGGTACCCGGGCTCGACTGACCGCCTCAGCGCATCTGCCGCCGCACCAGTTCGTGCAGCCGCCCGCTCGTGTCCGCGAGGAGCTGCGCGGGCGGGCCCTGCTGGGCGACCTTGCCGGCCTCCATGACGATGACGCGGTCCGCGTCCATCACGGTGGACAGCCGGTGCGCGATGACCACGCGGCTGGCGTTGAGCGCCCGGGTGCTCTCGATGACCGTGCGCTGGGTCTCGTTGTCCAGGGCGCTGGTCGCCTCGTCGAAGAAGAGGATGCGGGGGCGGCGGATCAGCGCCTGGGCGATCATCAGGCGCTGGCGCTGGCCGCCGGAGACCGAGCCGCTGCCGGAGACGATGGTGTGCAGGCCCATCGGCATGCGCTTGATGTCCTCGGCGAGGCCCGCCATCTGGGCCGCCGCCATCGCCTCCTCGGGCGTGTACGGCTCGGTGCCGCAGATGCAGTCCAGGATCGATCCGGTGAACGGCTGCGCGTGCTGGAGCACGACACCGCACTGGCGGCGTACGGCGGACTGGTCGAGGGCCGCCAGATCCTGGCCGTCGTACAGGACGCTGCCCGACACCGGCTTGTCGAAGCCGATGAGCAGCCGCAGCAGCGTGGACTTGCCGCAGCCGCTGGGGCCGACGATCGCCACGAACTCGCCCGGCTGCACGTCGAAGGACACCTCGTCCAGGACCAGCGGGCCGTCGTCGGTGTAGCGGAAGGACAGGCCGCGGGCCTCGATCGCGCCGGACAGGACTCCGGGGCGGGTGCTCGCCACGCGCACCTCGGGTGTCGCGTCGAACACCGGCCTGATCTCCTCGAACATCGGCAGCGCGGCCGCTGCCGAGACGAACGCGCCGGTGATCGAGGTGACCGAGGTCAGCAGCATCGTCATCGAGGTGTTGAAGGTGAGGAACTCGGCGGCCGACAGCGAGTCGCGCGCCGGGCCCGCGAGCAGCATGAACATCAGCAGGGAGCAGAGGGGCAGATAGACCGCGCCCATCACCGTGGTGAGGTTCTTGATCCGGCCGACCTTCTGCTGGAGCTCGCGGCTGCGCGCGAACTCGCCCGCCCAGGCCGCGTACGCGTAGTTCTCGGCTGCCGCGACCCGCAGTTTCGGCAGGCCGCGCAGGGTCTGGAAGGCCTGGTTGTTCAGTTTGTTGCTGAGCACCACCAGATGGCGCTGCCAGCGCACCTGCCACAGGCCGAGTCCCAGGAACACGGCGGCGATGACGACGAGCATGCCGATCGCGGCCAGCGCCATGGGAACGCTGTACCAGAGCAGCAGGCCCAGGTTCATCGCGCCGATGGTGCCCGCCTGGGCGAGGGTCGGACCGACGCCCGCGAGCAGGCGGCGGATCGCGCTGATCCCCATGGCCGCGCTGGCCAGTTCACCCGTGGAGCGGGAGGTGAAGAACTTCGTGGGCAGGCGCAACAGCCGGTCCCACACGGCAGGTTGGAGCGTTGCCTCGATCCGGCCCTCCAGTCGCAGGATGGTGAGGTTCTGCAGCAGCGTGAACGCCGCCGACACCACGCTGCTGATCATGATGGCGAGGCAGACCTGCACGATGAGGCTGTGCTGGGCCCTGGGCACGTACTCGCCGAGCACCTTGCCGGTCGCGATCGGCACGATCGCGCCGATCGCGACGGTCACCAGAGAGCTGATCGCGAGGTTGCGCATGTCGCCGCCGGTGCCCCGGAGGCAGAACCTCATCAGCCGCAGGGGGCTCAACGACCGTTCGGGCAGCGGCCGGTAGAACATCACGGCCTGCGCCTCGAACTCCCCGGCGTTGGCCTTCTCGACCGGCGTCTCGCGTCCCAAGGACGGCTGTACGGCGACATATCCGCCGCGCCGCCACAGCAGGGCGACCGGACTGCCCGAGACGGCACGGTGGCCCACCAGCGGGCCGATGTTGTCGTGCCACCAGTGCCCGTCGAGACGTACGGCACGGGCGCGGACGCGCGAGGCGATCGCGATCCGCTCGACGGGGTCGATCCGCTCGCTCTCCGTGCCGCTCTGGAGGGCCTTCGCGAGGGTGATCCCGGCCGCGTCGGCGACCAGCTTGCAGGCCGCGTACGTGGCGTCCGCGTCGGCGGCCGTCGGGCGCTTCGCCGACTGCTTGCCGATCGACGCGAGCAGCGTCCGGTCGGCCTGGGCGCGCACGGCCTCGCCCGCCTTGATGCCCGCCGCCGTACGGTCCTCGTGGCCTGACTCCAGCCGCTCGATCCAACGGTCGAGGGTGGTGAGGAGCCGGTACTGCTGGTCGACCATGCGCTGCCAGACACCGGAGTCCATCAGCAGGTCGGCCGCCGCCTGAGCGCCGTACAGGGAGCCGTACTGCACACTGCCGGGCGGCACCTGCATCCAGAAGACGTCATCGTCGGTGAGCGCGGCGGCGTTCTCGTGGGCCATCGGCGCCTGGAAGAGGATGGAAAGGCTGCGGCCCACGCCGAGCGCGAGGGCGTACTCCAGCGGGCTCGAAGTGGGCGGCACGTACTGGGCGTTGCCGTACTCGTCGTACGACCAGGTCCGTGTGTCGGCCTGCTGGTACAGCTCGCGCAGCCCGATCCGGCGCACCACGCAGTCGCGCAACGGCCGCCCGACCAGGGTGTGTTGGGGGCCGGTGACCGGGCCGAGGAGCAGGGAGCCCGCTTCGAGGCGGCCGAGGTGGTGCCAGTGGCCCTGCTGGACGGCGTCGACCGCGAACAGGTCCATGGCGCCCGCCGCGACGAGCCACAGGATCTGCGGGCCCTCCAGATCAAGGCGGTTGAGGGCGGAACTGTCGACGGGGGTGCCCATGCCGCCGAGCGCGCCGAGGACGACATCGCCCTCGCTGACGGTCGTCATCTCATCGCTCCTTGACCAGCTGGGCGTACGGACCGCCGGCCGCCACCAGGGCGTCGTGCCGCCCGCGTTCCACGATCGTGCCGTGCTGGAGTACGACGATCTCGTCGCTGTCGCGCACGGTGCTGAGCCGGTGTGCGATCACCACACACGCGCAGCCGCGCTTGCGCAGGTTGTCGATGACGGTCTGCTCGGTCTCCGCGTCCAGCGCGCTGGTCACCTCGTCGAGCACCAGGATGCTGGGCCTGCGCACCAACGCCCGCGCGATCTCCAGACGTTGACGCTGGCCGCCGGAGAAGTTCCGGCCGTCCTGCTCGACCCGGCTCTGGATGCCTCCCGGCCGGCGCGTGATGACGTCGTACAGCGCCGCGTCCTCCAGCGCCGCGACGACCGCCTCGTCCGGGATCGACGGGTCCCACAGCGCCACGTTGTCGCGGACCGTCCCCTCGAAGAGGAAGACGTCCTGGTCGACGAAGGAGACGGAGGAGGCGAGGGCGCCGCGCGGGATGTCGTCCAGGCGCCGGCCGTCGATACGGATCGTGCCCTCCCACGGGGCGTACAGGCCCGAAATCAGCCGGGACACCGTCGACTTGCCGCTGCCCGAGCCGCCGACCAGGGCCACCTGCTGGCCCGGGCCGACCGTCAGGGAGAAGCCGGTCAGCAGGGGCTTGTCGAGCGGGCTGTAGCCGAACGTGATGTTCTCCAGCTCGACGTGGCCGTGCAGGCGGCGGGTGGAATCGGCGGTACCGGGGCGGTCGTACAGCGGGTCCGCCTGGAAGTTCTCGACGTCCTTGAGGCGGGCGACGTCCGCCGCGAAGTCCTGGATGCGGCCCGCGACACCGTTGAGGCGGGTGATCGGCGCGGTGAAGCGGGTCACCAGGGACTGGAAGGCGACCAGCAGACCGACCGAGATGCCGCCCTCGATGGCCCGCATCCCGCCGATCCACAGGATCAGCGCACTGTTGAGCGTCGCGAGCATCGGCGCGACCACGCCCAGCCAGGCGCTCGGCACGCCGAGGCGCTGCTCCTCCTCCAGCGTGGTCGCGTGCTGCCCGGCCCACTTGCGGAAGTAGCCGTCCTCGCCGCCGGTGGCCTTCATCGTCTCGATCAACTGGAGCCCGCTGTACGCCGTGTTGGTCAGCCGGGCACTGTCCGCGCGCAGCTTCGCGGTGCGCGTAGAACGCAGCCGGATCACCACCCGCATCGCGACCACGTTGAGCAGCGCGACGCCGATGCCGACGGCCGTGAGTTGCGGGTCGTAGGTGTAGAGGAGCACCGCGTAGAGCACGACCACGACCGCGTCCACCCCGGCCGCCGCGAGGTCACGGGACAGGGTCTCGGCCACCGCGTCGTTCGACTGGAGCCGCTGCACCAGGTCGGCCGGGCTGCGCTGGGAGAAGAAGGTGACCGGCAGCCGCAGCAGATGGCGCAGGAAGCGGGCGCTGGAGAGCGTCGAGGAGATGATGCGACCGCGCAGCAGGTTCGCCTGCTGCAGCCACGTCAGCACCACCGTCAGTGCCACCGAGGCGCCCATCGACGCGAACAGCACGCCGAGCAACGAGGACTGACCGCCGATCAGGTAGCTGTCGATGTACGTCCGGCTGAGCGCGGGCACCGCCGCGCCGACCACGACAAGCAGCAGACTCGCCAGGACGGCCGCGGGCATGGTGCCAGAGGTTCCGCGCAGCCGGGCCGGCATGGCACCAAGGACGCCCGGCTTGCGGCCGCCCCGGTGGAAGTCGGGGCCCGGCTCCATGACCAGGGCGACGCCGGTGAAGCTGGTGTCGAAGTCCTCCATCGGCACGAAACGACGGCCCTTGCCGGGATCGTTGATGTGCACGCCGCGCCGTCCGAACCGGCGCCCCATGCCGTCGTACACGACGTAGTGGTTGAACTCCCAGAACAGGATCGCGGGCGCCCGCACCTCGGCGAGCGCGGCCGTGTCCATCTGCATGCCCTTGGCCGTCAGGCCGTAACTGCGCGCCGCCTTCAGCAGGTTGCTGGCGCGCGAGCCGTCCCGGGAGACACCGCAGGCGATGCGCAGCTCTTCGAGGGGGATGTGCCGGCCGTAGTGGCCGAGCACCATGGCGAGCGAGGCCGCGCCGCACTCCACCGCCTCCATCTGGAGCACGGTCGGGGTGCGCACGGTCTTGCGCCTGCCTTTGGGGACCGGGCGTTTGGGCGGGGCGGCGCGGCGTCTGCCGTGGGTGTCCTGCGCGGTGGTCACGGGAGAAGCCAATCGACGGGGCGCTGATCGGCCAGCCGGATAGAGGCCGAGGCCAGGGTCATGGAGGTCAGCGCGAACGGCGGGCCGTCCGCCGAGGACCACTTGAGGCCGCTCTTCGTGCTGGACCTGGGGTCGAGGCGGACCAGGACGGCCACCGGCCTGCCGTCCTTCGTGAACTGCTCGCCCAACTGGTTGTCGCCGAGGAAGGCGGCGATCTGCTGCTGGGTCTGGACCGTCCGGTCGACCGCCTTCACATGGCCGCGCAGCACCCCGTACTGCTGGGTCGGCACCGACTGGACGGTGAGGTCCACCGCTGCGTTCTCGGGGATCGTGGCGGCGTTCTCGGCGGGGACGTACACCGTCGCGTACAGCGGATCGTTCGCGTGGGCGACCTTCTCGACGGCCGCGACGTTCGCACCGGTCGAGATGATCGCGCCGATGGTGGCGGCCAGCGCGGTGACGCGCCCGGCGGCGACCGTGCGGACGACGGCCGTCTCGCCCTGCGCGGTACGGACCTGGAGCAGAGGGGCGTTGGCGGCGAGCCGTTCGCCCTCCTCCGCGAGGACCGCGGTGACCTGCCCGGCGACCGGGCTCTGCAGCACGTAACTGCCCTCCCCGTGCGTGAGGATGGCGGGTGCGCCGACCGTGGACGCCACGGTGCCCGTCACCGCCCAGACGGAGGCCGCCGCCATGACGAGGACCGTCACGGACAGGACGAGCCAGCCCTGGGGGCGGGCGAAACGCACCGGAAGGTCGAGTTCTTCCGGCGACTGCAGCTTGGCGAGGGCCTGTTGGCGGAACTGCAAGGGACTTCCCTCACCTGTTCGATAGGCTTACGGCACCCGAGAGTCCCGGAACCATGGAGCGGTTCCGGGACTCGAGGGCACTGATGGAGATCAGAGACCAGCGACCACGCCGGTGACGTTCAGGCCGGTGACACCCTCGACGGTGCTGACGACCGAGCCGACCAGCGGGAGGACGCCCGGGGCGACCGAGTCCACGATTCCCGTGACGGTGCCAACGGCGTCCAGGGCGAGACCGCCCGAAACGGCGTCGAGGTCGGCGTCCGAGATCTCGGCGGTGGCAACCTGGGGGGTGGAGTTCATGATGGAACTTCCCTTCGTGTGCGTATTCATAAGGGGGAGAGCGGCCCCCTCTGGGGACAGATGGTCGGCCGCGACCGCGGGCGTCGGGCACCCGTTGCCGGGAGCCCGGAATGACCCGTGACCCCCGCGGTGCCATGGATCAAAGCACGCTGCCGCAGCACGCCTCCAGTCAACAGCCGCTCCCATCAGGGCGATTGATCTCCACAACCGGTCAACCGTGCAGGAGCGTGCACCGTTCGACGGCGAGTCCTTCACAGTCCGGGTGTCCTCGCTGTGTGCGTGCGCTCGGCATCCGGTTTCCGAACTGGACACTCCCGCCCCAATGGCCCCGCGTGCCCCGGCGCTCTGTGGAGATCCGTCGCACGGGGTGACCTCGTTGCGCATTCGATGTGCAGATTCACAGAATCCGGGATTCCGCTCGGTCTTGTCGACGGTCTGTGACCGAACACGCGCGGAGCGTGCCACATGGCTCACCGAAGGGGCCTGTAGGCCGGGATGGGCGCACAGAAGGACCTGATTGCCTCGCAATCCACGCCTTTGGCCTGCCCAACTCCCGCCATGTGCGAATGGAGTTGAACACCCCGTGTGACGCGTGCGTATCAACAGGCATCCAGGCGCCCCCCAGTTCAGCCGCAAGACGGTGGCAACGGACCCCGTCCCCAGGAGGTCAGAAGTTGAGTCACAAACGCATACCCAAGCGCAAGGCCGCGATAGCGGCAGGCAGCGTGGCGGCGCTCGGAGCGGCGGCACTCTTCCTGCCGAACGCCATGGCGTCCCAGACGGACTCGGACGACGCCACCGCGAGCGCCAAGACCTTCAAGGCGGCCGACGTATCGGACCTGGCCTCCCAGCTCGCCTCCCAACTGGGTGACGCCTTCGCCGGGTCGTACTACGACGCGGCCAACCAGCAGGTCATCATCAACGTCGTCGGTGACGACAGCAAGGTGATCAACGAGATCAGGGCGGCCGGCGCGGTCCCCAACCAGGTGCAGAACAGCACCGACACGCTCGAGAACGCCGCCGCGACGCTCAAGGCCGACGCGACGATCCCGGGCACCGCGTGGTCCGTCGACCCGAAGACCAACGAGATCCGCGTCACCGCCGACTCCACCGTCACGGGCACCGGCTGGGACACGCTGGAGTCGACCGTCCAGGGCCTCGGCTCGGGCGTGGCGACCATCACGAAGTCCGCGGGCACCTTCAAGACCTTCGTCGACGGCGGTGACGCCATCTTCAGCGACGGTGCCCGCTGCTCCCTCGGCTTCAACGTCACCGCGGGCGACGGCACCCCCGCCTTCCTCACCGCGGGCCACTGCGGTGTCGCGTTCGCCGAGTGGTCGGACGCGCAGGGCGGCGCCCCGATCGCCACCGTCGACCAGGCCACCTTCCCCGGCGACGGCGACTTCGCCCTCGTGAAGTACGACGACCCGGCCACCGTGACGGCCAGCGTGGTCGACATCGGCGACGGCCAGACCGTCGAGATCGCCCAGGCCGCCGAAGCCGCCGTGGGCCAGCAGGTCTTCCGCATGGGCAGCACCACGGGTCTCTTCGACGGCACGGTCCTGGGTCTCGACGCCACCGTCAACTACCCCGAGGGCACGGTCATCGGTCTCATCCAGACCGATGTCTGCGCCGAGCCCGGCGACAGCGGCGGCTCCCTCTTCACCCAGGACGGCAGCGCGATCGGCCTGACCTCCGGCGGCAGCGGCGACTGCACCGTCGGTGGCGAGACCTTCTTCCAGCCTGTCACCACCGCGCTGGCAGCGGTCGGTGCGACGCTCGGCGCGGGCGACGCGGCCGGAGGCGCCGGAGCCGGCGCGGAAGACC
The DNA here is from genome assembly GCF_042721055.1 of Streptomyces sp. NPDC058470. NCBI lineage: Bacteria > Bacillati > Actinomycetota > Actinomycetes > Kitasatosporales > Streptomycetaceae > Streptomyces > Streptomyces sp. NPDC058470. The sequence goes on from NZ_JBHXMF010000011.1 coordinate 74,519, forward strand.
CCGGAGCGGTCGAGCCCAGCGCCGGCGCCAGTGCCCCGGCGGCCGGCGACCAGTCGGGAGACACGGGTGACGACACCGGCTCCGGTCTGGACGACGGCTCGGGACTCGTGAACATCAACCCCTGACACCGGTGACCGCCCCACACCGGTGCTCCCCCCACACCGGTGTCCCCCCACCCCCGGTGTCTCAGAGCCACTGACCCGGCCGCGGCATACAGCGACCCCGGCCGACAGTGGAAAGGTCCGGCCTTCCGGCGGGAGGGCCGGACCACTCCGCGTCCGGGCAGTCGCCCCGGACCACTCCGCGTCCACGCAGTCGGGCTTCAGCCGAGCGCCCGCAGAAGCAGCAGCGCGACATCGTCGGGCCGCTCCTGTGTCGCCGCCTCGTCGTCGGGTTGGACGAGGGTGTCGGCCAGTACGTCGAGCGGCTGGTCGCCCTTCTCGGCGAGTTGTTGGCCGAGGGCGGCGAGGGCGTCCTCGATGTCGACGCCCGGGGATTCGATCAGGCCGTCGGTATAGAGGGCGAGCACGGAACCCGGGGCGAGCGGGACCTCGGTCGTCGGATACGTCGCCGAGGCGTCGATCCCGAGCAGTGGCCCCCCGGCCAGGTCGAGTACCCGGACTCTGCCGTCCGGTCGCCGCAGCAGCGGAGGCGGATGCCCCGCCCGCGCCACGACGGCCACCCCGCGCGCGGGGTCGAGCCGCAGATAGAGACAGCTGGCGAACAGTTCACTGCCCAGGTCGATCAGCAGCCGGTTGGTGCTGCGCATGACCTCCCCGGGCGGCTGGCCGACGGTCGTGTACGCCCGTACAGCCGTACGGATCTGCCCCATCAGGCCCGCCGCCGTCACGTTGTGCCCCTGCACGTCGCCGATCACCGCCGCCGCCCGGCCCTGTGAGAGCACCAGGTCGTAGAAGTCCCCGCCGATGTCCATGCCCTGGGTGGCCGGGAGATAGCGCGCGGCCGCCTCGATCGAGGGCACCGAGGGCAGGGAGTGCGGGAGCAGCGCGGCCTGCAGACCGTGCGCCAGCCGGAGCTTGGCGTCATAGAGGAGGGCCCGCGCCAGTGCCTGCGCGATCAGACCGCCCAGGCTCGTCAGGACGGCACGCTCGTCCGCGGGGAAGGAATGTGTTTCGGGATATCCGAGGACGCAGACGCCCACCGGACGACCGGAGGCGATGAGCGGCAGAAACGCCCACGCCGCCATGCCGTCGGGTGTCGTGGACCGGGACGGATAGAGACGCTCCAACTGCTCACGGGAGTCGAAGAAGGCGGGAACACCGCTGCTCAGCGTCTGCGCCCCCGGCGTCTCCGCGTCGAGCGGCAGCCCGTCGAAGCGCTCCACGACGCCGGCGTCGGGATACCCCCGATGCCCGAGCACGTGCAGACGTCCGGCCCGGGTGCCGAGCACCACCAGGGTCTGGCTGCCGACGGCGGGCGCGATCTCGTCGGCGACCAGTTGCACCACGTCCTGCACACTCGCCGCCTCCGTCAGCGCGCTGGCCAGGCTCAGCACATGGGAGATGGTCACCAGCCCCGGGGCGGGATCGTCGCTGTGCTCCGGTTCGGCACGCCGCATCTCGGACACCGCCCGCGCTCGCGAGATCCGTACGCTCAACCCGTTCGTGCTGGGATAGAGACGGAACGACAGCCAGTCGCCGGGCGGCCGCAGCGCCACGAAGGACGTCACGCGCTGGCTGATCAGCGCGGCACGGTAGCGGTCCTCGTAGACCGGGTCGTTGAGCCAGGGCACGGACGCCCACAACGGGGTGCCCAGCAGGTCTTCGACCGGGACGCCGAGCAGCTTCGCCGTCGCCGCGTTGGCGAAGCCGACACGCCCGTGCAGGTCCAGCGCGCACAGCCCGTACGGCAGTCGCGCCACCATCCTTGCCGCCTCCACCGTGCCGGGCGTGCCGGACTTCGTTGCCGCGGCGGCCGTGGAGAGCAGATCCGCCTCGGGACGGGCCGGATGGTTCGCCGCGGCGGCCCGCTCAAGGCGCAGCGCGAGCCGGTCGCAGGCCGCGGTGAGCTGGTCCCGCTCCCGGTCGGACAGTTCCGGTGGATGCGATCCGGGCCAGGTCACGTAGACGGCGCCGTACACGGTGTGCTCGGTCGCCACCGGGAGCGCGGCCAGTGCGAAGGGGTAGGGGAGCACCACGGCGACCCGGGGGAAGCGGCCGGCCATCTGCTCCTCGCCGCTGACCCAGACCAGCTGCCGCTTCCGTGCCGCCTCGGCGACCGGGATCGGCGCGCTGAGCCCCACCCGCTCCCACGGGGCGGCGAAGGCCCTGGGCAGCCCCGCCATCACCGCCATCTCCAGGACCGCTTCACCAGGCGCCAACAGATACACGGCGCCCGAGTGGGCGTGCACCTCGTCCATCATCGAGGCCAGCGCCAGAGACAGCAGGGGGCTTCCCGCCGGCACTATTCGAGTGGCCGGCGCCTGCCAGGATCCATGCGAGTCGGACACGTCGGCCACCTCCTCGCAGGGCCGCGTGATCAGGTCCCCGAGGTCAAGGCTCTCTCCTGGCGGCTCCTCGCGCACGGCGAGCGGGAGCCGCCGGGGACCAGCCGTGGGACCGCGGAGGCGGGCTTTGCCACAGGTCTGGCAGGTCCGGAACGGTCACAGGGGCTGCGCCGGAGCCCCGGAAGCGCTGTAATGACGGACGTGGTCAGTGAGGACGTTGCGGGACGCAGAACGAGAACGCCACGCGCCGAACTTGCCCTCAAGACGCTCACAACCGATCTCGAACCCCGCGAGCGGCTCCGCCGCGTACTCGAACAGGCTCTCGTCTTCACCGGTGCGACCGTCGTCGCGGTCTACTCCCCGACCCGGGGCGGCGAAGAACTGCGCCTCGCCGAGTCGGCGGGCGTGCCGAAAACGCTCTACGGGCTGCGCGACGGCTACCCCGTCACCGGCGGATCCCCGGTCGCCGACGCGCACCGCTCGGGCCGGTCGCTGTGGCTCGGCCCGCAGGAGGTCGACCGGCGCGCCGACGCCCGGCGACTGCCCTCCCAGGACTTCTCGCTGGCCGTCCTTCCGCTGCGCGACGACGGCTGTCTGCTCGCCGTCAGCGAGCACCCCTCTGGCTTCGGCCTCGAGGACCGGGAGTGCCTGGCCCTGATCGCAGAGGCCGTCGTCTGCCCGCCGCCCGCCACCGAGACGGACGCCGAGGAGCTGCCCGCCAGCTCGTTCAGCCTCGCCATGGACACCGGGCGCGTCGAGGTCGACGAGGAGATGCTGGAGCTCTTCGGCCTGAGTCCGGCCGACTTCGACGGCAAGGTGGAGACGCTGCTGTCGCTGACCGTTCCGGAGGACCTGCCCTCGCTGATGTCCGTGGTGGAGGCGGACCACATGTCCATCGGCGACCGCGAGCTGGAGTTCCGGATCCTTCAGCCGTCCGGCGAGCAGAAATGGCTGCGACTGCGCGGACACCTCCTGCCCGGCGGCGAGGGCCTCCCGGGGCGCCTTGTCGGCACCGTCTCCGACGCCTCGAAACTGCGCTCGGGGGGCAACGAGGTCGCCCGCGTCCAGCGGCTCGCCGCCGCCCTGGCCACCGCCGGCACCGTCCGCGACGTGGGCCGGGCCGTGGTCGCGGCCCTCCGCAAGCCCCTGGGGGCCGACCGGATCGCCGTCGCGGAACTGGAGGGCGATCGCCTCATCGTCACCGTGCTGGACCCGCCCGAGCCGGCGGCCTGGCCCGAACTGTGGCGGGCCGAATGGCGCTCGGAGTGGCCCGACGCGCCCGTGCGTGGCATGCCGACCCTCGCCGCGGCCCTGAGCGACGGGCGCGCCGCGATCTGGCCCGCCGGGACCGACCTGGAACCCGCCCTCGCCGACGTGGGTCCCGGCGGCCTCGCCGTCCTGCCGCTGCCCGCCGCCGGACGGGTCGCCGGAGCCTGCCTGATCGGCTGGGACGCCCCGCACGACTTCGGCCCCGACGAGCGCGCTCTGCTCACCGCGGCCGCGGGCCTCACCGGCCAGGCCCTGATGCGCGCCCACGCCTTCGACGCCGAACACGAACTGATCGGCATGCTCCAGCGCACCCTGCTCCCGCGCCGCCTGCCCAAGCTGCCAGGCGCGGTCGCCGTCGCCCGCTATCTGCCCACCACGTCGGGCCTGGAGGTCGGAGGCGACTGGTACGACGTGATCCCGCTGCCCGACAACCACGTCGCCCTCGTCATCGGCGACGTCCAGGGACACAACGCCTCGGCCGCGACCCTGATGGGCCAGATGCGCACCGCCCTGCGCGCCTACGCCGTCGAAGGACACCCCCCGGACGTCGTGGTCTCGCACGCCAACCGGCTCCTCATGGACCTGGAGACCGACCTCTTCGCTACCTGCTGCTATGTCGACGTCGACATGGAGGAGGGCTTCGCATGGTACGTACGCGCCGGGCATCTGCCCCCGGTGCTGCGTCACCCGGACGGCCGTACGGAGATCGCCTGGTCCGAAGGCGGGCCGCCACTGGGCGTCCTCACCCAGGCCGACTTCCCCATGAGCCCACTGCGCCTGCCGCCCGGCACGATCGTCGCCCTGACCACGGACGGTCTCGTCGAGTCCGCGGAGATCGACATCGAGGACGGTCTGGACAGGCTCGCCGGAGAGCTGGCCGCCGCCGACCCCGCTCACCTGGGACTCGTGGCCGACCGACTCCTCGCCGGCGCCAACCGCGGCGACGACGTCGCCCTCCTCCTGATGCGCTACGACGGCATGGAGCTGCGCCCACTCCGCGAGAGCTGGACGGTCTGGCGCGTCCCGGAGGCGGTCCGGCACGCCCGTCGATTCACCAGGCGCACCCTGCACGCCTGGGGCAGACGCGGCGACGCGGACGCCGCACTCCTCGTCGTCTCCGAACTCGTCACCAACGCGCTCGTCCACACCGACGGACAGATCAGGCTCGACCTCACCCTCATCAACAACCGCTTCAGGATCGCGGTCGCCGACAACTCACCGCGTACCCCGATCAAGCCCACCAACATCGGCTGGGAGGCCACCGGCGGACGCGGCATCCTTCTCGTCGAGGCGATGTCCGCGGCCTGGGGGACCGTACCGGTCAGCGGCGGGAAACAGGTGTGGAGCGAGATCATTCTCGACTGACACCCTTGTGGACCGATCCCCCTCGCGGAGTGACACCCCTCGTCGAGTGACACCCTGGGGGCGTGCGCCTGCTGCTGATGTCGGACACCCATCTCCCCAAGCGAGCCAAGGAGCTCCCCGCCCAGCTCCTCACCGAACTCCCGCTCGCCGACGTCGTCATCCACGCGGGCGACTGGGTGGACACCGCCACCCTCGACCTCCTGGAGGCCCGCTCCCGCCGGCTCGTCGGCGTCCACGGCAACAACGACGGCCCGGCCCTGCGCGCCCGCCTCCCCGAGGTCGCCCGCCTCGAACTGGACGGCCTGCGCCTCGGAGTCGTCCACGAGACGGGCGCCGCCCAGGGCCGAGAGGCGCGCTGCGCCCAGCGCTTCCCCGACCTGGATGTCCTGGTCTTCGGCCACAGCCACATCCCCTGGGACACGACCACGGACACCGGCCTGCGCCTTCTCAACCCCGGCTCCCCGACCGACCGCCGCCGCCAGCCCCACTGCACGTACATGACGGCGTGGGTGACGGACGGCCGACTGGGCGAGGTACGTCTCCACCGGCTGCCCCCGCGCAGCTGACGTCGTGGCTCTTCGCCCTACGGTGCTTCTCCTCGTGATGGACCGCCGGGCCTCGGATGAATCGCCCCGCCCGTCGCCGTGAGCGGCTCCCCGCTGCCGCCCCAGCGCAGCGCCACGATCTCCGCGGCGACGGACACGGCCACCTCCTCGGGCGTACGGGCACCGAGGTCGAGCCCGACCGGTGAGCGCAGCCGGGACAGTTCGCTCTCGCCGAGCCCGGCTTCCACCAGCCGCTTCATCCGGTGGTCGTGGGTACGCCGGCTGCCCATCGCGCCGATGTACGCGGCCGGGCGGCGCAGAGCCTCCTCCAGCAGCGGCACGTCGAACTTCGGGTCGTGGGTGAGGACGCAGATCACCGTCCGCGAGTCCGTCGTCGTAGCGCCGAGGTAGCGGTGCGGCCAGTCGACGACGACCTCCACGTCTGCCGGGAACCGTTTCGGGGTGGCGAAGACCGGGCGGGCGTCGCAGACCGTGACGCGGTAGCCGAGGAAGGCGCCGATGCGGGCCACGGCGGCGGCGTAGTCGATCGCGCCGAAGACCAGCATGCGGGGTGGGGGAGCGAAGGAGTGCAGGAAGACGGTGACGGCGTCCTCGCGGCGCTCACCGTCCGGGCCGTAGTGCCGCTGCCCGGTGGCCCCCTGGGCCAGTTCCCCTCGGGCGTCCGCCGTGACCGCCACGTCCAGACCGGTCGACCCCAGCGAGCCGGCCACCTCGTCCGGCCACACCGCGAGGGTGGCCCCGCGTGACGCCGGACCGTCGAGCACCGTCGCCACGGTCACCGGGCGGCCCGCGGCCACCGACTCGGCCACCGCCCCGAAGGTGGGATCGTCCTCGCGCGTCACCCGGCGAACGAGGAGTGTGATCTCCCCGCCGCAGGTCAGCCCCACGGCGAACGCGTCCTCGTCGCTGTACCCGAAGGTCTCAAGGCGTGCCTCGCCGGAGGCCACCACCTCTTGGGCCAGTTCGAAGACCGCGCCCTCGACACAGCCGCCGGACACGCTGCCCACGGCCTCGTCGCCGGGGCCCACGGCCATCGCCGCGCCCGGATCGCGCGGCGCGCTGCGGCTGACGGCGACCACGGTGGCGAGCCCGAACGGGGATCCCGCCGCGTACCACCGGTTGAGCGCCGGAAGGATCTCACGCATCGCCGGCTCCCTTCGCTGCGGAGTGCACTATCGAAATGCGGCCGGTCCAAGCGTCGCATCCAGCCCGTGACCAGGGCAGGAGCGCCACGCTCCAGGCGAAGCCGGCCGGCCGAGAGCTTAAATCCGTTGCTGTCGCGCACGGCGATCTGCTGCACTACTCGGGACCAGTTCACCGGGATCAAGGAGCAGCAATGCGCACTTCGTTCATGTCCACCCAGGAAGGAATCACTCCCACTCCAAAGGACATGACACCCGGTGCATATGCTCAACCTGGGAATTCTGGCGCACGTAGACGCCGGTAAGACAAGCCTGACCGAGCGGCTGCTGCACGCCGTCGGGGTCATCGACGAGATCGGCAGTGTCGATGACGGAAGCACCCAGACCGATTCCCTCGCGCTGGAGCGGCAGCGCGGTATCACGATCAAATCCGCCGTCGTCTCTTTCACGATCGACGACGTCACCGTCAATCTGATCGACACACCCGGACACCCGGACTTCATCGCCGAGGTGGAGCGGGTGCTGAGCGTGCTGGACGGCGCCGTACTCGTCGTCTCGGCCGTGGAGGGCGTACAGGCCCAGACCCGTGTGCTGATGCGGACGCTTCAGCGGCTGCGGATCCCCACGCTCGTCTTCGTGAACAAGATCGACCGTGCCGGAGCGCAGTACGAGCGGGTACTGGAGCGGATCTCCGCGCGGCTCACCCCCGCGATCGTCCCGATGGGCGAGGTCGGCGAACCGGGCACACGCGGCGCCCACTTCGTTCCCTTCGACGACGCCAGGCTCAGGGCGCCGCTGCTCGACCTGCTCGCCGAGCACGACGACGACCTGCTGACCGCGTACGTCGAGGGCCGCGTCCCCGATGGTCGGCTCCGCGCCTCCCTCGTCCGGCAGACCGGTCAGGCGTTGGTGCACCCGGTGTACTTCGGCTCGGCCATGACGGGCGCCGGTATCGCGGAACTGATCGCGGGCATCAAGGAGTTGCTGCCTTCCGGTGAGGGCGATGCCGACGGCCCGGTCTCGGGGACCGTCTTCAAGGTCGAGCGCGGCCCGGCGGGGGAGAAGATCGCGTACGCCCGCATGTTCTCCGGGGCGCTGCGGACGCGCGACCGGCTGACCTTCCGCGACGGCGAGGCCGGGAAGGTCACCGCGATCAGCGTCTTCGACCGGGGCTCAGCCGTCCGGGAGACGTCCGTGGCCGCGGGGCGGATCGGCAAACTCTGGGGCCTGGGAGACATCCGGATCGGCGACACCATCGGCGTACCGCGGAAATCGTCGGCGGGCGAGCAGCACTTCTCGCCGCCCACGCTGGAAACGGTGGTGGCCCCCAGCCGTCCGCGCGACAAAGGGGCGCTGCATCTCGCGCTCACCCAACTCGCCGAGCAGGACCCGCTGATCAACCTGCGCCAGGACGAATTGCGCAAGGAAACCTCGGTGTCGCTCTACGGCGAAGTGCAGAAAGAGGTCATCCAGGCGACCCTGGCCGACGAATTCGGCATTGACGTCGTCTTCCGCGAGACGACGCCTCTGTGCATCGAACGGCTGGTCGGCAGCGGTACGGCGGTCGAGTTCAACGGAAAGGGATCCCATCCCTTTCTCGCGACCGTCGGGCTGCGCATCGATCCGGCGCCCGTCGATTCCGGTGTGGAGTTCCGCCTGGAGGTCGAACTCGGGGCGATGCCCTACGCGTTCTTCAAGGCGGTCGAGGACACCGTGAGGCAGACGCTGGAACAGGGAATCCGTGGATGGCGGGTCACCGACTGCACGGTCACCATGACGCACTCCGGCTACTCGCCACGGCAGAGCCATGCCCACCAGGGCTTCGACAAGAGCATGTCCAGCACCGGCGCCGACTTCCGGGGCCTGACACCGCTCGTGGTGATGAGCGCGCTGCGGGAGGCGGGCACGCGGGTGTACGAGCCGATGCACCGGTTCCGCCTGGAGGCCCCGGCGGACACCTTGGGCGCCGTGCTGCCGCTGCTCGCGAAGCAGCGAGCCGTCCCGCAGACCACGCAGATGCGCGGCGCGACGAGCGTCCTGGAGGGCCGGGTCCCGGTCGCCGAGGTGCATGAACTGGAGCAGCAGCTACCGGGGTTGACGCGTGGCGAGGGCGAGCTGGAGTGCGTCTTCGACCACTACGCGCCGGTCGTCCGCGGCACGGTACCGGACCGGCCGAGGACCGATCTCAATCCGCTTGACCGGAAGGAGTACCTGCTCAACGTGACGCGCCGGGTCTGAATGTGGGGTGCGCGGGGTTTGAACATGACGCGCGTCGGTCTGGGCGATGAGCGTGTCACAGTGGCCGGTGAAACAAGAAACTTACTCAAGAGTCAGGGGTGTTGACGGTCCGACCTGCGCCCGCGCACTGTAATGAACATGTCGAAGTTGCGTGCGCGTCTGCTCGGCGTCCTCGTACTCCTCACCGGCTTCCCCTCGGCGGCGGGCGCCCAGCCCGCCGCCGCGGACGGACTCCCCGACTCCCTCTGGTTCGACGAATCCGCGGCCGCCACCCTCACCGTCCAGGACGGTCACTTCACCGACGCGCTCGGCCGCGAGGTCGTACTGCGCGGCTACAACGTCTCCGGCGAAACGAAGCTGGAGGAGAACGGCGGACTGCCCTTCGCGTCGGTCGCCGACGCGAGGAAGTCGGCGACGGCGCTGCGCGCTCTCGGCGGCGGCAACTCCGTACGCTTCCTGCTCTCCTGGGCACAGGCCGAGCCCCTACGCGGCCAGGTCGACACCGCCTATCTCGCGGCGGCCACCGCCCAGATCGGCGCCTTCCTCGACGCGGGAATCCGCGTGTACCCGGACTTCCACCAGGACCTGTACTCCCGCCACCTCTTCAACGCGGGCAGTTGGTACACGGGCGACGGCGCCCCCAAGTGGGCCGTGGACGCCGGGGGTTACCCCCAGGAGTCGTGCGGGATCTGCATCCTCTGGGGCCAGAACATCACCCAGAACGAGGCCGTGAAGCAGGCGTCGTACGACTTCTGGCACAACGAGTACGGCCTCCAGGACGCCTTCCTCACCACGGCCGAGGCGACCATGGCCTACGTCAGACAGCACCTCACCACCGACCAGTTCGCGGGAGTCGTCGGCTTCGATCCCTTCAACGAACCGCACGCGGGGACGTACGACTCCGGTCGGACCAGCCGCGCCTGGGAAAGCGACGTCCTCTGGCCCTTCTACGTGAAGTTCCGGGCCCGGATGGACGCGGCCGGCTGGCAGGACAAGCCCGCCTTCGTCGAACCGAACCTCTTCTGGAACGCCAACATCGACTTCCAGAAGCAGGAGGGCGGACTGCTCGACGCGGGCACGCTGGGCTCGCGCTATGTCTTCAACACCCACTTCTACGACCAGAAGGCGATCTCCGGCATCTTCATGTGGGGCAAGGCTGAAGACGGCCAGTACGTCACCGACTTCGGGACGGTACGCGACCGGGCCTCGGCCGCCGGTACGACGGCGATCATCAGCGAGTTCGGCCATCCGCTGGCCGGATCGGTCTCGGACAAGGCGCCCACGGTTCTCAAGGCGATGTACCAGGCCCTCGACTCCCGCCAGAAGGGCGCCACTTGGTGGTCGAACCCGGCTGCCTCCGGTCCGGTCCTGTCCGGCAGCCAGTGGCAGTGGGACATCTACAACGGCCGCCACCACGAGCTGATGAACGACAACCCCGACAAGGTCATGACCACCGGCGACGCCTGGAACGACGAGGACCTCTCCGCCGTGCGCCTCGACGACTCGGGGACGGCCGTACTGCGCCAGGACGCCCGCCTGCTGGACCGCGTCTACCCCAGCGCCACCGCGGGCACCGCGGTCGCCTTCACCTACGAGGACCGCTCCCGGGACGGCACCACGACCCTGACCTGGAACCCGGTCCCGAGCCCCCTGTCCAACGTCTCCCGGCTCGTGGGGTCGGGCCAGTACAGCCTGCTGGTCTGGCGTTCCGACGGCACGAACACACCCACGGAACTCCATCTCCCGGCGTCCTTCCCGACCTCGGCCACCACGGTCGTCTCCGACCTCGGCACGACGGCCACGCCACCCTCGTACACCACGACGACGCCGATCGCCGTGGCCCCCGAACCGGGCGGCACGGGAAGCCGCCGCCTGCTGCTCACCGCTCCCGGCTCGGGGACGCTGCACTACGCGCTGGTCACGAACGGGGCGACCGCTCCGTCCGCCGGTCTGCTGAGCGCGGCCAGGACCGAGCTGGCGACATGGGCCGCGGCGGAGTTCAACTAGTCGACGGAGTCCAGGTCGTCTCCACATGGCCGAGGCGAACGCGCTGGGGGTGATCGCCGACCGGCACCGACACCGTCTTCTGCCCGGTGGCGAAGTCGATGGCGGTGACCTGGTCGGCACCGCTCTCCGAGATGACACAGGACTTGCCGTCGCCGCTGACGGTCGCCCAGTACGGCTTGGAGGCGGCGACGAGCGGGCCTTCTTGAAGGGTCGCCCGGTCCACGACGGTCGCGTAGTCGTCCATCGTGCCCGCGACGCACAGCTTGGTGCCGGCGGGGTTCATCGAAATCCCGTGGTGGCGTGAGTCGTTGACCCACGTGGTGCGGTCCGTGCTGGTCGCCGGGTTCTTCGGCAGGGTCTTCACGCGCGTGATCCTGTCGGAGGCGATGTCGTACTCCAGGAAGCCGTTGAAGAACGACACCTGGAAGTACAGCTTGGACTCGTCGGGGCTGAACGCGGCGGGCCGGACCGCGTCGGAGAAGTCCGTGAGACCGATCGCGTCGAGCCGCTGACGCATGTCGATCACCTTGACCTGCTGGAAGGTGGCCGCGTCGACGACGGTGATGTACCTGTTGCCCTTCGTCCAGTCCAGCCACGGGTCGTCGAGGGCGGTGGTGACGTCACCGATCGCCATGTTCCAGATGTACTTGCCGTCGCTCGTGAAGATGTTCTCGTGCGGCTTGTCGCCGGTGGCGAAGGAGCCGAGCTGACTGCCGGTGTTGATGTCGAGGACGTGCACCGTGTTCGCGGTCGAGGCCGAGACGGCGACGCGGGTACCGTCGGGGGACACCGCCATGTGGTCGGAGCGGTAACCGGACACCGCGTAACGCCAGTTGACGTTCCCCGTGGCGACGTCGATCGAGACGACGTCGGCGAAGCTCGGGCGGGAGACGACCACGGACTTGCCGTCGGGTGTGGAGTACATGTCGTCGACGAACTGGTCGTGGCCCTCGCCGACGCCGCTGCGGATGGCCATGAAGTAGATCCACTTGATCGGATCGGCGTTGATCTCGGCCAGCCGGGCCTCCTTGTCCGGTATGACGTTGATCCGGCCGATCTTCGCGAAGTCACCGGTGGACTTGATGACGTCGGCAGTGCCGTCCCAGTTGTTGCCCACGAACATCACCTCGCGCAGCTCGGCGGCGGAACTCTGCGCGGTCGCCGCTGTCGCCGTGGCGCCGAGAGTGAGGGCGAGGACGGCGGCGATGGAACAAAGGCGTCTGGGGCTGAGGTCGGACATGGTGGCTCCTTGTCGTCGGTGGGGAGTGCGGGTGAGAACTTGCCCATGGCAAGGCGCGACAGGGGGCATGACAAGGGAGATTCTGAACACGCCCGCGTTCAGATTGACTTACTGGAAAGTAAGGAGAGGACGGCCCTCTCCACAAGGGTCCGTACACGACAAAATCGTCGGAGCACGAACGGTTCATCGGACGGCCGGAGGGGGGACGTGTGGCGGGCAGGCTCAAACAGCCGACCGGCCGGTACGGGGGCCGGACCGCCGAGGAGCGGCGGGCCGAGCGTCGCGGCCGGTTCCTGGACGCCGCGCTCCAGTTGTTCGGCGACACCCCGGGTTTCCGGGCCACGACCGTAGCCGCTCTGAGTGAGGCGGCAGGCCTGTCGACCCGCCAGTTCTACGAGGAGTTCCGCACTCTCGAAGACGTCCTTGCCGCCCTGCACCTTCAGGTCAATGACTGGGCCGAGGAGTCCGCCCTGGCCGCACTCGCCGACGCCCGGGACCTGCCGCTTCCCGAGCGGGCCACCGCGATCTTCCGTGCCTACGCCACGAACGTGACGAGCGATCCGCGCCGGATCCGCCTCACCTTCGTCGAGATCATCGGCGTGAGCCCGCGACTGGAGGAACAGCGGCTCGCCCGCCGTGCCCGCTGGGTGGGCTTCATCTGTGCCGAGGCTGCCGTCGCTGTCGCACGCGGGGAGGCGGCGCGGCGCGACTACCGGATCGCCGCCACGGCGTTCATCGGCAGCGTGAACGGGCTGCTCCATGACTGGAATGCCGGGTGGCTGGACGCGACCCTCGACGAGGTGGTCGAAGAGCTTGTCCGGCAGTTGCTGGGGATCTTGCGGCCGACGGGGAGGAGCGGGTGAAGTAACGGCGTGGGCCGGAGGCTGATCCTCCGGTTCGGGCCGCACCGAGTTGTTAATCCGGCAGCTGCCTGATTAGTGTGGAGGGTGCCCGCCGAGCTCAGGAGGTTCCATGGCAGCCGGACGGAACGCACAGACACAGCGGGGGCCGGGCAGACCGCCGGCCGACGCGCCACTGCCAGACCTCGTGGAGATCCATCAGCGCGGCCTTGAGGCGTTCGCGGAACTGGGCTACGAGGCGGTGTCCGTACGGCAGCTCAACGAGCGCCTCGGCATGGGGCACACCTTCATCCACGACCGGTACGGATCCAAGGAAGTCTTCTGGCGGGCGGTCATGGAATCCGCCGTCCGCGACACGACCGACGAGGTTATGGCGGCCGTCGCCGAGGAGCAGCCCGTCGACGACCTCTCCCTGCTGATCGTCGGCGTACGGGCCTTCCACCAGGCCGCCGCCCGCCGCCCCCACCTCTCGCGTGTCATCGACTACGAAGCCGGCCGCGACTCACCGCGCCTGGCCCACCTCTACGCGCTGATGAGCCCGCTCAACGACATGGGCCGACCGGCCTTCGACCGGCTCGTGCGGGAGGGGACGCTGCGGGACATCCCCTGGTACCTGTTCCACTTCGCCGTCACCAAGCCGATGGCCATGTACAGCCAGGGACCGCTGGCGCGGATGTTCGGCCGGAGCGACGACGCCGATGATCACACCTTGATGAGCACGCTGGTCCTCAACGGCCTGCTCACCTGCAACAGCCCGACAGAAGCCGGAGTTCCCCGATGACCGCAGTCCAACGCTCCAACAAGAACACCACCGTGTGGTGCCTCACGGCCGTTGTTCTCCTCGGTCAGATCCTGGCGGCCTTCGTGCACGGCCTGACGATGCTGGTGATCGTGGTAGAGGTCGGCTTCGTGTTCCTGCACGGGGCGCAGCGCTACGGCGGGCGCGCCATCGGGGTCTTCGTCGTCGGCGGACTCGTCATCAGTAACGCCCTGGAGAACCTCAGCATCCAGACCGGCTTCCCGTTCGGCCACTACCACTACACCGGCGACGGCAAGATCTTCCAGGTGCCGTGGTTCATCGGCCCGTCCTACCTGGCCACCGGGTACCTCGCCTGGATCGTCGCCACGGTGCTGCTCGACGACGTGCGCCGCAACTCGACCTGGCTGACCAGCATCGGAACCCCCGTCGTCGCCGCGTTCGCCATGACCGCCTGGGACCTTGCCATGGACCCCTCGTTCTCGACGATCGAGGGCCACTGGGTGTGGGAGAACGGCGGCGGGTTCTTCGGAGTCCCGCTGGGCAACTTCCTCGGGTGGACCTTCACCGTCTACCTGTTCATGCAGGTCTTCGCCCTCTACGTGCGCAGCCGCGGTCCACTGCCGACCGCACAGCCGGAGTCGACCACGGCCAGTGACCTGCAGGGCGTACTCCTCTACGCGGCGACGACGATCTCGTTCTTCACGGAGTTCGTCACCGGCAGGCACACCACCGTCACCGACGCTGCCGGCGTGACCTGGAGCACCGCCGACATCTACGAGTCATCGGTCCTGCTCACCGTCTACGGCATGTGCTTCATCGCCCTCCTTGCTCTGCTGCGTATCGCCCAGCGGCGGACCACGACTGCGACGTCGGCCCCGCAGGACAGCACGGTCGAGCGGACGGAGCCGAACCCGGAACGCCTGTCCGCCTAGGTCCCCTGGGGGGGGAATGGCGGCAGGCCGCGGCCGTCGGTCCGCAGGCCGGTTCACGCCGGCATGGGCGGCCTCGGTCAGTTCGTCGTCGGCTGCCCGACGAGCGCCCGCGCCAACTCGACGACCCGGACCAGCCTTCCGGCCCCGGTGGTGCTGCGATGCAGCCGCTGCCCCCGCTCGGATTCCAGCTCCGCCCGGGGATCCACCGGCAGCGCGTGGAACCCCGGACCCGAACCAGCCGCAAGCCGCTCGAAACACCCGTGCGTCACCAGGGTGACCTCGTGCCCGGCACGCGCCGGGCCGAGCCCGAGACCGGTGTACGGCGCACACCGCCTCGGGACCCCTCGGTCATGATCGCCACTCGCACGGCGGCCAGTATGGCGGGAGTTACTGCGGCGCGGTCGCGAGTTGGCTCGCCGACGGGGATCCAGCCGCCCGCCGCGGCGGCCGGCGAAGTCGTTCCGCTGCCGTGACGGTCTGCTCCAGCAGGACCGCGATCGTCATGGGGCCGACGCCACCCGGCACCGGCGTGATCAGCGAGGCCCGGTCGCGGGCGGTGTCGAAGTCGACGTCTCCGACGTTCCCGGGGTTGTAGCCCGCGTCGACGACGACGGCTCCCGGCTTGATGTCCTCGCCACGGATCAGCCGCGGCCGCCCCACGGCGGCCACCACGATGTCCGCCTCGCGTACGACCGAGGACAGCTCGGTCGTACGCGAGTGGCAGTACGTCACCGTCGCGTCGCGGCACAGCAGCAGCATGCCGACGGGCTTGCCGAGGATCGCGCTGCGGCCCACGACGACGGCGCGTCTGCCGGCCGGGTCCACGTCGTACGCGTCGAGGAGCCGCATGATGCCGCCGGGAGTGCAGGACACGAAGCCGGGCAGCCCGAAGCTCATCGCCGAGTACGAACTCAGCGTCACCCCGTCGACGTCCTTCTCCGGCGCGATGGCCTCGAACGCGGCACGCTCGTCGATGTGCGGACCGACGGGGTGCTGGAGCAGGATGCCGTGCACGGTGGGGTCGTCGGACAGCGTGGCCAGCGTGTCGACCAGTTCCGCCGTCGTGGTTCCGGCGGGCAGGGCGACGTGCCGTGACTCGATACCGGCCCTCCGGCTGCGGTTCTGCTTCATCCGGACGTACGTGACGGAGGCGGGATCCTCGCCGACCAGTACCGTCGCCAGACACGGCGACGCACCCGTGCGGTCCTTGAGGTCGGCCGCGCGCTGCGCGGTCTCCTCCACGATGCGGCGCGCGAGACCGGCGCCGTCCATGAGCTGGGCCTGGGACATGAGCCACTCCTGAGCGTCACTGACACAATCGCCCAGGCGCGCGGCAAAGACCCGTTCGTCAGACCGCTCCCCGGTGGTACTCCACCTCAGCGCCAGTCACGGCCCGCCGACCAGCCTAACCCGTGGGATTTCCGGTCGGCGCGGGTGTTTCCGCTCGCGGCCCGAACGGTCAGCTGCCGCTCTCCGCGGGCGGAGCCGTCGGGTCGACTCCGGCCAGGAACCCGTTGGCCTGCGCCTCGGTGTCCGCGGCGCCGATGGCTTTGGCCCAGCGGGCGACCTCACGGGCCAGCGCGGCGGCTCCGGCCTCGTCGCCCGCGTCGCGGGCCAGGACCGCCAGGAGCATCTGCTGCGAGAGGGTTCCGGGGACGGCTCCGGCCCGTGCGCCGAGCTCGGTGGCTCGGCTCCAGCGCTCCAAGGCCCGTGCGTGGTCGCCGTGGTCGTGGTCGTGATCGCCGAGGTGCCGCAGCGCCTCGCGGGCGAGCAGGGGGTCGGCCGGCTCAGCGGAGTCGGCCGTGCGCAGGGCGGTTTCGTAGTGGCCAGGAGCGAGGTCGCGCTCGGCGAAGAGATTGTCGGCGATGAGACCCAGGTACATCTCGGCCCAGCCTCGGCGTACATCGTCCGGAGCCCGCTCACGCAGGTTCTCGGCGCGTGAGCGGAGAGCAGCGAGGGCCTTCGGGTCCTTGCCGTCGGGTCCGGGCCGGAACGAGCCGTCGATATGGACAAGACCGAGGTAGTCGTGGCGGAGCCAGAGGCAGTCCAGGTCCCAGCGATCGTGGCGGTGCGCCCCTGCGAAGGCCTTCTCGGCGGCGTCGAGCCGAGCGCGCGCCAGGCTGGTCCCACCGAACCAGTCGCTCTCCAGCGAGACTTCGGCGGCGGCCACGGCGAGCCGGGCACGGGCCGACGGATCGGTGACCTCGGCCGCGTCCAGCAGCACCGACGCCCGTTCCCAGCGGCCGCCGATCCTCAACTCGCGGACAGCAGCCAGGAGGTGGTCGAGCGACACGGCCACGGCCGTACGGACTGTGCTTGCGGTGTTCGTCATGCGAGGAACGTAGTAATACGAAAAACTATCCACAAGAAAACTACTTTTGGGGAGGCACGTATGGCGGACCCTTCGGCGGCGGATTCGGTCGACCGGCACGTTGCGGTCTGGTCGAAGGAGCTCGCCTGGATGGACCCGGTCACCGAGGCGATCTTCGTCCGGCTCGCGATCCTGGCCCGGCACACGGTCCAGGTCCGCCGGGACACCCTGGACTCGGACGGGCTTCGACACTGGCAGTTCAAGGTGCTGCTGATGTTGCGCAGGCTCGGCCCGCCTTACGCGGCGAGCCCGTCGCAGCTCGCCGATTTGCTGGGTCTGACCCGCGGCGCACTGTCGGCACGTCTCGGCCCGATGGAGGACGCGGGGCTGATCACCCGCACGAACGAGGCAGCCGACCGCCGCCGTGTACAGGTGAGGCTCAGCGAGGCCGGATATGACGCGTTCGAGCAGCACGTGGCGACGGAGGGCGAGGGTGAGAACGCGCTCCTCGGAGTGCTGACCGCAGAAGAGAAGCGGACACTCGCAGACCTGCTGCGGAAACTGGTGGTGGCAGCCGAGTCCGGCGCGAACGCGACCGGCCCATCCCCGCACTCGCCGAGAAGGTCCAGGTCAGCTGCGAATTGATCCGGACCTTCGGCCACCAGGTCCTTCCTACTCGTCCCATGCCTGCAGCAGCGTGTGTTCGACGATCTTGCCGTCGCGCAGCGACATCATCGAGCTGGCCAGCACCTTCACGCCGTCCGGGTACTGACAGGACTCGGTGAAGGCGACCTGATCGCCCTGGACGACGCACCGCTCCAGCTTGTGGGTCATGTCCCGGCTGTAGACGTCGTTGAGCATGTCGGCGATCTCGCCGCGACCGTGTTTGACCATCGGATGGCTGGGCTGGGTGTTGTGGTCGACGACACGGACCTCCGCGTCGTCCGCGTAGAGCGACAGCAGATCTGCCGCGCTCCGTCCTTCTATGCCCCGGCGTAGCGCTTCGGTGTCGAAGGCGGGGTCTGCCGCGGTACCCATGATGACCTCCTAGCAAGGCCGCGGCCCAGCGAGGAGCGGGCCGCGAAGGGCCTCTTCTTCGAGACTCCTCCGTCCTGGGGCGCGCGGCAAGCCCTGCAGGGACTGTGAGCCTCACGGGTGAGCGGAGCGGAACGGCCGTGTCTGCCGGGGCCCGGAGCCGTTGCTGAAAGCATGATCTCAACACGACGTATTGTCGCCGCCGTTGGTCTCGCCGTCGGTGTCACGGGCCTTGCCGCGCCGATGGCGAACGCCGCCGTCTCCGAGGCGCCGAAGCCGCTGAACCCCATCGCCGAGCTCGACAAGCTCGCTGTGAGCGAAATTCCCGCGGAGTACCAGGCCGCGCTCCCGAGGGTCTCCACCCAGTTGGCCGGGCTCAACCGTCTGAACAGCGGCCTCGACGAGTTGCACCAAGTGACAGACCTGGTCGCGCCCGTCACCGGGGTCCTCCCCGCCATTGAGCCGTAGTCCTCGGGCCTCGACAGCTTCCTCTGCCCCCGGCACCCTAGGTGCCGGGGGCAGACGCGTCTGCCTTGACTTTCACGGGGTCCAGTCCGAGCATCCTACCTAGTAGGTTGGTGAAGTAGGATTCACATGGCGAACAAGTGTTGCCGCTGTGAGCTCTCTACTGATGTTGTTGACAACTGCGTACCGCTGTCGCTACGTACCGGAGGAACCCGCCATGGCCATCACCCGTGAACTGTTCATCGGCGGCAAGGACGTGCCGGCCGCCTCCGGCCGCACCGCCGAGGACATCAACCCCTACACCGGCGAGGTGTACGCGACCGTCGCCGCGGCCGGTCCCGAGGACGTCGCCCGTGCCGTGGACGCCGCCGACGCGGCCTTCGCCGACTGGGCCGCGCTCGCACCCTTCGCACGCCGGGCGATCTTCCTGAAGGCCGCCGACCTCCTCGACGCCAAGGGGGAGGAAGTGGCCGAGCTGATGGCGCACGAGGCGGGCGGCACCCGCCCGTGGGCGTACTTCAACGTGGGTCTCGCCGCGAACATCCTGCGCGAGGCGGCCGCCGCGATCACTGCTCCGCGCGGTGAGGTGCTCAGCGCCCAGGAGGCGGGCGCGCTGGGCCTCGCGATCCGCGAACCGCTGGGTGTCGTCGCCGCCTTCGCGCCCTGGAACGCGCCCGTCATCCTCGGCGTACGGGCCGTCGCGGCTCCTCTCGCCGCGGGCAACACCGTCGTCGTGAAGCCCAGCGAGGACGCGCCGATCGCGTGCGCGCTGCTCGTCGCCGACGTGCTGCGCGAGGCCGGGCTGCCGGACGGTGTGCTGAACGTGGTCACCAACGCCCGTGAGGACGCGGCCGAGATCGCCGAGGTACTCATAGCCGACCCGCGGGTCCGCGCCGTCAACTTCACCGGCTCCACCGGAGTCGGCCGGATCATCGGCGCGCACGCCGCCTCGCATCTCAAGCCCGCCGTACTGGAGTTGGGGGGCAAGAACGCGGTCGTCGTGCTCGACGACGCCGACGTGGACTACGCGGTCGACGCGGTCACCTTCAGCGTGTTCATGAACTCCGGCCAGATCTGCATGTCCGGCGACCGGATCCTCGTACACGAGTCGCTCGCCGAGGAGTTCACGCAGAAGTTCGCCGCGAAGGTCGCCCAGCTCCAGGCCGGTGACCCCGCCCACCCGCACACGGTGGTCGGTCCACTGGTCAGCGCCGCCGCCGCACAGCGCGTCGCGGCGCTCATCAAGGACGCGGTGGCCAAGGGCGCCACGGTCCTCACCGGTGGCGGGGAACCGGAGGGCGCGGTGCACCCGGCGACCGTCCTCACCGATGTCACCAAGGACGCGGACCTCTACTACGCGGAGGCGTTCGGCCCGGTCTGCGTGATCGAGACCTTCGCCGACGACAGCGCCGCCGTCGCCGTGGCCAACGACACCGACAACGGCCTGACCTGCGGAGTCATCACCGAGAACGCCACGCACGGGCTGGCCGTCGCCCGCCGTATCCGCACCGGCATCGTGCACATCAACGACCAGTCCGTCGCCGATGAGCCGCACGCGCCCTTCGGCGGCGTCAAGGCCTCCGGCTACGGGCGCTTCGGCGGCCGCTGGGGCCTGGAGGCGTTCTCCAACACCCGCTGGGTGACCATCGCCACGCAGCAGGCGCACTACCCGTTCTAGACGGAGGGGAGCGCGAGCCCCCGGGCAGGTGCGCCGGGCGCAGGCCGGTCAGCCGACGGTGGCGAGGAACTGCGTGGCCGCCAGTTCCGCGTAGAGCGGGTCCCCGGCCACGAGTTCGCGGTGGGTGCCGACCGCGCGGACCCGGCCCGCGTCCATGACGACGATCCGGTCGGCCATCGTGACGGTGGAGAGCCGGTGCGCGACCACGAGGACCGTCGTCGTACGGGCGACATCGGCGACGGTGTCGCGCAGCGCGGCCTCGTTCACCGCGTCGAGCTGAGACGTCGCCTCGTCGAGAAGCAGCAGGCGGGGGTGGCGCAGCAGGGCACGGGCGATGGCGACGCGCTGCCGCTCGCCACCGGACAGCTTGGTGCCGCGGTGGCCGACCAGCGTGTCCAGGCCGAGCGGCAACCGGGCGACGAGTCCGTCCAGACGTGTCGTCTTCAGCACGCGGGTGACGTCGGCGTCGTCGGCGTCCGGGTTGCCGAGCAGGAGGTTGTCCAGAAGGGAGCCCGACAGGACGGGCGCGTCCTGCTCCACGTAACCGATCGAGGAACGGAGCTCGGGCAGATCCCAGTCCTCCAGCTCACGGCCGTCGAACGTGATGACGCCCGCCTCGGGGTCGTAGAACCGCTCGAGGAGGGAGAAGACGGTCGTCTTGCCCGCGCCGGAGGGGCCGACGAACGCCGTCATACCGCGGGCCGGGACGGCGAACGTCACGCCGTGGTGGACGTACGGGAGATCGTCGGCGTACCGGAAGCGCACGTCGTCGAAGGCGAGGGCGGCGGGTTCAGCGCTGGGGGACGGCAGTGGCGCGGGCAGGGCAGCGGGCTCGGCGGGGAGCCGCAGGGCCTCCTGGATACGGGCGAGCGCGCCGGCGCCGGTCTGGTACTGCGTGATCGCGCCGACGAGCTGCTGGATCGGTGACATCAGATAAAAGACGTAGAGGAGGAACGCGACGAGCGTGCCGACGTCGATGGCGCCGGTCGCGACGCGGGCGCCGCCCACCGCCAGCACCGTGATGAACGCGATCTGCATCGCCAGACCGGCCGTGTTGCCCGCGGCGGCCGACCACTTGGCGGCGTGCACGCTCTGCCGCCACGACTCCTCGGCGGCCGCGTGGATGGCCTGCTCCTCGCGGCTCTCGGCACCGGAGGCCTTGATCGTGCGGAGCGCGCCGAGGATCCGTTCCAATGAGGCGCCCATCACGCCGACCGCGTCCTGCGCCCGCTTGCTCGCCCGGTTGATGCGCGGCACGATCACGCCGAGGACGGTGCCCGCGCACAGGATCACTGCCAGGGTGACGCCGAGGAGCACGGGGTCGACCAGGCCCATCATCACCACCGTCGCGACGAGGGTGAGCCCTCCGGTGCCGAAGCCGACCAGCGAATCGGTCGTGACCTCGCGCAGCAGTGTCGTGTCGGAGGTGATCCGGGCCATCAGGTCGCCCGGCTCGCTGCGGTCCACCGCCGGTATGCGCAGCCGCAGCAGATACGACGACAGGGCACGCCGCGCGCCGAGCACCACCGACTCGGCGGTGCGCCGCAGCACGTACGAACCTGTCGCGCCCACCGCCGCGTTGGTCACCACCAGCGCCGCCATGCCGAACAGCGCCCCGGTGATGGGGCGGTCGTGCGACAGATCGTCGATGAGTCCGCGCGCCACCAGCGGCAGCACCAGCCCGGTGGCCCCGGTCGTGAGGGCCAGCAACCCGCCCGCAAGGAGCGCCCATCGATGCGGTCGTACGTACCCGAACAGCAGGCGCCACGCGGGTGCCTCGGGTTTGGCTGCGGCAGTGCTCACGGCGCTCCTTGTGCGGGGTCTGTGCGGAGCATTCAGGCTACGTCGGTGAGAGGGGTGGACGGTGCGTGCGGCATCTCGGCGCCGTCAGGGAAGCCGATGGCTTTCACGGGGAACCTTGCCTGCCAGGCAACGAGTGAGGTTTTGGTAACGCCGCTTTGTTCCGGATGACGTCATTCCGCAATAGGCCGTGGCTGAAGTGGTTCCCACAAGCAGCGGCGAGGTGCGAGACCGGCAACGGTCGTCCCCGACAACCTCGCCCCGCGCATGGAGGACTTCATGCCTGAGCTGTACGGAACCCACTATCCGGTGGCGGTCGTCGGTGGTGGCCAGGCGGGACTTTCCGTCAGCCACTGTCTGCGCGAGCGCGGTATCGAGCATGTGGTGATCGAGGCGAACAGGGTCGGCCACGAGTGGCGCGAGCGGCGCTGGGACTCCTTCTGCCTGGTCACCCCCAACTGGCAGTGCAGACTGCCCGGTCACCCCTACACGGGGCCCGACCCGGACGGGTTCATGGTGCGCACGGAGATCGTGCGCTACCTGGAGGAGTACGTCGCCCGCTTCCAACCGCCGCTGGTCGAGGGCGTGTCCGTCACCGGGCTGCGCCGCTCCCCGAGCGGCGTCTTCGAACTGGCCACCAGTGCGGGGGAGTTCACCGCCGATCAGGTGGTGGTCGCCACCGGTCCATACCACACTCCTGCCGTCCCGCGGATGGGCGAGCGGCTGCCCGGCGGGGTCGAGCAGATCCACTCCTCCCGCTACCGCAACCCGGCCCAACTCCCCGAAGGCGCCGTCCTGGTGGTGGGCACCGGACAGTCCGGCTGCCAGATCGCCGAGGATCTGCACCTCGCGGAGCGCCAGGTCCACCTGGCCGTGGGCAGCGCACCCCGGGTGGCCCGCTTCTACCGTGGCCGGGACTGTGTCGCCTGGCTCGACGAGATGGGCCACTACGCGAAGGGCATCGACCACTTCGACGACGCGGCGGCCGTCCGGATGCGCGTCAACCACTACGTCACCGGGCGCGACGGCGGCAGGGACATCGACCTCCGTGCCTTCGCCCGCGACGGAATGCGCCTGTACGGGCGGCTGACCGGCATCGACGGCGGGACCCTGGAGTTCGCCGACGACCTCAAGGTCAACCTCGACCGGGCGGACGCCGTGGCCGAGGGCATCAAGGACGCCATAGACGTACACATCACGGAGCGGGGCCTGTCGGCGCCGGACGAGGCCCGCTACGTACCCGTGTGGGAGCCGACCGAGCAGCCGGCCGCGCTCGACCTGGCCGAGGCACAGATCACCTCCGTCATCTGGTCCACCGGCTTCACCCGCGACCACCGGTGGATCGAGATACCCGTCTTCGACGGCCGCGGCTACCCCATGCACTGGCGAGGCGTCACCAGCACCCCCGGCCTGTACTTCCTGGGCCTGCCCTGGCAGTTCTCGTGGGGCTCGGGGCGCTTCGAAGCCGTCGGCCGGGACGCCGAGTTCCTCGCCGGCCACATCGACGCCTCGCGCCGCCTCGCCGACGTCTGCGGCACCCTCACCGGCGCCCCCACCGAGCTCGCCTCCGCACTCCCCGTCGGCTGAAAGCACGGACTTCATGGTCTTCGACGCACACCGCCACATCGGTGTCCTCCCGGCGTACCCCTTCTACGGCGGACCGCCCGTCAACCCCGACACCACCGCCCGCGCCACCGTCAAGCAGCTCCTCGCCGACCTCGACGCCGAAGGGACCGAACGCGCCCTGGTCCTCCCCAACTACGGCGTCCCCGACCCCGACATCGCCTTCTCCTTCAACGAGCTGGCCATCGAAGCCGCCCAGACCGACGAGCGCATCCGGGCGGGCCTGTGGGTCTCCCCGCGCCCCGCGGACGAGCACCGCACCGCGCACGCCCTCGCCCTGGCCCGCGAGGACGGCGTACGCGCCCTCAAACTCAGCTTCCTCCTCGGCGGACGCCCCACCGACCCCGACTGCCGCCCGCTCCTCGACCGGATCTTCCACGAGGCAGCGCGCCTGGACCTCGTGGTGCATGTGCACACCTCGCCCGGCGCCGCCTCCGACATCGACGAGGTGGGCCACCTCGTCGACTGGTATGCCGATCAAGTCGCCGTCCACCTCGTGCACTTCGGCGGCGGGATGAGCGGCCACATCAAACTCGTGGGCTCCCGCTTCTTCGACTGGATCGAGTCGGGCAAGCGCGTCTACACCGACCTCTCCTGGGCCATCGGCTTCGCCCCGTACTGGCTGGCCCGGGAGATCGAGCACCGCGGTATCGGCCACGACCGGGTGCTCTTCGCCAGCGACCAGCCCTGGGGCGACTTCGCCGGCGAGTACGCCCGGATGACCGCCGCGGCCGGCGGCGGCGAACTCGGCGAGCGGGTCTTCCGGGACACGTTCGCCACGCTCTACGACTGACCCGCCCACCCCTCACCCACGTACGACCTTCTCCGACCCCCGTACAACCCTCGCTCACCAACACGCCCAAGGAGACAGCCATGCCGGAAACCGTCGAACTCAGCGAGATCGAGCAGAAGTCCCTCACCGAGATCCCGCACCCCTCCCTCCCCGAGGGCACCAGCATCTACGGCGACACCAAGGTCTTCCCCGACTACAAGGCCGAGGACGGCGAGACGTACTTCACCCTCGTCCACGGCATCGCCCACGAGTCCTCGGTCTCCTTCGTCGCCGTCCTGCAGGCGACCCGTGCCCTGCGCAAGGGCTTCGAGACCGCCATCTACTTCTACGGCCCCGGCTCGCTGAACTGCCTTGCCACACGCGGCTTTCCGACCGTCGGCAACTCCGCCTTCCCGGGCGAGCACAACATCAACAACCAGCTCAAGACCTTCCTCGGGGAGGGCGGCAAGGTCTACTGCTGCCGCTTCGGGCTCTCCCTGCACGGAGCCCGCGAGGAGGACCTGATCGAGGGCGTCATCCCGACCCACCCGCTCGACGTCCAGGACGCGCTGATCCACTACGCGCGCAAGGGCGCCATCATCAACTCGACCTACCAGCTCTGAGGGGCGAGCCATGAGCGTTGGCACCGGTACACAGACGAGGGGGGCGGGTCCGGTCGATGTCCGGATCACGACCCGCGCCGAACTCGCCCTCCACGGAGTCCGGTTGGAGGCTCCCGTACGGCGTCCCGACGGCGCCGGACCCAGCGACGACGGGCACGTCCTCGTCGACGGTGCCAACGCGGCGCTGCCCCGCAACCCCGACAGCCCCTACTCCGTCCGGGACGGCCGCGTATGGCTCGGCGACGACGACACCGGCCTGACCCTGACCGCCGTACAGCGCCCCAGGTTCTACGACCTGACCACCGCCGACGGCACCCCGTACGAGCACATCGCCCGTCTCCACGGCGCCGACGTCCTCGCCACGACCGTCGTACAGACGTGTATCCGCTATGCCGAGTCCGACCGCTGCCGCTTCTGCACCATCGAGGAGTCCCTGCGCTCCGGTGCGACGGTCGCCGCCAAGACCCCGGCGCAACTCGCCGAAGTCGCCGAGGCGGCCGTCCGGTTGGACGGGGTGCGGCAGATGGTGATGACCACCGGCACGACCACCGGCTCGGACCGGGGTGCCCGCAATCTCGTACGGTCCGTGCGCGCCGTCCTCGAAGCGGTGCCGGGACTGCCCGTCCAGGTGCAGTGCGAACCACCCGGCGACCTGGTGTGGATCCGTGAGCTGCACGACGCCGGGGCGACGGCCATCGGCATCCATGTCGAGTCCCTCGACGACGCGGTACGGCGGCGCTGGATGCCCGGCAAGTCGACCGTACCCCTGGAGGAGTACGAGGCCGCGTGGGACGAGGCGGTCCGGGTGTTCGGGACCAACCGTGTCTCCACGTACCTGCTTGTCGGTCTCGGTGAGAACCCCGACGAACTCATCGCGGGAGCAGGGAGGTTGATCGACCGAGGGGTGTACCCGTTCGTCGTCCCCTTCCGCCCGATGGGCGGCACGCTGGCCGCCCGCGACGGCGCGGAGGCTCCCAGCGCCGCGCTGCTGCGGTACGTCACCGAGGGCGTCGCGGCGAAACTGCGCGCGGCGGACATGAACGGCGCGGACCAGCAGGCCGGTTGCGCGGCCTGCGGGGCGTGCAGTGTGCTCAGGACGGCGGGTGGGTGAGCCGTGTACCTCGACGGATCGACGACGACCGTGCCCGTGGTGGTGGAGAGCGCGGAGGACATCCTCGCGCTGCTCGGCGATCGCAGCACACTCGCACGACAGCCCGGCTTTCACATCGAAGAGGCCTCGGACAAGGGCGAGTTGAGGGCCTACGGACGGCTGCGCCGGGACACCTTCGTCCACGAACAGGGGCTCTTCGCGGGCCATGACCTCGACGACCGCGACGACGACCCCCGCACCTTGGTCCTGATCGCCAGGGACCGTTCCGGCGCCGTCCTCGGAGGCGTCCGGCTCGGCCCCGCGGACGACGGCCCGGACCTCGGATGGTGGGCGGGCGGTCGGCTGGTCGTCGCACCCGGCGCCAGGGGCCCGCAGGGGATCGGAGCCGCCCTCGTGCGGGCCGCCTGTGCACGGGCGGAGGCCGAGGGCGTCCTGCGCTTCGACGCCACCGTCCAGGTCCGAAATCAACTGCTGTTCAAGCGGCTTGGCTGGCAGCCCGTCAGGGAGGTCGTGCTCGCGGACCGTCCGCATGTCCTCATGCGGTGGCCGATCGGCCGCATCGCCGCGCAGGCCGAGGCCACCAAGGCCCCGCTCGGCCCCCTGCTCCGCGCACTGACGCCGGCGCCACTCGGCTACGTGGGCGACGACGGCGCACCTGTCGTCGGTACGGATGTGATCGCCGCCTGCGACGCGATCGTGCCGTCCATGGTCGAGCGGGACCCCGACTGGGCAGGCTGGTGCTCGGTGCTGGTCAACGTCAACGACCTTGCCGCGATGGGCGCTTCACCCGTCGGACTGCTCGATGCGGTGGGCGCGAAGGACGCCTGGCACGCGTCCCGGATCCTCGCCGGGCTCGGCCGCGCGGCGCGTGCGTACGGCGTCCCGGTGCTCGGCGGACACACCCAACTCGGCGTGCCCGCCGCCCTGTCCGTGACCGCGCTCGGCCGCACCGACCACCCGGTGCCGGGCGGCGGCGGGCGTCCGGGGCACGCGGTGCGCCTCACCGCGGACCTGGATGGCGGCTGGCGCCAGGGCTACCGGGGGCGCCAGTGGGACTCGTCCAGCCACCGCCGCGGGGACGAACTCCGCACCATGACCGGGGCGGTGGCGGCGGTACGGCCCGCCGCCGCGAAGGACGTGTCGATGGCCGGGATCGCCGGGACCCTGGGCATGCTCGCCGAGGCGAGTGGCTGTGGCGCCGTGCTCGACGTGGCCGCTGTGCCGCGCCCCGCAGCGGCGGCCATGGGGGACTGGCTCACCTGTTTCCCGGGCTTCGCGATGCTCACCGCCGACCAGCCGGACGCGCCACCCCTCCCCGCCGGTCCCGCCGCAGGGGCCCGCTGCGGAGAGCTGACCGTGGGACACGGGGTCGGGCTGCGCTGGCCCGACGGAGAGATCACCGAAGCCGTCACCGGACCGGTGACCGGAATGGGGACCGCATGAGTACCGACCGCATGGGCGTCGACGGCATGGATACCGATCGCGTGGCCGCCCGCCCGACAGGCGCCGACGGCATGAGCACCGATCGTGCGGGCGTCGACGGGGCGGGCGCCGGTCGCGTGGGCGCCGAGCGCACGGACACCGCTCGTACGAGCGTGAGCCGCACGAGCGCCGACGGCATCAGCACCGACAGCACGAGTGCGCACCGCACAGCCATGCACCGCACAGCCACCCACCGCACAGGCCCCCTTCGTATGGCCGCAGTCTCCGCCGAGTTCGGGCGGGACCTTGAAGAGGACTTCGCCGTAGTGGAACGGCTGATCAAGGAGGCGCGGGCCGAGGGCGTCGGGCTTCTCGCCCTCCCGGAGGCCTGCCTGGGCGGCTATCTGCTCAGCCTCGACGACTCCGCATCCGACGAGGGCCCGCCCGCGCTCGCTTTGGACGGCCCCGAAATTCGCCGACTGGCCGCCCTGGCAGGGGAGTTGACCGTCATTGCGGGCTACTGCGAGGCCGACGGCGACGCCCGCTACAACAGCGTCGTCTGCGTCAACGGCGACGGCGTGCTCGGCAACCACCGCAAGGTCCACCAGCCGCTCAGCGAGGACGTCAGCTACGCGTCCGGCGACCGCTTCCACGCCTTCGACACACCGGTCGGCCGGATCGGCATGATGATCTGCTACGACAAGGCGTTCCCGGAGTCCGCACGTGCGCTGGCGCTTGACGGCGCCGAGATCGGCGTCTGCGTCTCGGCCTGGCCGGGCGCCAGGACCCACGCCACGACGGACCTGGTCAACGACCGCTGGAAGCGCCGCTTCGACCTCTTCGACCGGGCTCGCGCCCTGGAGAACCAGATCGTGTGGATCTCCGCCAACCAGGCGGGTACCTTCGGGTCGCTACGCTTCGTCGGCAGCGCCAAGGTCGTCGACCCGGGTGGCGAGATCCTCGCCGACACCGGCGTCGGGTCGGGTCTGGCGATCGCCGAAGTCGACGTCGCCCAGGCCCTGGAGACCGCCCGCCGCTCGATGGGGCACCTGCGCGACAGGCGCCCGGAAACCTACACGCACGCAGGAGCAGTCAGCCCATGAGCACCATCCGGATCGCGGCCGCCGCCGCCCACTTCGGCCGCGACCTGGAGTTCGACCTCGCACGCATCGCGAAACTCATCGATGACGCGCGTAAATCGGGTGCCGGACTGCTCGTCCTGCCCGATGCCGCGCTCGGCGGCTACCTCGCCGACCTGCGCCACCCCGACCCCGACGCCCTGCCGCCCGCGCTGAAGCCGGACGACCCGCTGATCCTCCAAGTCGCCCGTCTCGCCGCCGAGATGGTCGTCTGCGTCGGCTACTGCGAGGACGGCGGGACCGAGCACTACAACGCCGCCGTGTGCGTCAGCGGCGACGGCGTCCTCGGCCGCCACCGCAAGGTCCACCTCCCGGCCGGTGAGGTCGCCGCGTACGCGCCGGGCGACCGCTTCGACGCCTTCGACACACCGGTCGGCCGGATCGGCATGCTCATCGACTACGACAAGACGTTCCCGGAGTCCGCCCGCTCACTGGCCCTGGACGGAGCCGAGATCCTCGCCTGCCTGTCCGCCTGGCCCACCAGCATCACCAACCGGGCCCCGCGCATGGCCCAGGACCGCCAGGCCAAACTCTTCGACCTGTACGACCAGGCACGCGCCGCAGAGAATCAGGTCGTCCTCGCCTCCTCCAACCAGACCGGCACCATGGGCGGCATGCGCTTCCTCGGCCAGTCCAAGGTCGTCGGCCCCGGCGGCGACATCCTCGCCCGCACCTGGGCCAAGGCCGGCCTCGCCGTCGCCGAGGTCGACGTCGCCGCGGAGATGGACCGCGCCCGCCGCGTCCTGCGCCACCTCGGGGAGCGCCGTCCGGCCGCGTACCGGGAGGTTCCTTCGTGACGATCGCCCTGATCAGCGTCGCCGCCGGGATGGACCGCCACCTTCGCGAACGCCGTCCGGCCACCTACTGGGAGGTGCCTTCATGAGGATCGCCCTGCTCAGTTACTCCACCAAGCCGCGCGGTGGCGTCGTGCACACCCTCGCGCTCGCCGAGGCGCTGGCAGCTGCCGGCGAGGACGTCACCGTCTGGACGCTCGGCCGCGGTGGCGACTCCGGCTTCTTCCGGCCGGTGGACCGGGCCGTGCGTCTGCGCGTCGTGCCGTTCCCCGACGGGCCGCCGGACGAGACGGTCGGCGCACGCATCCTGCGCTCCATCGCCACCCTCCGCGACGCCTTCGACCCGACCGCGTACGACATCGTCCACGCCCAGGACTGCATCAGCGCCAACGCGGCGGGCCGCTGCGTCCGCACCGTCCACCACCTCGACCACTTCACCACCCCCGAGCTCGCCGCCTGCCACGAACGGGCCATCGCCGAGCCGTACGCGCACATCTGCGTCTCACGGTCGGTCGCCGACGAACTGGCCGACGGGTGGGGCCTGAAGCCCGCGGTCATCCCCAACGGCGTGGCGTACGAGCGCTTCGCGACCACGGACCCGGCGGCGCGCGCGGCCTGGCGCTCCCGGCTCGGCCCCTACATCCTCACCGTCGGCGGCATCGAGCCGCGGAAGGGATCGCTCGACCTACTGGAGGCGTACGCGTCGCTGCGTACCGGACACCCCGGCGTACGGCTGGTGATCGCGGGCGGTGAGACCCTCTTCGACTACCGGGACTACCGCGCCCGCTGGGAAGCCCGGGCGGCGGAGCTGGGCGTGCAGCCCATGGTCCTTGGAGCCGTCGCCGACGACGAACTGCCCGCACTCGTCGCCGCCGCCGACGCTTTCGCCTTCCCGTCCCTGAAGGAGGGCTTCGGGCTGGCCGCGATGGAGGCGCTCGCGGCCGGGGTCCCGTTGGTAGTCCGGGATCTACCGGTGCTGCGTGAGGTGTTCGGACCGGCCGCCCGGTTCGGGGACTCACCGCGATCCCTTGCCGCCGAACTCGGCCGGGCCCTCGACTCGTCCGATCCGGCCCGCGCGGAGGCCGGCCAGGAGCTGGCCGCCCGCCACACCTGGACCGAGGCGGCCGCGCATCACCTGGCCTTCTACCAGTCGGTCACGCCGTAGGGTCGGTCGGAGAGCCTGTGCCTGATCGCCGGTCGGATCGGACGCGGGCTCCGAGGCTACGTCGACCTACGGAAGGCTGATCAACATGGCGCAGGAAGTACGGGGCGTGATCGCACCCGGCAAGAACGAGCCGGTGCGTGTCGAGACCATCGTCGTGCCGGATCCGGGGCCGGGAGAAGCCGTCGTTCAGATCCAGGCCTGCGGGGTCTGTCACACCGACCTGCACTACAAACAGGGCGGCATCAGCGATGACTTCCCGTTCCTGCTCGGCCACGAGGCGTCGGGCGTGGTCGAGTCGGTCGGCGAGGGCGTCACGGACGTTGCTCCCGGTGACTTCGTCATCCTCAACTGGCGTGCGGTGTGCGGGAATTGCCGGGCCTGTCTGCGCGGGAGGCCCTGGTACTGCTTCAACACGCACAATGCGAAGCAGAAGATGACACTCACCGACGGTACCGAGCTGTCACCGGCCCTGGGCATCGGCGCCTTCGCCGAGAAGACCCTGGTCGCCGCCGGACAGTGCACCAAGGTCGACCCGGCCGTGTCACCGGCAGTGGCCGGACTCCTCGGCTGCGGCGTCATGGCGGGCATCGGCGCCGCGATCAACACCGGGAACGTCGGCCGGGGCGACTCCGTCGCCGTCATCGGCTGCGGAGGGGTCGGCAACGCGGCGATCGCCGGGGCCCAGCTTGCCGGTGCGGCGAAGATCATCGCGGTCGACATCGACGACCGGAAGCTGACGACCGCGTCGAAGCTGGGCGCCACGCACACCGTCAACTCCGCGCAGAGCGACCCGGTCGAGGCGATCCGCGAGCTCACCGGCGGTTTCGGCGCCGACGTCGTCATCGAGGCGGTGGGCCGCCCGGAGACGTACAAGCAGGCGTTCTACGCCCGTGACCTCGCGGGCACGGTCGTGCTGGTCGGCGTACCGACGCCGGAAATGAAGCTGGAACTGCCGCTGCTCGACGTCTTCGGGCGCGGCGGAGCCCTCAAGTCGTCCTGGTACGGCGACTGTCTGCCCTCCCGCGACTTCCCGTTGCTGATCGACCTGCATCTGCAAGGGCGGCTGGACCTGGGCGCCTTCGTGACCGAGACGATCGCCCTGGACGCGGTGGAGCCCGCCTTCGAGCGGATGCACCACGGCGACGTGCTGCGTTCGGTGGTGGTGCTGTGATGACCACGCGTATCGAACACCTCGTCACCTCCGGCACGTTCTCGCTCGACGGCGGCACCTGGGACGTCGACAACAACGTGTGGATCGTCGGGAACGACCACGAGGCGATCGTCATCGACGCCGCCCACGACGCCGACGCCATCGCCGAGGCGGTGGGCGACCGGCGCCTGCTGGCCATCGTGTGCACCCACGCCCACAACGATCACATCGACGCCGCTCCCGCCCTCGCGGAGCGCACCGGCGCCACGATCTGGCTCCACCCCGACGACCTGCCGCTGTGGAAGCAGACCCACCCCGACCGCCTCCCCGACGCCTGGCTCCAGGACGGCCAGGTGATCGAGGCGGCCGGCGCCGACCTGACCGTGCTGCACACCCCGGGACACGCCCCCGGCGCGGTTTGCCTGTACGACCCGGGCCTGGGCACCGTCTTCACCGGCGACACGCTCTTTCAGGGCGGCCCGGGAGCCACCGGCCGCTCGTACTCCCACTTCCCGACGATCGTCGACTCGATCCGCGACCGGCTGCTCACGCTCCCGGCCGACACGACTGTTCGTACGGGACACGGCGACTCCACGACCATCGGCGCCGAGGCCCCCCACCTGGAGGAGTGGATCGCGCGCGGTCACTGACCTCGACGCGCCGGAGAAAGACGACAGGAGATGTCCGGCTTCCGCGGGACCCTCGTAGGGACGCATGCGTGAAGGCATCGCGTGAGCGCTACGAGCACGGAGGTCGGACATGTCGGGGCCGCTGCAGAACACGCTGGAAGGCAAGGTCGCCCTCGTCGCCGGGGCGACGCGGGGCGCGGGGCGCGGGATCGCCGTGGAGCTCGGCGCGGCCGGCGCCACCGTCTACGTGACCGGTCGCAGCACGCGCGCGAAGCGATCGGAGTACGACCGCCCCGAGACCGTCGAGGACACGGCGGAGCTGGTCACGGCGGCGGGCGGCCGCGGCATCGCGGTACCCACCGACCATCTGGTGCCCTCCGAGGTCGAGGCCCTGGTCGCCCGCATCGCGGACGAGCAGGACCGCCTGGATGTCCTGGTCAACGACGTCTGGGGTGGCGAGACGCTCTTCGAGTGGGAGTCGACGGTCTGGGAACACGACCTCGACAAGGGCCTCAGGCTGTTGCGCCTCGCCGTCGAGACGCACGCGATCACCAGCCACCACGCGCTTCCCCTGCTGCTCCGCAACCCCGGCGGACTGGTCGTCGAGATGACCGACGGCACCGCCGAGTACAACCGGAACACCTACCGGGTCTCCTTCTTCTACGACCTCGCCAAGTCGTCCGTCCTGCGTATGGCGTTCGCGCTGGGCCACGAGCTGGGCCCGCGGGGAGCCACCGCGGTCGCACTCACTCCCGGCTGGCTCCGCTCGGAGATGATGCTCGAGACCTTCGGCGTGACCGAGGAGAACTGGCGCGACGCCCTGGAGCGCGTCCCGCACTTCGGCATCTCCGAGACACCCTTCTACGTCGGCCGTGCCGTCGCCGCGCTGGCCGCCGACCCTGACGTCGCCCGCTGGAACGGCGACTCGCTCTCCAGCGGACAGCTCGCTCAGGTGTACGGCTTCACCGACCGTGACGGCAGCCGCCCGGACGCCTGGCGCTACATGGTCGAGGTCCAGGACGTGGGCAAGGCGGCGGACGCGACGGGGTACCGCTGAGGTCACCCGCGTGCAGGGGGCGGCGGGATCTCCCAGTGCGCCGAGTGGCCGGGCGGGAGCGCCAGATCCCTGCGGACCGCCGCGTAGTACTCCTCGCGCCCGGCGCGCTGGCGGTCCAGCAGGACCTGCCATGCCCCCGGATCGTGGACGCGCTCGCTCAGGAACCGTTCCATGTCGATGACGGAGAGGACCCAGACCCGCGCCTTGTCCACCACCTCCTGCGTGCCCAGCAGCAGCAGTGTCTCGCCTGCCGGGTCCCGGCCGACGGTGGCCTCGGCCAGCAGGGGAGCGGCGTCCTCGGGGGACAAGGGGTGCGGGTGAGGGTCGTTCCCGAGGTGGGAGGCGATGCGGTACGTCAGGGTGACGGCCCTCTTGAGGGACGTCGCGTAGTCCGAGTACACCGCGAGCCGCCGTTCCTCCCAGCGAGCCGCCCGTTCGCGACGGAACCGGACCTGTTCGCCCCGCATGACGGCCAGATACGAGCCGAGAGCACCGACGACCACGCCGATCAGCGCCGGGAGTTGTTGTATGAACGCGGACATGAGCGCACGGTATCTGTCGCCCTGACGATCACGGCACCGCCGTCCGTCCCAACGGACGTGGACCTGGCCTAGGCGGAGAAGACGGCGGCGGCGATCCGGGAGCAGGGCGCGCGGGCCGAGGCGTTCCTGTGCGGCGTGGGGGAGCGGACGTCGGTCGAGGCGGCTGTCGCGTACGCCGTGGACACCTTCTGTGCGTGGACGGGGGCCTGTCGGCGGTCAACACCCGTTTCCGCCAGGCGTTCCGGCAGCGGGGCGACGCTCAGGACCGTCCGACACCGCTGTGGCGCTTCAGGGCGTCGAACACCCGGCCCGTATCGGCCTCGGACGTACGCCAGTTGCTGAACGCAGCCCGCAGTGCGTGAGACCCGCCGTAGAACGTCGGCGTGACGAAGGCTTCGCCCGAGGCGGCGATCGTCCGGGCGAACTCATGCACCCGCTCCTTGCCCACGCCCGCGCCTGCGCCCTCGTCCGCGTCCTCGGCGAGGGTGAAGCACACGACGTTGAGCCGGACCGGCGCGAGGAGTCTCAACCGCGGTTCCTGCTCGATGCGTTCGCCCAGGTGCCGGGCGAGTGCGACGTTCCGCTCGACGATCTCGCGATGCCCCTCACGTCCGTACGCCGTGAGCGCGAACCATGACGGCAGGGCGCGCAGCCGACGGGAGTTCTCCGGTGTGAGGTGGAGGAAGTCGGGGTCGCCGGTGGCAGGCCGAGGTAGGGCGAGGCGTTGTGGAAGACCCGCACCTGGAGGTCCCGTCGGCGGGTGAACTGGACGGCCGCGTCGTAGGGGACGTTGAGCCACTTGTGCAGGTCGACACAGACGGAGTCTGCCGCGTCGAGGCCTTCGACGAGATGGGCGTACGAGGGTGAGAGCGCGGCGAAGCCGCCGAACGCGGCATCCACGTGCAGCCAGAAGTCGTACCGCTCCTTGAGCGCGGCGATGGCCCGCAGATCGTCGAAGTCGACGGTGTTCACGGTCCCGGCGTTCGCCACGACGATCGCCGGGCGTCCGCCGAGCGCGTCGAGGGCGGCGGCGAGCTGCTCCACGTCGATCGCCTCGCGGTTCCCGGACAGCACGGGAACCGAGCGCAGCCGGTCCCGCCCGATGCCGAGCACGGACAGCGCCTTGGTGATGCTGGAGTGAGGAGTGCCGGACAGCACGTCGACCGGACCGAGCGCACCGACGCCCTCCCGCGACACGGACACCCCCTGGCGCTCGCCGAGCCACTCCCGCGCGATGGCCAGACCGACCGTGCTGGAGACGGTCGCCCCGGTCACGAAGGCACCGCTGTGCTCCTCGTCCAGCCCGAACAGCTCGCGCAGCCAGCCCAGCGTCTCGCGCTCCAGGGCGCTCGCGGACGAGTCACCGCCCCCGGACGCGTTCTGGTCGTATGCGCTGGTCAGCCAGTCCCCGGTGAGCGCGGCCGGTGTCGCGCCGCCCGTGACGAAGCCGAGATAGCGCGGGCCGGCGGAGCCGGAGAAGCCCGGGGCCCAGCGCTCGGCGAAGCGGGCCAGCGCGCCTTCGGCACCGATCCCCACGGCCGGTAGGGGCTCGCGGTCGGGCGCCTTGCCGAGGTGTGCCACCGGACGGTCGGCCAGCCCGCTCACCTCCCTCGCGGCGAAGTCACGGGCGGACTGGAGGAGTTCGGGGAGCCGGTCGAGGTCGTCGGCGAGTGTGCGGTGCATGGCGGCAGGGTAGGCGGACGGCACGCGAGAATCCCGGTCCAATTGAGGGAAACTGGTCCGTGCCCGGCACGGCTCACGCGGGCGGTGGATCTGCGCAGGGGGTGCTCGGCGCCGCGTAATGTCACCGTTTCGTCGCAGCCTGACCAGCCCCTACAACGCATACCCCCCGACGCGGGTCTAGCAGTCGGACATCGCGAAGGATGCGAAGAGAACGCAAGGGAAAGGTCCGTCATGGGGGACATACGCAGACGCGGAGCCATCGCGCTCGGCATCACCGGACTGGTCGCGCCGCTGACACTCGTGCTGGGCGCGGCGCCCGCGCAGGCCGCGAGCTGTACGACAAGCGTCGGCCCGTACCAGAAGCAGGTGGAGAAGTTCCTCGGCCGCCCGGTCGACGGACGGCAGTCCACCGCCGACTGCAAGGCGATCCAGGCCTTCCAGAACAAGCACGGCATCACCCCGAACATCGGGTACGCGGGATCCGTCACCTGGGGCGTGATGGACCTGATGAACAAGCAGAAGGCCGTCGGCAACAAGCCCAACAAGGACGGCAAGTGCCCGGTCAACAAGGGCCGCATCGCCTGCGTCAACCTCACGCTTCAGCTCAGCTGGATCCAGGACGGCAACAAGCTCGTCTACGGGCCGGTCCCCGTCCGCACGGGCCGTAACAACTACGAGACCCGCACCGGGCTGAAGAAGATCTACTGGCGGGACATCGACCACGTCTCGAACATCTACGACGTGCCCATGCCCTACAGCCAGTTCTTCGACGGCGGCCAGGCCTTCCACTCGGTCGGCCTGAGCATGTGGAACCCGCCCGGCTCGCACGGCTGCGTCAACATGACGACGACCACCGCCAAGAAGTACTGGTCGCTGCTGAAGAACGGCGACGACGTCTACGTGTACGGCCGCAAGCCGGGCACCTGACGGCACCCGGCCCGCACGGGCCGAAGGTCACACCGGTCGAAGGTCATCCCGGCCCGAGACCGGCTGGAGACTGGCTGGAGATCGGCCGGAGGCCGGCCGGAGCTTACGCCGGGGCGTCCCCGAAGTCCGGGATCTCCAGCCTGACCCCACCCTGCCGCGCGGACTCGTGCGCGACGATGCCCGGCAGGGTGTAGCGGGCGGCCACCCACGCGTTCACCGACGGCAGGCTCCGGGTGTTCACCGCGGTCACGAAGTCGTCCGCCAGGAAGTGGTGGCTGCCCTCGTGTCCGTTGTGGAGGTGGTCGAACTCCCGGGGCAGCCGCGTCCGGTCGTGCACCGGCGCCGACCCGGAGGTGAAGGCGGCCCGCAGCGCGGGCGCGATGTGCTGGAGCGAGGGATCGTCGGGCGCCAACGTCGCCTTGGGCTCCAGGAGTTCGCTGATGTCCCGCACGCCCTTCTTGTCCTGCCACAGGGCCACCGTCGCGAGCTGCTCCATGCTCGCGTCCGTGCCGAAGAACCGGAAACGCGACTCCCTGATGTGCGAGGGATAGCCAACCCGCCGGAACTCGTTCGTGCGGAACGCGCCGCCGCCCGCGACCTCGAACAGGGCGGTCGCGTTGGAGAAGTCGTTCCCGAACTGGCTGATCTCCTCGTCGAACACACCGTCGCCGCGTTGGTCGCGCACCCCGATCGCGGACACGCTCACCGCGTGCGTCTGCCAGGCCCCGAGCACCCCGCCCACCGAGTGTGTCGGGTACAGGAGCGGGGGATAGCTGGCGGTCGCCTTCCAGTTCTCGCCGCCGCTGTACTGGTACGCCTCGTAGAACCCGAGATCCATGTCGTGGACGTAGTCGCCCTCGGCGTAGAAGATCCGGCCGAAGGCGCCGTCGGCGATCTGGTTGCGGGCGTGCACCGTCGCCGGGTTGTACTGGCTGGTCTCGCCCATCATGTACGTCAGTCCGGTCGCCCGCACCGCGTCGATGATCGCCGCGATCTCGTCCGTGGTGATCGCCATGGGCACCGCCGAGTACACGTGCTTCCCGGCGTTCAGCCCCTGGAGCACCAGCGGCCCGTGGGTCCAGCGCTGGGTGAAGATCGCGACGGCGTCCACCGCCTTCGACTCCAGCATCGCCTCGTACGAGGGGAAGGTGCCCGACAGCCGTTCGGTGGCGGCGAGTTGCTCCGCCCGCTCGGGCAGGAGATCGGTCACGTACACATCGGCCACGCCCGGATGGGCGAGGAACAGCTTGGCGAACTGGCCCGAGAACTGCCCGGCTCCGACAATGCCGAGAGAGAACGTCATGCGGGTGACACCCTTCGCTGTGGTCGCCTGCTTGCGTGTGGGGCCGGGGCCGGCCCGCCGAGTAGGCAGGCCGCGACTCACCCCGGCTACTTACTTTTGACTCGGAAGAATCCTGGCGTCAAGAGTCCTGCAGATGTCTTTTCCCGACCTCGATGAGCGGCATATGGTGACCTCGTTACTTCCAAGGAGAAAGAAAAACTTGAGGAGTCGGACGTCAATGACCACACCTGTCGGCGGTTGGCCGCCGCTGAGTCCGGGTGAACGGGCGGTGGCGATCGAGGTACTCGTCCACGGTCCCCTGTCCCGCAGTGAGATCGCGCGCCGGCTGCACCTCTCGGCGGGCAGCCTCACCCGGCTGACCAAACCGCTGATCGAGTCAGGCCTGCTGATCGAGTCGGCAGAGGACTCCGTACCCCCCGAAGTGCGGCAGGGTCGTCCCTCCCAACCTCTGGCCGTCGTCGCCGAGTCCCGCTACTTCGCCGGATTCAAAATCACCGGGGACATGGTCTACGGCGTGGTCACCACCCTCAGGAGCGACATCGTCGCCCGGCAGGACCGTCCACTCACCACGCATGAACCGGGTCAGGTCGCCGACCTGCTGCGGGAGATGACGCAGGAGTTCGCCCGCGCCTTTCCCCGCCTCGCCGGAATCGGCATCGGTGTGGGCGGCCGTGCGGAGAAGCGCGCCGTCGTCGCCGAGTCCGCCTTCCTCGGCTGGAGCGACGTGCCGCTGGCCCAACTCGTCGAGGAGCGAACCGGCTTGCCGGTCGTCGTCGAGAACGACGTGGCCGCCCTGATCGAGGCGGAGGCCTGGTTCGGCGCCGGGCGCGGCCTCGACCGCTTCGTCGTTCTCACCATCGGCGCCGGGATCGGCTACGGCCTTGTCCTCGGCGGCAGGCGGGTCGCCTCCGCCGAGGACGGCAGGGGCATGGGCCGCCACTGGCCGGTGAACCCCCAGGGCCCGCTCACCCCCGACGGCGACCGGGGCAGCGCCGTCTCGCTGCTCACCATCCCCAGCATCCGCTACCAACTCCGTGCCGCCACCGGCCGCGACATGAGCTACGAGGAGATCCTCGCCGGCGCCGCAGCCGGTGACCCCATGGCTTCCCGGGTCGTCGACGAGGCGGCCCGCGCCCTGGGGACCCTGGTCGCGCAGATCGCCAACTTCGCGATGCCGCAGAAGATCCTCCTCGCCGGGGAGGGCGTCGGACTCGTCGCCGTGGCGGGTTCACTGGTCGAGGAGACCGTCCTCGCCGGCCGCCATCCGCAGGCCGATCCCGTCCGCCTGGAGACGAAGGTGTCCGACTTCCACGACTGGGCGCGTGGAGCCGCGGTACTGGCGATCCAGGTGCTGGTCCTGGGGTCGACGGAGGCGTGAGTGATGAGCTTCACGGTCCGGAATGTCGCTCGACGTACCTTTACTCACATCGCCTTCACGCCAAGGTCCGTATGCTTCACAACATGTCCACCACTCCTGAACCCGCCTCCGAGCGGTCCGCCACCGAGGTCAATGAGGAGATCCGAGCCCTCTGGTTCCGTACCGGCGGGACGCTGAGCATGGCCGAGCGGCGGGAGTACCAGCGGCTCGTCCTGGAGTGGTCGGAAGCCGCCCCGCACTCACCCACCCGGGCCGCGTGACGAGCCGGGCATCAGCCCCCGCACTGCGAACCATCCGCTGTCCTGTGTGAGCCGGGCATCAGCCCCCGCACTACGAACCACCCGCCGTCCCATGTGAGCCGGGCATCAACCTCCACCCCGCGAACCACCCGCCGGCCCATGTGAGCCGGGTCTCACCCCCAACTCTGTGAGTACTGTCGCCGATAGCGACTGCGGTCCTGCTCCGTGCGGATGTAGCGGGTCGCCACCAGCGCGACGATACTTCCCGCGATGACCAGGAGCCCCGGGCCTATGTTCCTGGGATCCGTGAGGCGTGTGATGAGTGTCTCGGCGGCAGCCGCGCCGACCGACTCGACGGAACCCGGCGCGGCGGAGCCCGGCGCGACAGCAGCGCCCTGCGGGGCCGCTGCGGACGGCGGGGTGGACGCCTGGGCCGTGGGACTGCCGGAGGCCCCCGACTGGCCCGTCAGCGTCACACCGAGTTCCGTCAGCGCCGCGGTGACCGGCTGGAAGAACGTCGTACCGCCCGCGGTACAGTCACCGTTGCCGCCCGAGGTCACGCCGAGCGCGATGCCCTCGGAGAACAACGGGCCGCCGCTGTCGCCCGGTTCGGCGCACACGGTGGTCTCGATGAGCCCCGAGACGGTGCCCTCCGGGTAGTTCACCGTCGCGTTCAACGCCGTGACCTGACCATCGCGCAGTCCGCTGGTGCTGCCGCTGCGGAAGACCCGCTGACCGACGGTCGGATCGGCGACGCCCGTGATCCGTACGCCCTTTCCGCCGCCGATGGACACGATGTTGTCCCCTTGCGGGGCCTGCCCGTTGGCGTACTGAACGAGTGAGTAGTCGTCGCCGGGAAAGGACGCGGTGATCGTCTGGCCGACCTGCTGTGTGCCCTGGTTGTCGGCGAACCACAGGGACCCGGCCGGCCCGCAGTGCCCGGCCGTGAGGATGAAGTCGCCCTGTCCGTTGGTCACGTTGAAGCCCGCCGAACAGCGGCCGCCGGTCGACAGAAGGGGATCGGCGCCGTTCAGCCGTGTGGTGAACGTGCCCCCGATCCGCTCCATGCGCACGGAGTCACCGATTCCCTCGGCCAGTGCCGTCATACTCGACCAGTCGGCAGCGGAGACCGTGCTGTCGGCCCGCACCACCACCTCGTTGTTCGCGTAATCGACGGCCCAGGCGGTTCCCGCCACCCGGGGCGCCGAACTCAGGTTCTGCGTCGCGGACTTGAGGTCCTGCATGCTGTGGTCCACGACCTTGGGGCGGGCACCCGCCTTCTTCACCTCGGCCGCCGCGTCCGTGTCGGTCACCGCGACGACCGGCTGCCCGTCGGAGGCGATCCAACTCCCCGCCGTACGGGAAGCGCCCAGGGTGGAGACCAGCTCGGCCCCCCTGTCCGCGGCGGCCTGCGCCGAACTCTCCGTGACACGCGACGTGTCGGACGGTTCGCTCGCCATCGCACGCGTCACCATCAGGCCCCCGAAGAGCAGTCCTCCGACGGCCGCGATCCGCGCCCCCCGTTGGACGATCCGTCGTCGTGCGTGCCTCATCCATGGGCTCCCGAAGCCGAACACCGACGGCGTTCACCGCCGCCGGGGGCTCCGGTCGAGAGCCCTCCCTTCATACGTGCGTCCACGTCCGGGCGTTCACGGGTTCACCCCGACCGTCAAGAACCGTGTGTCAGGCCCGAGTTCGGGCGGCCACCTCTTCCGGAGTCAGATACACATCGGTGTGCTCGAAGTCCCGCAGCGTTCCCTTGCGGTCCGCGAGGAAGCCGGTGCGGACGAAGTCGTCGCCCGCGACCGCGTTGAGGAGCCAGTTGGCGCCGGTACGGAAGCGGGCCGCGCCGGTGCGCAGCGCGTACAGGTGGTACCCGCGGGCCACCACCTGAGCGGGTACACCCTTGAGGCCGATACCGAGCGGCTTGGACACCGCGTCGTGACCGCCGAGGTCGACGACGAGACCGAGGTCCTTGTGCTTGTACGGCGTGGCGGGCAGCCCGCTGAGCAGCGCCTTGAGGACCTTCGCCGCGTGCCGGCCCTGCCGGGCCGCGTGCTGGGCGGTCGGTACGCAGTAGGAGCCGTCGCCCTTGGCCAGGTCGGGCACGGCGGCCGCGTCCCCCAGTGCGAACACCCCGTCCAGGCCGGGCACCCGGAAGTCGGCCTCGGTGACGATCCGCCCGCGTACGGTCTCAGCGCCCAGCGAGTCGACGAGCGGGCTCGCCGCGACACCGGCCGTCCACACCAGCGTCCGCGAGGGCAGTACCCGTCCGTCGGTGAGGGTGACCTTGTCCTCCGTGACGGAGGCGACGGAGGTTTCCAGGGAGATGTGCACCCCGCGCCCGCTGAGCAGGCGCAGCGCGCTCGCGCCCAGCTTGTCGCCGAGCTCCGGCAGCAGTTTGGGCGCGACATCGATCAGGTGCCACTTGATCAGGGCGGGGTCCAGACGCGGGTGGTACCGCTTGGCCGCCGCGGTCGTGAGCCGCTGCAGACAGGCCGCCGTCTCCGTACCCGCGTAGCCGCCGCCGACCACCACGAACTGCAGTCGCGCCGCCCGCTCGTCCTCGT
The DNA here is from genome assembly GCF_042721055.1 of Streptomyces sp. NPDC058470. Lineage (NCBI taxonomy): Bacteria > Bacillati > Actinomycetota > Actinomycetes > Kitasatosporales > Streptomycetaceae > Streptomyces > Streptomyces sp. NPDC058470. The sequence goes on from NZ_JBHXMF010000011.1 coordinate 116,781, forward strand.
CCGGTGTGGCGGCCGCCAGGTCCAGCTGGGCGATCACGTGGTCGCGCAGATACACGGCCTGGGCCAGCGTCTTCATCCCGCGCGCCTCGTCGAGGAGGCCGGGGATGTCGAAGGTGCGGGTCACGCTGCCCGGCGTGAGCAGCAGGTAGTCGTACGGCAGGTCGACGAGTTCGCCGGTGATCTTGTGTACGACGCACACCTTGGCCGCCGGGTCGATGCCGACCACCCCGCCCGGCACCAGCTCGGTGCGGCGCAGGATCCGGCGCAGCGAGGGTGCCACCGACTGCGGCGTGACGACACCGGCGGCGACGTGCGGCAGTAGTGGCAGGTAGAGCTGGTAGTCGTTCGGGCTGATCAGGGTGATCCGGGCGTCGCCTGGGGCGAGAGCACGCTCCAGCCCTCGCGCGGCCTCGACTCCGGCGAATCCGGCGCCGACGATCACTATGTTCGGTGCGTCCATCCGAGCAGCCTCTCTCCTTGTTCCGACAGACACCGCGGCCCGCCGACCGCGAGCCCAGGCTCACACGGCACGCGCGCGCGTGCCACCCCACAACGGAGGGCGGAGATCACGGCCGAGGGGTTCTCTGCCGGACGGTCGGGAGATTTTCTACCGAGGAGTAATTTCAAACTTGCCCCGCCGTACACAATGAGGCGTGATCATGTCAGGAGCGGCGACGGGGAAGGCTCGCTCGCCGCTTCTACGTGAAAAGGGGACAAGCATGACAGGACGCGTTATGGGGCGCCGGATCGGCGCAGTGTCGGTGGTCGTGGCACTGGGGATAGGAGGGACGGTCACCGCCGCGGGGACCGCCGCCGCGGTACCTGCCCAGACGGTGGCGAGCGTGACGGCGGCGCAGACCGACGTCGACTACGCCACGTGGCAGCAGGACGTCCAGGCCGTCATCGACCAGGCCACGCCCTATGTCGAGCAGCGCACCGCGCACGCCGACGGGCAGAAGCTCGCCCTCGTCTTCGACATCGACAACACCACGCTGGAGACGGACTTCCACCCCTGGTACGAGCTGCCCACCCCGGCGGTCCAGGCCTCGCTGGAACTCGCCGAGTACGCGAAGTCGCGCGGAGCCGCCATCTTCTTCATCAGCGCCCGCCCGGGCATCATCTACAGCCTGACGAAGTCGAACCTGACGTCCGTGGCCTACCCGGTCGACGGCCTTTACGTCCGCGACCTGCCCGACCTGTTCGCCGAGGTCAGCGCGTACAAGACCGGCAAGCGCGCGGAGATCGAGTCCCTGGGCTACACGATCATCGCCAACGTCGGCAACAACGACACGGACCTCGTCGGCGGGCACGCCGAGCGCACCTTCAAGCTGCCCGACTACGACGGCCAGTTGTCCTGAGGCCGGCTGCTTGCCGAACCGGGCTGTTTCCGGGTCCCGCTGCTTAGACTTCCGTCATGGACGAGGCCTCGCTGGACACGCTCGGTTCGGGCAAGTACGTGCTCATCACCAGTTACCGCAAGAACGGCACGGGAGTTGCGACGCCGGTGTGGGTGGTGCGGGACGGCCGGACGCTCGGCGTCTGGACGCCCGCGGACAGCTGGAAGGTGAAGCGGATCCGTAACAGGGCCGACATCCTGGTGGGCCCCTGCGACGTGCGCGGCAGGCCGACCGGTGACCAGGTCCCTGCGACGGCCGAGATCCTCGACACGGCCGAAACCGCCCACTACCGCCGACTGCTCACCCGCAAGTACGGCATCCTCGGCCGCATCACCCTCCTGGGCAGTCGGCTGCGGCGCGGCGAGAGCGGGACGGTCGGGATCCGCATCACCCCGGCCACCTGACCCACGCACGAGGCCCCGGCGTACCCGGATTCCGGGAGCGCCGGGGCCGGCAGGCGGCCCGCCCGTCGTCAACTCCAGCCGCGATAGGGGCCGTCGATGATCTGGAACACCGGCTGTCGGCGTATCGCGTCCTGGGCGGTGGCGAGTTGGACGCGGTCTCCTCTGTGAACGGTGGCGGGTGGGCCCATCACCCTGCCCTGGACGGTGAATCCCTCCGCCAGCTCGATGAGGGAGACGTTGCGCGCCGCCGGGGTGTTGCGGTGGACCACGTTGGAGTGGCGCACGACGCCCGTCCCCGTGCTCGCCTCCGATCGCAGGTCACTGCCCGCGCAGACCGGGCACAGGAGCCGTTGGTACATCGCGGTGCCGCACCAGTGGCAGCGCTGGAAGAGGAGCGCGTGCTGGGCCGGAGTCCCGTGCGGCGGCGCGTCGACGCCCGCGGCGATGAGGTACACGATGTCGTCTCCCTGCGCTCGGCCGAAACCTGAGGTGCTCGGGTCCGCCCCGGCACGAGCTACAGAATATGACACTGAGTGCCACCCGTAAAGACACTCGGTACCCTCGTGGGTCAGTTCTGCCCGAGCGTGGACTCGATCTCCTGGACGACGCGCCACATAGGCGCCCCCCGCCGGGAGACGACGACCACCACGTCCTCCTGCTCCTCGGTGGCCGCGTCGTCCGCCGGCTCGCCGAAGGTGGCGCGTACGTATCCGAGTGCGTGATCCACCCCCGAGCTCGCGTCACCCCGCCCGTCCGCACGCAGCCAGGAGCGCAGGGCGTTGTTGTGCGCGGCGGCCACGGCGGCGGCTGCGACGTCGGCACGCAGAGCGCCGTCCCGCCGGTCGGCGAAGCGCCGGTGGAGATACTCGGCCATGGCCCGTTCGTAGCGCCAGACGACCGACAGCTCGTACGCGCGCAGGCCGGGGACCTTCTTGGTGAGGCGGTACCGCTGAACGGAGAACGTCGGATTCTCGGCGTACATGCGCAGCACGAGCCGAACGGCGTCACACACCCGCTGCACCGGGTCGTCCTCGTCGGTCCCGGCGCTCAGGAAGGCCGTCATGTCGGCCAGGCACCGCTCGTGGTCGGGGAAGACCACGTCTTCCTTGGAGGGGAAATAGCGGAAGAACGACCGTCGGCCGACTCCGGCGAGCGCCACGATGTCGTCCACCGTGGTCTGCTCGTAGCCGCGCTCAAGGAAGAGCTGGAACGCGGCCGCGACCAGGGCGTCCCGCATGGGCGGCTTCGCGGTCGTCGACTCCGCGGTTTCTGCAGGCAGGGGTCCGTCGTTCATGAACGGGAAAGTAGCATCGAAGCGGCAAGATGGCACTCAGTGCGCTACGGAAGGGAACTCAGTACCGTGAATGCACGCGACGCTCTCTCCTTCCGGTCCTGACGCTCCCTGGTCCGTTCGCCGATCTTCCGGACGCCAAAATTCCTCATGTGCCCAGAATGTGACGACCTGTGAAGTCCTCGTACATTCAGCGAGGTTGACAGCCTCCATGCGCTGATCGACTATGTGGTTGACCTGTGGCCCATGTGACCAGTGCGCCCAGTGTTTCTTCGACCACTCACCCCCGGTGCGGCCCCAGGCTGCTTCGCGCTGCCGTGTTGCTGTCGACCGGGTCCTGCAACATCAAGATGGGATCTGCATGTCCATAGCGAGACGTGTCACCCTCCGCTGCCTGCTGGGGACGGGCGCGGTGGCGCTCGCCCTCTCGGCGTCGACGACCGGCGCCTGGGCCACCGGCACCCCCGGTGGCGACGGCTGGGACAAGACCGGCAGCGACTACAAGCCCGGCAAGGGTGCGGGTACGAAGACCGAGACCGACCGTTGCCAGTTCTCCCTGGACGGGACGAACTTCTACGACTCGGTCCGCGTCGACGACCAGACCCTCAAGCCCACCGACGACGGCAAGGTCCACATCAAGGTCCGTACCGCCGGTGACGCCACCACCTGCACCGCCGCGCTCGCCTCGTATCTCGCCCACGGTGCCACCTTCAACACCTCCGGCGAACAGGTCTTCCACGACTTCGACACGGTCACGGTCAAGCCGGGCGGCACTGACTCCCTCGACATCTCGGTGCCCGACGTCGGCTGCTTCGCGCAGGTCGACCTCTACCGTGGCGCCGTCAAGTTCGACGGCCGTTTCGACGCGAACGACGGCTTCGAGCACGGTGACCTGCCCAAGGGTCCGGACCGCGCGGTCATCAAGGACAAGCTGATCGCGGCGTGGAACGGCGGCACGAAGGACTGCACGGCGCAGCCGCCGAGCACCCCGCAGACGCCCCCGGCTTCGACACCTGCCGCCTCCTCGCCGCCGGCCTCGACGCCGACCGAGCCGACACCCGCCGAGTCGACCACTTCGGCGACCCCGTCGGAGTCGGAGTCGACCACGCCTGCCGCTCCGTCGCCCAACGGTGGCGGGACCACCGCGCCCGGCGACCTCGCGGAGACCGGCGGCGGCAACACCCTGCCGATCGCCGCCGGCGCCGCGGCCCTCCTCGCGGCCGGTGCAGCGATCACCGTCGTCACCCGCCGCCGACGCGCCACGGGCACCCGCGCCTGACGTACGGCGTCCCCCGGGCCCGACGGCTCCGAAAGGCCTTGGCACTCATGCTGTACGTGAGTGCCAAGGCCTTTGCCGTGTTCTGTACGTGAGTGCCGGGGCCGTTCGCGTGCTCAGGCCTCCTCGGCCGTCGACCGAGCGGGGATCCCCGGACGTTGGACCACTCGTCGCCGAGCGTCCCGGCCTCGCCGGGCGGGCCCGTGACGGTGGCCGGGAAGCGTGTCCTAAACTCAGCTCATGACGATCCTGATCGACGCCCTCGCCCAGGACCTGGCTCCCCAGCGCGTGCTGCGGGCGTCGATCAACCTGGGCAATCCGGTCCTCGCCCAGGGCACCCCGACCGCGCCGACCGGCGTGAGCGTCGACATCGCGCGTGAGGTCGGTGCCCGGCTTGACCTGCCGGTGGAGCTCGTCTGCTTCGACGCGGCACGCAAGTCGTTCGACGCGCTGCGGACGGGCCGGGCCGACCTGTGCTTCCTGGCCATCGAACCCGTACGGGAGGCCGAGGTCGCCTTCACCGCGCCGTACGTCGTGATCGACGGCGTGTACGCCGTGCCCCGGCACTCCGGCCTCACCACGGTCGCCGACGTCGACCGCGCGGGCGTACGCATCGGTGTACAGCGCGGGTCCGCCTACGACCTCTACCTCTCCCGCACGCTGGAGCACGCGAGCGTGGTGCGCGGTGAGGACGGTATCGACGCCTTCCGCGCCCAGGGCATCGAGGTCGCCGCCGGGATTCGTCAGCCGTTGACCGAGTACGTCGCGGCGCATCCCGAACTCCGGCTGATCGAGGGCCGGTTCATGCAGATCCGGCAGGCGGTGGGCACGACACCGACCCGACGGCCCGAGACCGTCCAGTTCCTGCGCGATCTCGTCGAGGAGCTGAAGGCCGACGGATTCATCGCCGACGCGCTGCGCCGCGCGCACCAGTCGGACGCTCTGCTCGCCCCGCCCCTATAGAGGCAGCGCCATGCCGCGGTGCTCGGTGCACCCCGGCGACGGCGCTTCACCCGGAGCCGGCCACGACTGGTGGGCGTACAGAGCGAAGCTCACCAGGGTCAGAAGGAGATCGATGTCCGAGTCGACTTCCAGACGTATCGTCACCCAGCGTGAACCGGGCACGATATGGACTGCGGGCACGTCCTTCAGGTAGCCCTCGAAACGGAGGATGGCCCGGGAGGTGAGATGCAGGTCGACGTCCTGTTCCGAATGGAAGTGGACGATCTCGGCCTGTTCCGAGCGCAGCGCCCGTCCTGTGCCGCAGCTCGGCAGGGCCTCAGCCAGGTCCGGCCAATTCGCCAGTCGCGTCATGGCGCGCAGGGCCAACGTCATGACTACATCATGACCCGCTCACCGGTTGGCCACCAGGATGTCGGAGACCCGTAACTGGTACATACCGCCCGAACATCCGGAACTCGTCGCGAAATTGGGGCGAGTCGAATCCGCGGAGCGCTACGTGCCGCAGCGGCATGGTGTGTTCATGCCATCCAGAAGAAGACCGCCGTCATTCTCTTGTCCTCGATGGTGGAGCCGCAGTAGCCGCTGGCGCTGTGGATCAGGTTGGCGTTGTAGGCGAGCAGCCGGTTGTACCGGTGGGGTACGCGGATGTCCTCGACGAAGGAGTCCGGCGGGACGAAACGTGTACCGAGTGCGTCGATCAGGTTGTTGTGCGGCGCGGCCACCATGTTGCCGCCCAGCCTTCCGCCGGGCAGGCTCTGCCGGTAGAAGCTGGTGCCGCAGTCCTTGGGGGCGGCAGGGTTGAGATAGAGCACCGCGGCGTAGCGGCACAGCGAGCGGGAATCGGTGTGCGGGCGCGAATCCCCCTCACCCTGGCCCACCACCTGGATGCAGTTGTGATTGAGGGTGCCTCCGGAGGGTGTGCTCTGCAGCCACAGCTCACGCGCCCCGGTGGCCTTCTTCACCAGCCGTTCCACGCGCGACAGTTCGGCCGGTTCGAGCCCGGGCATCGCGCGAAGGCCGGGCCAGCTCTCCGAGGTGTACGGATGGCCCTTGACCCAGTCGTCCTTGGCGAGGCATCGGGCTCGGACGGCATCCGCGTCGGGCAGTACGTCGTCGAACACCCAGTAGTCCCGGTCGCGGGTGGGCTTCCGGTAGGGGAGGACCGGGAGAGTTGGCGTTCTCTGAGGTTGTGGGGGCATGCGGGAGACCATATAGACGGGAACGTCAGTGATCTCCTGCGATTTGGTCAACCTTCCGTCAACTCGGTCCGCCCGCGAAGGAGTCGGGGAGAGGCGTCTCGCGGTGCCATGTCCTGCGGTGTCGGCTTGGTAATGGGATCCATGTTCATATAGCGTGAGCTTCGCCATCCCACCCCTCACAGGAGACCGATATGGCCGTTCCCAAGCGGAAGATGTCCCGCAGCAACACCCGCCACCGCCGCGCGCAGTGGAAGGCCGCCCCGGTGCAGCTCGTCCCTGTCACCGTCGACGGTTCCTCGTACCTCGTACCGCAACGGCTCGCCAAGGCGTACGAGCGCGGGCTGCTGCGCCCGGAGGGCTGACGTGCGCGCTGCCTTCGTCGGGAAGGGCGGCAGCGGCAAGACCACGCTGTCGGCCCTCTTCGCCCGTCACCTCGCGCACTCCGGAGCGCCCCTGGTCGCCATCGACGGCGACATCAACCAGCACCTGGCCCAGGCCCTGGGCCTCGGCGACGACCGATCTTTCACCGCGCCGCCCCTCAGCGCACGGCTGGGCGAGATCAAGGACTTCCTGCGCGGCGGCAACCCGCGCATCACCTCACACGAGGCCATGATCAAGACCACCCCGCCGGGCCGTGGATCGCGCCTGCTGAGGCTCCTCGGCGACGACGCCGTGCACTCCCACCATGTCCAGGATGTGGAGGGCGTGCCCTTGATGGTCACGGGTGAGTTCGACGAGAGCGATCTCGGCGTGGCCTGCTACCACTCCAAGCTCGGAGCGGTGGAGCTGTACCTCAACCATCTGGTCGACGGACCCGGTGAGTACGTCGTCGTCGACATGACCGCGGGCGCGGACGCCTTCGCCTCCGGCCTCTTCACCCGGTTCGACATGACCTTCCTGGTCGCCGAGCCCACCCGCAAGGGCATCTCGGTGTACCGCCAATACCGCGACCACGCCGAGGAGTTCGGGATCCCGGTGGCGGTGGTCGGCAACAAGGTCACCGGCGAGGACGACGTACTGTTCCTCAAGGAGCACGTCGGCGACGACCTCCTGACGTACTTTCAGTACTCCTCCTGGGTGCGATCCCGTGAACAGGGCCGCCCGCAGGGCGATGTGGAGCCGCACAACCTCCACGCCCTGAGCCAGTTGCGGACCGCACTGGACGCCCGGACCAAGGACTGGTCGGCCTTCCAGGAGCACGCCGTCGCCTTCCACCTCCGCAACGCCGCGGCCTGGGCCGACCGGGCCACCGGCAGCGACCTCTCCGCACAGATCGACCCGGGCTTCCGGCACGGCCCGACGGCCCTGGCGTCGAACCCCGCCTGAACGGGGCGAAGAAGCGCCACCACAGGCCATGGGGCGCGGCGGCACACGGCCCACGAAACCGCCGTACACCGCCCGCCGACGCACCATCACCGCACACCACCCGAACCAGTCGACGACAGGACTGCCTCTTCATGTCACTCGACGTCTCCCCGAAGCTGCTCGCCGAAGCCGAACGCGGTCAGGTCCGCGAAGGGGACTTCGTGGAAACCGTCCGTACGTCACTGCCGTACGCCTACGATCTCATCGCCGGCCTGGTCGGTGAACTACGGGACGGGGCACGGGAGTTCGCCGACAACCACACACCGCCGCCCTCGGAGAGGGAACGCGGGCAGCTGCTGCGGGCGCTGGCCAGTGACGCGATCCGCTCCAGCCTGGAGAGGCACTTCGGCGTCACCCTCGCCTTCATGAACTGCCACCGTGTCGCCGTCTTCCGCCCCGAGGCGCAGGGCGGCGAGACCCACACCCGGTTCACCTCGCTGCGCTCGCAGATCCTCAACCAGTCACCGGAGTTCCGCGACTGCTGAGTCGGCAGGTGCGGGTGGTGGCCGCTCGGCGGAAAGCGGCCACCACCCGAGTACGTCAGACCGCCGGTTCCGTGAGGGACTGTTCCGCCCAGATGATCTTTCCCTCGGCGGTGTAGCGGGTACCCCAGCGCTGGGTGAACTGGGAGATCAGGAACAGACCGCGGCCCCCCTCGTCGGTCGTCTTGGGATGGCGCAGGTGCGGGGCCGTCGCGCCGCCGTCGAAGACCTCGCAGATCAGCGCCTGGTCGGTGATCAGCCGCAGCCGGATCGGGCCCGATGCATGCCGGATGGCGTTGGTGACGAGTTCGCTCACCACCAGTTCCGTGGTGAAGGCCAGCTCGTCCAGACCCCAGGTGTGCAGCTGCTGCGAGGTCGACTTTCGGGCCGTCGCGACGATCGCCGGATCGATGGGCAGGTCCCAGGTCGCGACCCGCCCGGCCCCCAGCCGACGGGTCCGGGCCATCAGCAGCGCCACGTCGTCGTACGGACGCGTCGGCACGAGATCGTCGACGATGCGTCGGCACAGTCCGTCCAGCGGCTGACCATGTGCCTCCAGCGCACGGCGCAGCCGCTCCCTGCCCGCCTCCGGATCACGCCCCGTACGCAGTGTGGAGATCAGACCGTCGGTGTGCAGCGCCAGCACACTTCCCTCGGCGAGGTTCAGCTCGACCGATTCGAAGGGCAGACCTCCCACCCCCAGGGCGGGGCCGTGGGGGAGGTCCGCGAAGGTGACGGTTCCGTCGGGGGTGACGATCGCGGGAGCGGGGTGGCCCGCGCCCGCCATCGAGCACTGGCCGCTGACCGGGTCGTACACCACGTACAGACAGCTGGCGCCGACCGCCTGCATGCCGCTCGTACGGTCGTCGGCGCCGGTGCCCTCCTCCCGGGCGGCGCGGCTGACCAGATCGTCGAGGTGGGCCAGTACCTCCTCCGGCGTCAGGTCCAGATCGGCGAGGGTCTGTACGGCGGCCCGCAGCCGTCCCATGGCCGCCGCGCCGTCGATACCGTGGCCGGCCACCTCGCCCACCACCAGGGCCACCCGCGCACCCGACAGCGGAATCACGTCGTACCAATCCCCGGCGAGACCGGTCAGTTCGTCCGCGGGCCGGTAGCAGGCCGCGACCTCCACCGCGTCCTGGTCGGGGAAGCGATGGGGGAGCAGATTGCGCTGCAGGACGAGGGCCGCGTCGCGCTCGCGGGTGTAGCGGCGGGCGTTGTCGACGCACAGGGCCGCCCGGCCGACGAACTCCTCGGCCAGGCTGAGATCGTCCGCGTCGAAGGGGTCCTGGCGGCTGCGCCGGAAGAACGTGGTGATGCCCAGAGTGACGCCGCGGGCGCGGATGGGCACGATCATCACGCTGTGCAGCCCGAGATCGAGGAAGGAGGCGGCGTGGCTCCCGGGGGTGGCCGTGGTCCACTCCCTGCCCAGCGGATCCAGCCGCTCCTCGCGCCAGGACTCGCCGTCCGTCAGACACCTGATCGGGGGAGACCCCGCCCGGTAGGAGGCCACTTCGCCGATCTCGACGGCGGTTTCCGGGAGCCCGCCCTGCACCGACCGATGCCCGGCGCGCCGCAGCGGCACCGTGTCCGCGTCGCGCCGTGGACCGGGCGCCGGCTCCCCGCCCCTGAGTACGGATTCCAGCAGGTCCACGGCGACGAAGTCGGCCAGCCCCGGCACGGCGACATCGGCCAGTTCCTGCGCGGTCTGCATGACGTCCAGGCTGCGCCCGATGTGCTCGCCGGCCCGGTCGAGCAGCGCGAGCCGCCGCCGGGCGCGGTAGCTCTCGCCGATATCGACGACGGTGTAGTAGACACCTATCGGGTGACCGTCGTCGTCCTCCAAACGGATGAACGACATGGCGTGGGAGGTCTCGCGGTGTGGCGCGGAGCTCACGCGGCCCACGTGCTCGTACGCGACCACCGGCTCGCCCGTCTCAAGCACCCGGCGCATCTGCGCCTCGATCCGCTCGGTGTCCAGGCCCGGCTGCACATCGGCGAGCCTGCGGCCGAGGCGTTTTTGGGCCGGGCCTCCGCCGAACTGCTCCAGTGCGGGGTTCGACCAGACGTACCGCAGCTCCGTGTCCACGATCGCTATGCCCACCGGGGAACGCGAGGTGATCCGCTCCAGCACCGAGCGGCTCATGTGCCAGCCGGCGCCGTCGGCCAGGTCCGCGAGCAGCACCACCCAGCGTGCCGCGCCTTCGCTCGGCCGTAGGGGGACAACCCGAACCATCAACTTCAACGGGTGCCCGTCCCGGTGTCGTGCGGACAGCAGGCCCGCCCAGCCGCCGTCACTGCGGCACCGCTCGGCCAGTTCCGGGAGCCGCGCCGCGTCCTCGGGGATCAGCAGGTCGGCGGCAGGCCGTCCCCGCGCCTCCCGGGCCGCGTACCCCAGCAGCCGTTCGGCGTCCGCGGTCCAGCTGGTCACCGCCATACGGGCGTCGAGCAGCAGGGGCACGGCGTCCGCCATGTCGAGGCGCTGCTGGGCCGACACGTCCCGTTCCTTGCTCGAAACCACCGCGACCCTCTCCGCTCTCCGAAGGTGGTCTTACCCCCTCGCGCTCATTCTTCACGTTGTACGACTGTCGCGCGGGCTTGGACTTGCCGCACGGCGGGACGCACGGAGGCCGAGGGGGGTTACGTACAGTGACGGGTCGCGTGCCGCGTTCGTCCGTTCGTCCGTTCGTCCGTCACGGAGTCGGCCGGCGGCGGTTGAACTCCCGCGCCGGTGCCTCCGTATCTCTCCACGGGGATGGCGGGAGACCGCGTCGCACGGAAGGAGAGCAGTGTGTCGACACCGCCCGAACGCGAGCAGCCCATGCGCCGCCCGGCACTCGAACCCACCTACGTCCAGCAACGCCGCCGGACGGAGGCCCTCGCGGAACTGGTGAGGGAGTTCCGTGAGGATCAGCAGGCCGTCGGCCCGGACGAAAGCCCTGAGTCGATCAGATTGCCGTCGGCGTACCTGGGCGAGACGGAGGAACTGCAGCCCGTCCTGGCCGGCGAGAACTATGCCGCCGACGGGGAGGCGCAGCCGGCGGCGCCGCCCGTGCATGAGCCCGGGCCCGAGCGTGCCACCGGTCCGCGCCGGGCCACGGTTGTCGGTTCGGTGGCGGCGGCCGCGCTGGTCGGATTCGCCCTGGCCATACTGCTGCCCGGCGGTGACGGCGGATCGCGGGCCGGTGCCGCCCCGTCCGCCACGGCCCCCGTCGTCCAGGCCCCTTCCGGCGCCGCCGACCCGGACGGCACCGGCACCCTCCGGGAGGGAGACCGCGGCCCCGACGTGACGGAACTCCAGGAACGGCTCCTCCATATCCCGGACGTGTACGAGAGCGGCGTCACGAGCGGAACCTACGACCCCACACTCACCGAGGCCGTGGCCCGCTTCCAGCGCTGGTACGGGATCCGGGGCGACGAGACGGGCGTCTACGGCAACGACACCCGGGCCGCCCTGGAATCCCGTACGTGACGAGCACTCCTGACCTACAGGTGCCGATGGAAGGCCGGGTGGGCGTCGAGACGTCGCACATAGTCCTGGAGGAGCGCGTACGAGGACAGGTCCTGAGCCGCTTCGAGTGGGACGAGGGCGACCCACAGGTCCACATCGGCCGCGGTCAGTTCCTTGCCCAACGCATAGGGGCCAGAGGCGAGTTGACGGTTCAGCAGGTCGAGGGCCGCCGACCGTTCCTGCGGCGGCGCACCCGGGGTGACATCCCGGTCGAGGAGGTCGCGCAGGGCGTCGATGTCCGCGGCGAGTTCCGCCGGGCGGAGCGGGGAGTGACAGGATCCGGCGCGGTCGGCGAAGAGGTCGCCGAGGTCGCGCAGGATGTCGGGCGTGTGGTTGCTGACCACCCGTCCGCTCCACCGGTCGCACAGCGCGGGGGCGGTCAGCGGACCGTCGTAGTGGTGCCAGGTGGCCTCGTACGCCCCGCGCAGTGAGGCGAACGCGGAGGGGGTGTCGGCGGGGAGCGCCAGCAGAGTGGTGGCGACCGAGTCCTTCAGACCCAGCAGGCCGTGGGTGATGGAGACCCGCAGCGAGAGGGGACAGTGCGCGGACAGATACAACTCGTAGCGGTGCGGGGCCGGGTAGAAGCCGCCGGCGAGACCCACTCCGATACGGCTGCGGAAACGGTGCGGGCGGGCGGACGGGGTGGCGGCGATCCGGGGGTGAGGGACCGCGTCAAGTGAGCCGGGGACGCACGGAGTCGGGGTACACGTGCTGGACGTACCGGAGTTCGGGGCGTGCGAGATTGTCTCGGACATGACTCTCCATGGGACGAGGAAGCCACGGCCACCTTGTGGGCACCGCGGCGGAGCGGAGTGACTGCGCTACGTACCGGTCCGGATCGCTCGGACTAGTAGGCGCTGGAGACACGCAACAGATCGATGTGCAGGCGTCTCGTCAAACCGCTGTTGGCCATTCCCACCTGTCCCACACTCGGGGCTCGCGAGACGCGAGACCACGCTTGTCCCACCGCACCGGCGGGACCCGGTCGTCACCCGGGGCACCCCGTCGCGGTGGAAGGGTTGCCTGCCAGCGAGCCGGGGCCGATGACCTCACGGGCAGGAGAACCTGCCCGAAGGGCGCTGACAATCGTGACCGTCCCCGCCAGTGTCGGTGCGCTCCGTGAGGCCGTCAAGAAGGCCTCCGGCGCAGTCTCACCAGGTGGTCATTCGGCGTGCCTCAGGCTGGACAGGAGGCGTGGAACAGATTGCGCAGCCCGGTGGTTGTCGCTCCTGAGGACGCGCGGCGGTGTGAGCACGACCATGATCCCCGGGCATTGCGCACCGCTGTGGCCTCCCGTAACGTCCCCAGCAGGTTATGAGCGTCAGCGTCAAGCCCTGGCTTGCTGACCGGCAACCCTCCTCCGCGGCGGGGTGCTCCAGGTGACGACCAGGCGGTACCCGTCCCGGGTTCCGCAAGCGCGATGCCGGCGGCCTCCAGCCCGCCGAGCCGGAAGGGCGGAGGTGACGGACGTGCAGCCCGTGCCCCGTCTTCGTGTCCCGGTTCTCGCCCCGCGCCGTCGCGTGCACCTGTACTCCCGGCCGCACATCGATCTCCAGCGCGTGGCCGGCGCGCTCTGTCGTCCCTGACCTGTCACCCCGCCGCCGCACCCTCCCAGTTCGAGGCCCGGCGATCTCACACGGTCGATCAGGAAGGCACCCCTTTCGTGTCCTCGTCAACGTCGTTGCCCTCATCCTCTTCCTCCACCGCCGCACTGCACCTGGCCGTCGCCCTCGACGGCGCGGGCTGGCACCCGGCCGCCTGGCGTGATCCGGTGGCCCGCCCCCACGATCTGTTCACCGCCTCGTACTGGACCGACCTGATCACCGAGGCAGAGCGCGGCCTGCTCGACTTCGTGACCATCGAGGACAGCCTTGGCCCGCAGTCCGCACGCCTCCAAGAACCGGACGCACGCACCGATCAGGTACGCGGCCGACTCGACGCCGTCCTCATCGCCGCCCGTGTCGCGCCGCTGACCAGCCACATAGGGCTGGTGCCGAGCGTGGTGACCACCCACACGGAGCCCTTCCACATATCCAAGGCCATCGCCACCCTCGACTATGTGAGCACCGGCCGCGCGGGCCTGCGGGTGCAGGCGTCCGCGCGGCAAAACGAGGCAGCTCACTTCGGACGCCGGACGTTCCCGAAGCTCCGTATCGAAGACCTGGAGACCCCGGCTCTACAGGAGTTGATCGTCGACCTGTTCGACGAGACCGCCGACTACGTCGAGGCGGTGCGCCGACTGTGGGACAGCTGGGAGGACGACGCGGAGATCCGGGACGTCACCACCGGCCGCTTCGTCGACCGCGACAAACTGCACTACATCGACTTCGAGGGCAAGCACTTCAGCGTCAAGGGCCCGTCCATCACACCCCGCCCGCCGCAGGGCCAGCCCCTGGTCACCGCACTGGCCCACGAGTCCACGACGGGCGCGCCGTTCCGGTTGCTCGCCCGCAGCACCGACATCGGGTACGTCACTCCGCACGACGTCGAAGAGGCGCGTGCCATCGTCGCCGCGGTCCGCACCGAACAGGAGGCGGCCGGACGCGCCGAGGAGCCCCTGCACCTCTTCGGTGACCTCGTGGTGTTCCTGGACAACGACCCCGCCGCCGCGGTGGACCGGCGAGAGCGTCTCGACGCCCTCGCGGGCTACCCGTACACCAGCGACGCGCGGGTGTTCACCGGCACCCCCGTACAACTGGCCGATCTGCTCCAGGAGTTGCGGGAGTCCGGGCTGACCGGCTTCCGACTGCGTCCGGCCGTCGCCGGGCACGACCTCCCGGCGATCACCCGGGGCCTGGTCCCCGAACTCCAGCGCCGCGACGCCTTCCGGCACTCGTACGAGGCCGACACCCTGCGCGGGCTGCTGGGGCTCGCCCGCCCCGCCAACCGCTACGCCGCCCACGTCTGAGCCGGAGGGACCTCACTCATGAGCAAGTCAACGGACAAGCCGCTCAAGCAGATCCACCTCGCGGCGCACTTCCCCGGCGTCAACAACACCACCGTGTGGAGCGACCCCGAGGCCGGCAGCCACATCGAGTTCAGCTCCTTCGCGCACTTCGCGCGAACCGCCGAACGCGCCAAGTTCGACTTCCTGTTCCTTGCCGAAGGGCTGCGACTGCGCGAACAGGGCGGCAAGATCTACGACTTGGATGTCGTCGGACGGCCCGACACCTTCACCATCCTCAGCGCACTCGCCGCCGTCACCGAACACCTCGGCCTGACCGGCACCATCAACTCCACGTTCAACGAGCCCTACGAGGTGGCCCGTCAGTTCGCGAGCCTCGACCACCTCTCCGGCGGGCGCGCCGCCTGGAACGTCGTCACCTCCTGGGACGCCTTCACCGGTGAGAACTTCCGCCGCGGCGGCTTCCTCCCACAGGACGAGCGGTACTCCCGGGCCAAGGAGTTCCTGGCCACCACCCACGAACTGTTCGACTCCTGGCGAGGGGACGAGATCGTCGCCGACCAGGCGAGCGGCACCTTCCTCCGCGACGCGCAGGCCGGAGCCTTCGTGCACAAGGGGCAGCACTTCGACATCGAGGGGCAGTTCAACGTGCCGCGCAGCCCGCAGGGCCGCCCGGTCATCTTCCAGGCCGGAGACTCCGACGAAGGACGCGAGTTCGCCGCCGCCGGCGCGGACGCGATCTTCAGCCGGTACAGCACCCTCAAAGAGGGCCAGGCGTTCTACACGGACGTCAAGGGCCGCCTCGCCCGGCACGGCCGCGCCCACGACCAGCTGCTGATCCTGCCCGCCGCCACCTTCGTCCTCGGTGACACGGACGCGGAGGCGGAGGAGATCTCCCGTGAGGTGCGGCGCCAGCAGGTCAGCGGCGCCACCGCCATCAAGCACCTCGAGTTCGTCTGGAACCGCGACCTGTCCGCGTACGACCCGGAAGGACCGCTTCCCGACATCGATCCGGACCCGGGCGAGCACACCATCGCCCGAGGCCGCGCCCAGGTGCGGATGTACCGCGACCCGCTGGCCACCGCCCGGGAGTGGCGGGAGCGTGCGGCCGCCAACAAGTGGTCCATCCGCGACCTCGTCATCGAGACCGGCAACCGTCAGTCGTTCGTCGGCTCCCCGGCCACCGTCGCCGAGACCATCAACGACTTCGTCCAGGCGGACGCCAGCGACGGCTTCATCCTCGTCCCGCACATCACTCCGGGCGGCCTCGACGGCTTCGCCGACACGGTCGTCCCGCTGCTCCAGGAACGCGGCGTCTTCCGCACGGAGTACGAGGGCACGACCCTGCGCGATCACCTGGGCCTGGCCCACCCCGACGCCGACGCTCCAGCCGTACAGGCCGCGTCATGAAGTTCCTCGCCATCACCCTGATCGTGCACGCGCCGGACCCGGTGACCGGCGTGCGGAAACCCACCAACGCGCGTTTTCGCGAGGTCATCGACAACGCGTTGCTGGCCGAGGAGTTGGGCTTCGACGGCTTCGGTGTGGGGGAGCGGCACGAGCGGCCGTTCATCTCCTCCTCGCCGCCCGTCGTACTCAGCCACATCGCGGCGCTCACCTCCCGGATCCGCCTGTTCACGGCGGTCACCACGCTCAGCCTCCTCGACCCGGTGCGCGCGTACGAGGACTACGCGACCCTGGACCACCTGTCCGGCGGACGGCTGGAGTTGATCATCGGCAAAGGCAACGGCACCGCCCAGCGGGAGTTGTTCCATGTCACGCCCGAGGATCAGTGGGACCGCAACGCCGAGGGCTACGAGGTGTTCCGGCAGATCTGGCGGCAGGACAAGGTGACCGCCGCGACCCGCTTCCGTCCCGAGCTGCACGAGGCCGAGGTGTGGCCCCGGCCGTTCCAGCAGCCCATCCGGGTCTGGCACGGGAGCGCGACCAGCAAGGAGTCGGTGGACCTCGCCGCCCGCTACGGCGATCCGCTGTTCTCGGCGAACGTCACCAACCCCATCGAGCCGTATGCCGAGTTGATCCGTTACTACCGGGAGCGCTGGGAGCACTACGGCCACGACCCGGCCCGGATCGCGGTCGGTGCCGGGTCTGCGGGCTACCACGCGGCCCGTACGTCGCAGGAGGCGATCGCCGCCTACCGCCCGGTCTTCGAGGGGCAGTTGGCGTTCCAGAAGAGCTTGGGCCTGGAGCCGGTGTTCACGACCCTGGAGGACTTCGTGGAGCGCAGCTCGGCGCTGATCGGCAGCCCCCAGCAGGTGATCGAGAAAGTGCACCGTTATCACGAGCAGTTCGGGCACACCGTGCTGCATCTGCAAGCCGACGCAGGCGGGCTGACCGGAGCCCAGCACCGGGCCTCCCTCGAACTCTTCCAGTCCGACATCGCGCCCGTGCTGCGACGGGAGATTCCTGATCCGCCGTTCGCGTGGGGCCCGGTGTTCGCGGAACCGTCGGCGGGCACGAGTACACCCGAGTCCCAGCCGGAGCCCGAATCCGAGCGCGTTTCCGGGCCGGCGTCAGAGCGCGTATCCGAGCCCGAATCCCCGTCCGTACCAGAGCGCGTATCCGCGCCGGCCGACCGCTGAGGAGCACCCGTTCCCATGTCCGACATCCCCCTCGGCGTCCTCGACCTCGTCCCGGTCTCGTCCGGCTCCACCGCGGCCGAGGCGCTGCGCAACTCCATCGACCTGGCCCGGCGGGCGGAGCAGTTCGGGTACGCCCGTTACTGGTTCGCCGAGCATCACCTGAACCCGGGCGTGGCCGGCACCTCTCCGGCGGTCGTCCTCGCCCTGACCGCCTCCGCGACCTCGACGATCAGGCTGGGCTCCGGTGCCGTACAGCTCGGTCACCGCACCGCGCTGTCCACGGTCGAGGAGTTCGGCCTGATCGACGCGCTGCACCCCGGGCGCCTTGACCTGGGGCTCGGCCGTTCCGGCGGTCGCCCGCCGGCCGGGCCCGCCGCGCCGCTGCCGACGGCCACCCCGGTCGTCGACGGCCTGGCCCCGAACGGGCTGCGGATTCCACCGCGGTTCTCCTTCGAGCACCTGCTCGGCTCACCGCGCGTCGCCCTCCAGATCAAGCTGCTCAAGCAGCCGAACGCCGAGTCGCAGGACTACGGCGAGCAGATCGACGACATCCTCGCACTGCTGGCCGGCACATACCGCACAGCGGACGGCGTCGAGGCGCATGTCGTCCCGGGCGAGGGAGCCGACGTACAGGTGTGGATCCTGGGCAGCAGCGGGGGAGAGAGCGCCGAGGTCGCGGGCCGGGGCGGCCTGCGGTTCGCGGCGAACTACCACGTCAGCCCCGGGACCGTACTGGAGGCGGCGGAGGGGTACCGGGCTGCGTTCCAGCCGTCCGAGGTACTCGACAAGCCGTATGTCAGTGTCTCCGCGGACGTCGTCGTCGCCGAGGACGACAGCACCGCCCGCGAACTCGCCACCGGCTACGGCGCGTGGGTTCGCAGCATTCGTACGGCCGAGGGCGCCATCGAGTTCCCGACTCCGCAGGAAGCGCGCGCCCACGTCTGGACCGACGTGGACCGGTCACTTGTCCAGGATCGCGTCGACACCCAGTTCGTCGGCTCCCCGGCCAGGGTCGCCGACCAGCTGGAGCAGCTACAGGAGGCCACCGGCGCGGACGAGTTGCTGATCACCACCATCACCCACGGCCACGCCGACCGGGTGCGCTCCTACGAGCTGCTGGCCGAGGAGTGGCGGCGCAGGTGACACGGCATGCCCGGCGTCGGCCAGTCCGCTGGGCGGGCCGACGCCGGGCAGAGCCTGTGTTTCAGCTCCCGAGGGCGGCGAGGGCGGGCCGGAAACTGGAGGCTGCACCGGACACCGATCGGGGCGTGGTCCAGCCGGAGCCGTTGAACAGGCTCCACAAGACCTGCTCGCCCTGGATCCCCCGCCAGGTCATGTAGGTCGAGCTGCCGTAGACGGCGAGGGCCGGACCGACATCGGTGGTCGCGTAGGGGACGACCTGTGGTGTCGTCCAGACGTCCGGGGAGGACGGGTAGGTCTGGCTCCACCAGATGCGCTGGTCACCCGCGACACCCTTCCACGCCAGGTGTACGCCCCCGCCGGGCGGTGCGGCCAGCGCCACCCCCGCGGAGGTGGAGGCGCCGGGGATAGGCTGCGGGACGGTCCAGGTGTTCTGGCCGGTCGAACCGCCCAGGTACTTGTTCCACCAGACCGCCTGGTCGCCTTCGACGCCCTTCCAGGCCATGTAGGGCTCGCCGTAGCCGATCTTCCGGACCGCCAGGGCCGGGCCGAAGCCGGAGCTGGCGCCGGAGACCGCCTGCGGCACGGTCCAGCCGCCGTAGTAGCTGTTCCACCAGATCTGCTGGTCTCCCGAACCGCCCTTCCACGCCATGAAGACACCGGAGTAGGGGGCCAGGGCGGGGCCGACGGTGCTCAGGGCACGAGGTACCGGCTGCGCCCCGGACCACGTGTTGCCGTCGAACCAGTTCCACCAGATCTTCTCGTCGCCCGCCACGCCCTTCCACGTCATGAACAGCGGTCCGTTCGCCTGCCCCGCCAGCGCCACTCCGGCGCTGCTCGAGGCGCCGGGGACCGGCTGCGGAGTGCTCCAGCCGCTTCCGCCGTTCTGCAGACTGTTCCACCAGACCTGCTGGTCACCGGTGACGCCCTTCCACGCCATGAACGTGCTGCCGGCGCCGAGGTCGGCTGTTCCACTGCCCAGTGCCGTTGCGGGTGAGGTGATGCCGGCGAGTCCCGCGGCCGCGACGGCTGTCCCGCCCAGACGCAGCATGCTTCTTCGGCTCAACGATTCCTGCGACATTGCCAACTCTCCTGTGTGCATAGGGAGAACATCCAAGCGTGCCGGGCCCGTGCTGATCGACCATGGCAGGCGCCCACGGCACGCTGCCAGGAACGTTCCACTGAGCGGGCCAACTGGTCTTCCGAAGTTCACAGAGCACCATCGCCGGGTCGCGCCAGCAGACGAGCTCGCGCACGAGCGCGGCCACCTGTTCCACCTCGATGAGGAAACCGTCGTGACCGTAGGGGGACTCGATCACCCGAAGGCTGTCCGCCGTGGGGATGCCCGCGGCCAACTCCGCCTGTTGGGAGGGTGGATAGAGGCGGTCGGAGTCGACGCCGGCGACCAGGGTTCTGGCGGCCACCCGGCGCAGGGCGGCGCTCGTTCCGCCGCGGCCGCGACCGACGTCGTGCGTGTTCATCGCCTCGGCCAGCGTGACATAACTCCCGGCGTCGAAACGGCGCACGAGCTTGGCGGCATGGTGGTCGAGGTAGGACTCGACCTGGTACCGGCCCCCGTTCAACGGTTCCTCCGCGCCCTGGGGTGCGCGGCCGAAGCGGACCCGCAGTTCCGGCTCGCTGCGATAGGTGACGTGCGCGAGACGCCGCGCCAGGCCGAGTCCTGCGTGCGGGCCCAGCCCGGGCCCGGCGTCGTGGTAGTCACCGTCGCGCCAGTACGGGTCGCTCGGGTGAGCCGCCGCGCCGACCAGTTCGACGAGATCTGTCGCTGACCGCCGTGTAACGGCCCGCGCCTCCCGCCTGCCCGACCGCTCCCGGCGCCCCCTCTGCCTCCGACTGGCTGATCCCGCACGCCCGTTGCCACCCAACGCCGCCTGCCGGGTCCACCGCCGTTGCGAAGGATTCCCATGGCACAGCCCACCACCCTGCCTGTCATCGACATCTCCGGCTTCCGCGCCCCCGACACCGACCGGCCCACCTCCCTCGCCGAACTCCGGGCAGCCGCCCACGAGGTGGGCTTCTTCTACGTCACCGGGCACGGTGTTCCGTTCTCCGTACGCAACCCCGGAACAGATCGCCGACCACATCGAGGAGTGGTTCCGGGGCCGCGCAGCCGACGGCTTCAACGTGACCTTCTCGTATCTGCCGGCCACACTCTCCGACTTCGCCGACCTGGTGGTCCCCGAAACTGCGCCGCCGCGGCCTGTTCCGTACGCAGTACACGGGCACGACCCTGCGCGAGCACCTCGGTCCGCCACGACCGTCGTGGCGTGGCTGGCCGATGCCAAACGGGCGGTGGTTGAAGCGCTTTGGCGCAACAGGCCGTCAACGAGACGGCGACTCAAGCGCCTTGGTATAGCAGAAGCAGAACGGGTTGCCGTCGTACGGGGCGTACGGCGGCACCTGCTGCCAGCCCTCCCGTACGTAGAGCGCCTGGGCCTCCGGCTGGAACTCACCCGTCTGCAACCACAGGCGCTCGATGCCGAGCCCGAGCGCGGAGGACTCCACCGCCGAGAGTGCCTCCTTGGCGAGACCCCGGCCGCGATGGTCGGGATGGACGAACACCCGCTTCACCTCGTGACGGTCCGGCAGCCTGCGCAACGAGGCGGTGGCCACGGCCACCTCGTCCGCGTACGCCACCCAGGTGACGACGATCTCCTCGGCCGTCGGCTGGGGCGGCCGGACGCGGCGGTGGGCGACCGGTGCGTAGCGTGGGGCCAGTTCGGCGGACATCTGCTCGCGGAGCAGGGCCGGGGACGGCGCGTCCCAGTCCTCGGTCACCCAGCGAGCGGTGGTGGTGGGCGGCAGGGTCATGACGGTTCCTTGTGAACGGGTGCGGACTGACGGTGTGCGGAAGCCGGGAGGGCAGGCGGGCCTCGTCGGCCCGTGAGGCGAGGGCGAAGCAGCGACAGGGCGACGGCCACGGTGAGCAGCCCCGCACAGAGGAGCGTCGCGTGGGCAAAAGCCGTACGGGGCAACCCCGTTGCCCCTGATGAACCGCGCAGGTAGCTTCCGGAGACGGCGCTGAGGGCGACGGCGGCGGCGATGCGCTGGGCCATCTGCAGAATGCCGCCGGCCACTCCGGCGGCCTCGGCCGGTGCGTGCTGGAGGACCTGGGCCTGGTTCGGGGCGATGGTGAGGCCGGCGGCGGCGCCCGAGAGCAGTTGCACGGCGGCGAGCACCAGGGGGAGTGCGGTACGCGGGGCGCTGACGGTGGCCGCTGCCCCGGCCAGCAGCGCGAGGATCCCCAGGGCGAGGCCGACCGTGACGGTGTGCGGTCCCAGGTGGCGCACCACCCGCCAGGCCACGGCCGAGGTGACTCCCATGGCGACGGCGGACGGAAGCGTGACCGCGGCGGCGGTCAGCGCGGAGAGCCCGAG
Organism: Streptomyces sp. NPDC058470; assembly: GCF_042721055.1. Lineage (NCBI taxonomy): Bacteria > Bacillati > Actinomycetota > Actinomycetes > Kitasatosporales > Streptomycetaceae > Streptomyces > Streptomyces sp. NPDC058470. Next base: position 138,715 of record NZ_JBHXMF010000011.1, read on the forward strand.
TCCGCTCTGCAGGAACATGGTCAGGACAAGCGTCGCCGCCAGCGAGGACCCGAAGCTCGCCATCGCGATGCCCGTCCCGAGCGTGTACGGGAGCGAACGCGCGAGCGCCGGATGCACCAGCGGGGCTCGCCCGGCCCGTACCCGCAGCCGCTGCCCCACGGCGAAACAGCCGGCCAGGACGAGTGCGGCGCCGGCCCACAGCGCGGCAGCCCGGCCACTGCCCGGGGTACTGATGAACGGCAGCATCAGAGCGAGGGTCAGCGCACCCGCCCACATCAGCCCCCACCAGTCGAGCTGACTCCGCCTGCCGGTCCGTCGTGTCGCCGGAAGCCAGCGGAACGCGAGCCAGAGGGTGAGCAGCCCGCAGGGGGTGTTGAGGAGCAGGCACAGCCGCCACCCCGGTTCCGGGCCGAAGGCCGCGACCAGGGCGCCGCCGAGGCCCGGCCCGAGCGCGGCGGCGACACCGCCGGTGACCGCGTACAGTCCCAGCGCGCGGGCCCGGTCCAGGCCGCTGAAGACGTCCTGAAGGGTGCCGATGACCTGGGAGTTGACGAGACCGGCCCCGGCGCCCTGTACCAGTCGCGCGACGATCACCATGTCCGGCCGCCCGCCGGTGGCGGCTACCACGCCGCACAGCACGAAGGTCGAGAGCCCCACGAGGAACAGACCTTTGCGACCGCGTACGTCACCCAGGCTGCCGCCGGGAACCAGCATCAGACCGAAGGTGAGCGAGTAGCCGGCGACGATCCACTGCACGTCGCTGGGACCGGCCTCCAGCGACTGGCGCAGCGCCGGCACCGCGATGTTGAGGACCGACTGGTCGAGCAGAGTCGTCACCCCTGCCGCCATGCACACCAGCAGCACCCGCCGGGCGGCGCGATCTTCTCCCGGGAGCATGCGCACATGGTCACATCGGCGGTCGGCCCGTGTCTCCGGCTGCGGCTGCCTGTTCGCAGAACAGAAACACCGCGTTCGCAAGCCGAGAGCGGGGCAGCGCGGCCGAGCCGACGGTGGCGTCACGCGGCGTCATGGAAAACGAGGCCCAGCGTGTGACGGCGCCCTGAGTGGACGGTGCTCACGCCGTGCCGCATCGGGCCGCTGGACCAGCCCCGCCGGGAGGCCACCGGCCGGTCGCGGGTCGTGAAAATCAGACCGTGCCCCTGCGGCAGGGTCGTGGCGGAACCCCGCGACTGCGCACGGGGACGCTGCTCGGTCATCAGGAACTCGCCGCCGGTGAAGTCGACTCCGGGGGAGTCGAGGCCGACGACGACCTGGAGCGGGAAGAGCATCGGGCCGAACACATCGCGGTGCAGGGCGTTCCAGTCGCCGGGCCCGTAACGCAGCAGGATCTGCGCGGACTTGGCCTGCCCGGCCGCATGGCACATCGCCAGCCACTCCTCCAGGCTGTCGGGCCAGGGCGCGGGCTGCCCGAGCCGGCCGGCCCAGTCGCGCGCGATCGGCAGCAGGCGTGGGTAGAACGCCGCGCGCAACTCCCTTACCACATCGGGTAGTTCGTGGGTGAAGTAGCGGTACTGGCCGGAGCCGAAACGGTGCCGGGCCATGTCGACGGTCGTACGGAAACGGTCGGCGTCGTCGTACAGGGCGCTGATCTCGTGGCACTCGTCGGGCGACAGCAACGGGCCGGTGAGCGCGCTGCCGTGCTCGTCGAGCGCGGCGGCCAGCGCCTTCCGGTCACCGGCCCCGACGCGGTCGGCCAGGTGCGCCACCGCGGTTCGCGCTGTGCGGGTCATGACGACACGGCAGCGGCCGGGCGCACCTTCTCCAGGTCCAGAAGCCGCTGCTTGCGCTCCATACCGGCCGCGTAGCCGCTGAGCGCGCCGTTCGCGCCGATCACGCGGTGGCAGGGGCGCACGACGAGCAGCGGATTCGCACCGATGGCCGTGCCCACGGCTCGTACCGCGGCCCTCGACGCGCCGATCCGCGCGGCGATGTCGCCGTAGCTGAGGGTGGTCCCGTACGGAATGACCTCCAGGGCCTTCCACACCCGTTGCTGGAACTCGCTGCCACCGCTGACGTATTCGATGTCGAAGTGGGTCAGCCTGCCCTCGAAGTAGGAGCGCAACTGGGAGGCGATCTGCGCGAAGGCGTCCGCGTCCTTGATCCAGCCGTCCCGGACGACGGCGGCGGATTTCTGGCCGGGCATCGACAGCGAGGCGAGCGCCGTGCCGCCCTTAGCCGTGGCCGACTCCTCGCCCACGAGCAGGAGTTCACCCAGCGGGCTGTCGATCGTCGTGTAGACCGTCATCAGTCATGTCCTGTCTTGAGTATCCGTTCATCTCTTCCACCTCCAACAATGAGGTGTGCCGAGCGCAGAAGCTGGCGGGATTCGGACGTCACGCTTCGGCAGGCCGGAGCCGGTCGGCGGCAGCGTTCCAGAAGTGGTGCATGGCGTAGGTGCGCCAGGGCCGCCAGGCTTCGGCGTCGACCGGATCGGCGCCCGCCCGGCGCATTCCGGCCTGGACGGCCACGTCTCCGGTGAGCAGGACATCCGGGTCGCCCAGGGCGCGCATCCGGATGTAGCCGGCGGTGCGGGGGCCGACGCCAGGCAGGCCGAGCAGCGCCTTCTCGGCCTCGTCGCGGTCGGCGCCGGCGTCGAGGCGCACGGTGCCGTCGGCGAGCGCGCCGGCGACCGTACGCAGGGTGCCGCGGCGTGCGTCGGGCATGCCGAGCTCTTCGAGCGACGCCTGCGCGAGGTCGTCGACCGTGGGGAAGACATGCGTGAGCCCACCGCTGGGCACCGTGAGGGGCTGCCCGTACGCGGCGACCAGGGCACCGCCGAGCCTGCGACCGGCGGCCACGGAGACCTGCCCGCCCAGCACCGCACGGACGGCGAGTTCGTGAGGGTCGGCGGAGCCCGGAGCCCGCAGCCCGGGCCGCAGCGCGACCAGCGGCGCGAGCGCGGCGTCGGAGCCCAGCCGCTCGCCGACCGCGTACGGGTCGGCGTCCAGGTCGAACAGCCGCCGGATCCGCTGGGTGGCCGTGGTCAGGTCGCGCAGATCACCGAGGTGCAGATGGCAGGTGAGCCAGCCGCCCTCGCCGAGCACCTCGCCGACCTCTGCGATACCGCTGCCATGGGGGAGGTGGAGGGTGCGCCGGTACGTCCGCCCGCCGCGCTCGCCGGTGAGTTCCTCGACGCCGGTGACGGCCCGCTCGCCGAGGTGGTCGAAGACCTCGGCGGCCGCGTACGGGCCGCGGTGCGCGAGCCGCAGCGGCACCCCGCCCGCTCCGTTCGCCGTACCGACCGATCCGTAGCGTGCGGACCGGCCCGGTTTCGCCGCGCGCAGCCCACTGGGGGTGACGGCGTAGATCTCCCGGACGGTGTCGTTGAACTGCCGCACGCTGGCGAACCCGGCCGCGAAGGCGATCTCCGCTGCCTGCAGGGTCGTGGTCTGGAGCAGGATCCGCGCGGTGTGGGCCCGTTGTGCCCGGGCGAGTGCGATCGGTCCCGCGCCCACCTCGGCGTTCAGCTGCCGCTGCACCTGCCGGGCGCTGTAACCGAGGCGCGCGGCGAGCCCGGCGACGCCCTCACGGTCCACGACACCGTCACCGATCAGCCGCATCGCACGGCCGACCGCGTCCGCGCGGACGTTCCACTCGGCCGAGCCGGGCACCGCGTCGGGGCGACAGCGGCGGCAGGCCCGGAAACCGGAGCCCTGCGCGGCGGCCGCGGTCGGGAAGAAGCGCACGTTCTGCCGCTTGGGGGCGGTCGCCGGGCAACTGGGGCGGCAGTAGATCCCCGTCGTGGCCACGGCGAAGAAGAACTCGCCGTCGAACCTTGCATCGCGGCTGCACACCGCCTCGTACCTGCTGTCGTCGCTCGTCACCCTTCCACTGTGGGCCAGGACACCGCACCCCGCTGGCGGAAATCGGACATCACGCTCATGGCGACGCACGCGCGCAGGGCGCCACGCTCCGGGCGACCACGGCGGCACGCGTGCGGGGCCTCTACGCGCAGGCGTCCGTCGCGACCCTGGACGTGAAGCTCGCGCAGGTCACGCACCCGCGCTCACTGTGGCCGACGGGGGCTTCGGCGCCGCCGACACCTGGCGCGACGACATCTCGTGCTCCGGGCGCCTCGTCAAGCGCGGCAGCGGCTCGTCGACCCATCTTCCTGATGGTGTCCAGATACCGACGACGGCGACCGTGTGCGCAGGACCGCGAAGGCCGACGTGACCTCGGCGGGCGACCTGCGCCTCACGCACCCGCCCACGGAGAGCGTGGACCACTTCGCCGCGCGCGCGGAGCGCACCCAGGAACAGGTGGCCTCCGCCCCGGCGGCCGACCCACGTGGCTACGGCAACCCGGATGACGGCCGGCGCCGCCTCGTCACCTCCACGGCCCCCGAAGCGACCCCGGCGCTTCTGGCGTACCGCCCGACCTGCACATCTTCGCCGTCCGCTATGGACCGGCGGCCCCCTTCACCCAAGCTTTCGAGCAAACCCCGGCCGGACTCACGGTCCGCACCGAGGCGTTCACCGCGCTGATCGGCGATCCTGCGGGCGATGCGCGTGGGGAACCCGAGCTGGAAGTCCACCTCCGCTGACCGCCGAGCCCACCACCAGGTCGGCGCGGTGCCGTGTCGCGTCGATCAGTTCGGCGTTGCGCTGGTCCGTGCCGAGGACCCAGGCCACCGCCGTGTCGTGGTCCTTGCCGAACTCCTCGTGCCGGGCCACGAGACGGCGTACGCGCTCAGCCTCGTCGAGCTCGCAGAACCAGACCTCGTCCAGCTGCGCCCGCACCCGGGTCCAGGCGTCGTCCCCGAGCAGGAGGTAGTTGCCCTCGGTGATGACCAGGCGGGCGGTGCGGGGGACCGGGACGGCACCGGCGATGGGCTGTTCAAGAGTGCGCTCGAAACCGGGCGCGTAGATCAGGTCGTCCTCGTCCTCGCGCAGCCGACGGAGCAACGCCGTGTACCCCGCGGCGTCGAACGTGTCGGGGGCACCCTTGCGGTCGCGGCGGCCCAGGCGGTCCAACTCGGCGTCCGCCAGATGGAACCCGTCCATCGGCACGTGGGCGACCCAGGCGGGCCCGTCGCCGTTCAGCTCCGAGACCAGACGCTCGGCAAGCGTGGTCTTGCCCGCTCCGGGGCTGCCGGTGATGCCGAGGAGGGCGCGGTGCCTGGGACGTACGAGGGAAGCGGCACGCTCGAGCAGGCCGGCGAAGGCCAGCGGCTCGTCGAGGGTCACGGGCGCTCCTGCCGGGCGGCCCGCGGCATTCGGACGACCGCCGTCCTGCCGTCCAGATCGACCGTCGTCCGGTTCGGCGGCGCCCCGTCCTCCTCGTCGTCCCGCATCACCAGCGCCGACTGACGCTCCTTGAGCTCGTTCTGCTTGCCCGGCGAAAAACTCGCGTGGAGCTGCTCGAACCCTGTTGCGGATATCTGCCCCTGCCGCGCGCCGTTCCGCCAGGGCAGCATTCCCGCCCGGCCGAGCCGTAGGAACAGCTGGTCGAGGAAGGCCAGCAGTGTGAGCAGGATGACCAATCCCGGAAGGGTCATGAAGACGACGAATCCCATGGCTCCAGTATCGGGGCCGACAGGTCGATTCCGGCCAGTCCGGCGGCGCCCAGCGCCTCTTCCCGGCGGATTCGGCTTATGCTGACGCGACTGTTGAATTCTGGTCAACATTCGGCACCGCAGCGGCCACGTACGGGGAGAACACTATGTCGCAGCAGAGCCCCACGTTCGCCCCCGACAGCTACCGGGCGTACTTCGACCATCTGCTCGGCTGTCAGAAGTGCAGCACCCCACCGCGGCGCTGCGAGGACGGAACCGCGCTGTACCGGACCTACCGGGCGGACCTGAAGAAGTCCTAGAGGGACCCGGCCGCCCCGCGGCCGTGTGGCGTGCGCCACCCCGTGGTCTTCGCACTTCGGGGCACACTGCCCGTATGACAGAGCAGCTTGGTCTTCCGAAAGAAATCCTGGCCTGCCTCTTCGATCTCGACGGGGTCATCACCAAGACCGCCGTCGTCCACGCGGCTGCCTGGAAGCGGACGTTCGACGAGTTCCTGCAGCACCGCGACGGCGACGGATTCCGTCCCTTCGACGACGCCGACTACAACGACCATGTGGACGGACGCCCGCGGGCCGACGGCGTTCGCGCCTTCCTCGCCTCGCGCGGCATAGAACTGCCCGAGGGCGCAGCCGACGACCCGCCGGACAGGGCGACCGTCCAGGGCCTGGGCAACCGCAAGAACAACCTGCTCCTGGAACTGATCCGCAGCGGCGGCGTCGAGGCGTACGACGGCACGCTGCGCTATGTCGAGGCGGTCCGCGCGAGCGGACTGCGGACCGCGGTCGTCTCCTCCAGCACCAACTGCCAGGACATCCTGCGCGCGGTGGGCGCCGAGTCCCTCTTCGAGGTCAGGATCGACGGCGCCGTCGCCGCCGAACGCAAGCTGCCGGGCAAGCCGAAACCGGACACCTTCCTGGCCGCGGCGCGGGACCTCGGAGCCGATGCGTCGCAGGCCGCCGTCTTCGAGGACGCGCTGGCCGGCATGGACGCGGGCCGCTCGGGCCACTTCGGCTACGTCGTCGGTGTCGACCGAGTCGGCCAGGGAGCCGCACTTCGCGCACACGGCGCGGACATCGTCGTACGGGATCTCGCGGAGCTGGGGGAGAACGCGTGATCACTCACACGGCCTACGCCGTCGAACCGTGGGCGCTGCGCGAGCACGTCCTCAACCTGGACGTGCTGCCGCAGAGCGAGTCGGTGTTCGCGCTCTCCAACGGCCATGTCGGCTGGCGCGGAAACCTCGACGAGGGCGAACCGCACGGCCTTCCCGGCTCCTACCTGAACGGTGTCCACGAAGTCCACCCGCTGCCGTACGCCGAAGCCGGATACGGCTACCCGGAATCCGGCCAGACGGTCATCAACGTCACCAACGGCAAGATCATGCGACTGCTCGTCGACGACGAGCCGTTCGACCTGCGCTACGGACGGCTCCACTCCCACGAGCGCGTCCTCGACCTGCGCACCGGGCTGCTCACCCGGAGCTGCGAATGGACCTCCCCGGCGGGCGACACGGTCCGCGTGCGCTCCACCCGGCTCGTCTCCTTCACGCAGCGCGCGATCGCCGCCATCTCCTACGAGGTGGAGGCCGTCGACTCCCGGGTCCGTGTCGTCGTCCAGTCGGAACTGGTCGCCAACGAACAACTGCCGGGCCGCAACGGCGACCCGCGGGCAGCGATCGTCCTGGAGGCTCCGCTGAAAGGGGAGGAGCACTTCGCGGAGAACGGGCGGCTGAAACTCGTGCACCGCACCCGGCGCAGCGGACTGCGGGTCGCCACCGCCGCCGACCACACCGTCACGGGACCCGAGCCGACCACCACGAGCAGTGAGAGCAGCGCCGACATCGCCCGTCTCACCGTCACCTCCGTCCTTGAACCCGGACAGAAGCTGCACGTGGAGAAACTCGTCTCGTACGGCTGGTCGAGCACCCGGTCCCTGCCCGCTCTGCGGGCGCAGGCCGACGCGGCGCTCGCGTCGGCCCGGCACGGCGGCTGGCAGGGCCTGGTCGACGAACAGCGGTCCTACCTCGACGACTTCTGGGCCCGCGCGGACGTCGAGGTGGACGGCGACGAGGAGATCCAGCAGGCCGTCCGGTTCGCGCTGTTCCACGTCCTGCAGGCCGGGGCCCGCGCCGAACAGCGTGCGATACCGGCGAAGGGGCTCACCGGATCCGGATACGACGGCCACGCCTTCTGGGACACCGAGACCTTCGTGCTGCCGCTGCTCACCTACACCGCGCCCGGCGCGGTCGCCGAGGCACTGCGCTGGCGTCAGAGCACCCTGCCCGCCGCCCGCGCGAGGGCGGTCCAACTCGGCCTGCGCGGCGCGGCGTTCCCCTGGCGGACCATCGAGGGCTCGGAGGGCTCGGCGTACTGGCCGGCCGGAACCGCCGCCTTCCATGTCAACGCCGACATCGCCGACGCCGTCGTGCACTACACGACCGTCACCGGCGACAAGCGGTTCGAACGCGACACCGGGGTCGAGCTGCTGGTGGAGACGGCACGCCTGTGGCGCTCGCTGGGCCACCACGACCACCAGGGCGGTTTCCACATCGACGGGGTGACGGGCCCCGACGAGTACAGCGCCGTCGCGGACGACAACACGTACACCAACCTGATGGCCCGTGCGAACCTCCTGGCGGCCGCGGACGTCTCCGAGCGCCACCCGCGCAAGGCGGAGTCCCTCGGGGTCGACGACGAGGAGAGCGCCGCCTGGCGCGACGCCGCGGGCGCCATGCACATCCCCTACAACGACGAACTCGGCGTCCACGAACAGCATGCCGGGTTCACCGGCTATCAGCGCTGGGACTTCGCCGCCACCCGCCCCGACCAGTACCCGCTGATGCTGCACTTCCCCTACTTCGACATCTACCGCAAGCAGGTCGTCAAACAGGCCGACCTGGTGCTCGCCATGTACAAGTGCAGCCCCTACTTCGACGACGAGCACAAGGCCCGCAACTTCGCCTACTACGAGCCGCTCACCGTCCGCGACTCCTCCCTGTCGGCCTGCTGCCAGGCCGTGATCGCGGCCGAGGCCGGGCACCCCGGGCTCGCCTACGACTACTTGGTCGAGGCCGCGCTGATGGATCTGCGGGACCTGGAGAACAACACCCGGGACGGCCTGCACATCGCCTCGCTCGCCGGCACCTGGATGGCCCTGGTCGCCGGTTTCGGCGGACTGCGGCACCACGGCGAGACGCTGGCGTTCAAGCCGCGGCTGCCGGAGCGGTTCCACCGGCTCGCCTTCAACCTGGAACTCCTCGGCCGCCGCCTGCGTGTGGAGATCGGGCCGGCCACCGCCACGTACTTGCTCCTGAGCGGCGAGCCCCTGGAGATCCACCACTACCGCGAACCCGTCACCCTCGACCCCGACAAACCGCACAGCCTCCGCATCCCGGCCCCCAGGCTGCGCCCCGCCCCCGACCAGCCACCGCACCGGCGGCCGAACAGTCACGGGTGAGGCGCAGCCAAGGACGTCAGTCGCGGGCGATGTCCGGAGCGATGTCCTCGTACCGCTCCACCTGGTCCACGTTCGCCGTGCCGCGCGCGGCGGCCGTGGTCTGCGGTTTGCCGCAGAAGGCGGATTCCAGCGTGCGGCTCAGGGTGGTGAGCACCGTGGAGTTGTTCGAGGTGTTGGCGAGCGCGGTGACGCTGCGCTTGCCGTCCTTCGAGGTGAACGCGTACGTGTAGTAGCCCTGGACGGTGCCCGTGTGCCCGTACACGGAGACACCGCACGACAGGTCGCGGCGGCGCAGGCCAAGGCCGTAGCCCTGGGTGCTGTTCACCGGCGTCCACTGCTGCATCTGCGCGAGCTGGGCGGCGGACATGAGCCTGCCGCCGAGCAGCGCGGAGAAGAAGGTGTTCAGGTCGCGGGTGCTGGAGATGATCGCGCCCGCGCTCTGCGCCCAGGACACCGTCTGCTCGGTGGAGTCGACCAGGGAACCGCCTTCATCGGGCGGGAGGTAGCCGTTGGCGTGGCGGCCCTGGATCGCGGTGTCGGGGTGGACGTACGACGTGCTGGTCAGGTTCAGCGGCGTGATGATGCGCTGCTGGTACTGCGTGCTGACGGACTGCCCGGTGAGCTTCTCGATGAGCATGCCCCCGACGACGAAATTGGTGTTGGAGTACGAATAGGCCGCGCCCGGCGCGTTGGTGGGCGGCTTCTCCAGGGAGAGGTCCACCAGGTCCTGGTAGCTGAACACCTTGTTGCGTACGGCCTCGAAGCCCGGGACCGTCTGCGCGAACATGTCGTTGGTGTAGTCGTACAGACCGCTGCGGTGGCTCAGCAGATGGCGCACGGTGATCCGGTCGTCGGGCAGCAGCCCCGGAAGATAGCTGTTCACCGAGGCGTCCAGGGCGAGCTTGCCCTCGTCGACCAGTTGCAGCAGCACCACGGCGGTGAAGGTCTTGCTGACGCTTCCGACGCGGAACCGGTCGCTCGTGGTGAGGGCCCGTCCGGTGACCCGGTCGGCGTCTCCCTCGGACAGTCGGTGGACCGTGCCGTTGTCGTCGACCCGCACCATCGCCCCGGGTGCTCCCTGAGCCAGTGCCGTAAGCAGCACCTCGCGCAGCCCCGCGTCGTCCGGCGCTGCCAACTCCTCTGTCGCGACGCTCGCTTCACGCCCGGTGCCGGTGGGGGCCGCCGCCTGCGCGGGCACTGCCAGGAGGGACACCAGAACCGCGCCCAGCGCCGTACTCATGCCCACTGTTCCTGAGACCATCTGAATTCTTCTCCCGATCTGTCACTGCCGGTGCGGATTCCCGGCCCGGCACCGCGCCGCGGAGCGGGCGTCGGCATCATTTCTACGCATCGGAGGGCACGCGGGTTGCATTGCCCATGAGGGAATCAGAAACAGTGAACCGAAAGAAGTGAGTTGGAGCAGGCGGGAGTGTCAGGCGCCGAAGAGCTGCGTCCAGTAGGTGCCCATCCTGCCGCCGCCTGCCAGGCCTATCCCCAGGTGGGTGAAGGCGGGCTTGAGGATGTTGGCGCGGTGGCCGGGGCTGTTCATCCAGCCGAGGACCACCTCGGCGGGGGAGCGCTGGCCGCAGGCGATGTTCTCCCCGATGCTGCGGCGGGTGCTGCCCGCGGCGGCGGCCCGGTCCCAGGGCTGGGTGCCGTCGGGGGAGGTGTGAGAGTAGAAGGCGCGGGCCACCATGTCGTCGCTGTGCGCCTGCGCCGCGTTGGTCAGCAGCAGGTCGACCGCCAGGGGCCGCAGACCTGTCGCGGTCCGTTCGGCGTTGGTGAGCGCGACGACCTCACTCGCTGTTCGTGCCAGCTCACCGGGGCTGAACGGCCGTGCCCACAGAGCCGTCCAGTACAGATCGCCGGAGCGGTCGGCGACGTAGGCAAGGCCGGCCTGGCTGAACGCGGGCTCGCACAGTGTGCGCCGGGACTGCTCGGTCGACAGGCAGTACTCCACGAACTCGTCCGGCGTGCGCGGGCCGGAGACCAGGTGCTCGCCGACGGTGAGATACGCGTATCCGGTGGAGGTGACGCGCTGGTACACGGAGGTGCCGTCCGGGCTCTCGGAGCTGAGGACCCCGCGCGCTGCCATGTCGGAGGCGTGGACGCGGGCCGCGGCCGCCAGCCGTGCGTCGAGGGACACCGGCGGGGAATCGGCCCTGGCGCGTGCGGAGTTCACCAGGCCGAGAAAACCGTCCGTGTCGGGCACGGAGTTCACCTGCCGGGCCTGCCCGTTGGAGTAGGGCGCGGTGTTCCCCCGCCCGGCTGTTCCCACCGGCGCCGAGGTGTCCTCGGCGACATCGACCCCGAAGTCCCGCGCTATGCCCGCCAGCCCGTCCGCGTATCCCTGGCCCAGCGCGCGCAGTTTCCACGCGCCGCCGCGCCGGTAGATCTCGGCGAGCAGCAGGACGGTCTCCCGCTGCGGACGCGGCGGGGTGAAGCGGGCGAGGACGTGCGAGCCCGGTCCGGTGACATACAGGGTGGGCGCCGGCAGCCGGGCCAGTGGAATCGCGGGGTCGGCGGAGCTGATCACCACGGTGACGCGGCCGGCCCCGGCCCGCAGCCCGAGGGGATCGATGGTGAGCTGCTCGCCCTGGAGCCGCGCGCCGGACGCGGTCGGCTGGTTGTAGAACACGAAGTCGCTGTCGCCGCGCACCTTTCCGCCGTCATCGGTGATCAGCGCACTGACGTCGAAAGGGCCCGGCACCCGAAGGGTCAGGATGCCGCCCGGAAGGGCCACGTTGGCCCCGGGAACCAGCTCGGTCATGGTGCCGCCCCGTCGACGTAGAGATCCGGAACGGCCTTCGACGAGGGCATTCACGCCAGGGGCCGTCGGATGGTCAACGGTCCGACGGCGTGCCGGGGTTCCCCTCGACGCTCGGACGGTCACCTGTTGCCGGGCGCATCGACCGCAGGGCCAACAGGAGGGCGCCGATGTCGTCCAGGTAGACGGGGTCGGGCAGCAGATCGGCCGGAAGCACGAGATAGACGACGGCGCCCCAGAAGACCCAGCGGGACCCGGCCGGAAGCCCGGCCCGGCGCAGCTCGCGGCGGGCACGGACGAGCCGGACCAGCAGCGCGATCGCGACCCCGAGCGCAGCGGCGCCCAGGATCGCGACGATGACGATGACCGTCCAGGTCGTGGAGTCCATGTGTCCGTCCAGAGCGCTCGGCGGGCCGTTGCTCCTTCACGTCTTCCCGCTCGGGCCCTTCCTATCGCGCCGGGCCGGGCCGAACTCAGGTCCGCGCGGTGTTGCCGTCCACGAGCGCCTGGCTGACGGCACGGATGCTGCGGGCGATGTGCTGAAGCTGCAGGACCTCCGCCGCGTACAGCTTGATGGTGTGCTCGATGACGCCCTCGTGCAGGCCGAGGGCGGGCAGTTCGGCGCGGGCGGTCTGCAGGGCGGTGCGGGCGACCCGTATCTCGTGCTGCACCTGGATCTGCGCGTGGCGGGCCAGCAGCACGGGGTGCTTGATCAGCGCGGGATAACTCGCGTATCGGGTCGGCACCAGCTCGCGCAGCCATCTGACCGCCGAGCGCTCCCAGTCGAAGCTGCCTGGGGTCTTGACCTGGCACGGCCAGTCCGAGGTGATCGGTGAGTACGTCGTCAGGGCCATGTTCATCGCTTCCGGGTTACGTCGGCGGGGGAGTGCGGTGCGGCCCCGGTCTAGGGGATGGCCGGGGCCGCCACCATGGCCACCCGGGACCCAGGGCGGGTAGGAGCGGAGAGCCCCGGGTGGACGCGAGCAGTATTTATATATACCGCCGGTTACGCAAGAACATGAAAAAATTCATGCTGGATTTAGTATGAATGGTCCGGTTATGTGATGTTGTGTAATGATCCACGGACTCGCGGAAGAGCCTCGGAGATCGCGGCTGAGCCTCAGCCCTGCGCGGATGGGCCTCAGCCCTACCCGGGAACCTCAGTCCTTGAGGAAGAACTGGTGCTGCTCGGCGACCTGCTCGTACTCCTCCAGGCGGGCCTGCGTCCGCTCCGGATCGTCGTCGGTCATGGCCTGGAGCAGTGCCGCCGACATCACCACGGGCGCCGCGTAGGAGTCGAAGACGAGGCGCGAACCGGTGCCCGTGGCGAAGGCGACGTCGGCCTCGTCGGCCACCGGGCCGAGCGCCAGGTCGGTGATCAGGGCCACCCGCAGGCCCGCGCTGCGTGCCACCCGTACCGCGGTGAGCGTCTCCTGGGCATGTCGGGGCATGTCGAATGCGAGCACCCAGGTGCCGCCCGCCTCGCGGGACTGGAGCAGCGCGTCGTAGGCGACACTGCCGCCCCGGGTCACCAGCCGCACATCCGGGTGGATACGCCGCGCGGCGTACGCGAAGTACTCGGCCAGGGAGACGGAGATGCGCAGCCCCAGCACGGTCAGCGGCGCCGACTTCGACAGCGCCCGGCCGACGCTGATCACCTGGTCCGGATCGGCGAAGTCCCGCCGCAGGTTCTCCAGATTCTGGATCTCGGCGTCCACCGCCGCCTGCAACTCGTTGCTCGTGGCTTCCGTGGGCGTGCCAGGGGTGCTGCCGAGCGTGCTGAGCGCGATCGACTGGAGCTTCTCCCGTAGCGCGGGGTAACCACTGAAGCCGACCGTCGCGGCGAAGCGCGTCACCGAGGGCTGGCTCACACCCACACGCTCGGCGAGGTCGGTGATCGACAGGAACGCCGCCTCGGTGATGTGCTCGATCAGGTACTGCGCGATGCGCCGCTGTCCGGGGGAGAGCCGGGGCCCGTCGAACAGCTCTCTGAGCTGGGACGTGGGAGCCGCGCCCGTCTCCGGGGCCGTATTCCCCGAGGTGATGGCGGATGCCTGCGCGCGTGCCTGCTGCGGCGATGGCACGGATGTGCCTCCTTCGTGTCCCACGAGCACTCAACATAGCTCACGGACCGTGTTGGACCGGGTGGGTGGCACCGGGCGTGACATGGGCGGCTCCCGTTCATCGCAAGCATCGAGATGGCGCCGTGACGTACGCCTCTCCGGGTCACCTCGTTCTGCCCGCTGAACGGAGTCGGAGAGTTGAAGTCCCCTCGTATCACGGCTACTTGATGACGAGCCATGGACACCGCGTGACCCGGGAGCCGAGGATGTAAGCCCCATCCGTAGGAGTTGTTCATATGCATAGACGACGCCTGCTCTCCGGCGCGGCCGCCCTCACCGCCTCCGCCGCTCTCGTGCCCTCACTGACGGGCACCGCACAAGCAGCCCCGGACGCCGTCTCACCCGTGCTGCCGTCGAAGGCCGAGATCACCACCATCCTGCGGCGCGTGGCCGACCAGTGGATCGCCACCCACACGAACTCCGGCGACAACGGTTGGGCCAACGCCACGTTCTTCAGCGGCCTGCTCGCCCTGCAGCGCCTGACCGGCAGTGCCCGCTACCTCAACTACGCCCGGAGCTGGGCGGAGAAGCATGCGTACGGCCTCATCGGCGGTGTGGCCACCCGCCACGCCGACAACCACAACGCCGGACAGGCCTACCTCGACCTGTACGCGCTGGAGCCCGACACGGCGAAGCTCACCGCCATCGAGACGTCCCTGCACAGGATGGTCTACACGGACCAGCCCGCCAAGAACGACGACTGGTGGTGGGACGACGCCCTCCACATGGCGATGCCGCCCTTCGCCCGCCTGGGCGCCCTCCGCCAGGACCCCCAGTACTGGGAGAAGCTGTACTCCCTCTACAACCACACCAAGCGCATCGAGGGCGGCCCCGGCCTGTACGCCGCCGGCACGGGGCTTTGGTATCGCGACAAACGCTTCCTGCCGGGCGGAATCCTGTCCCCGACGGGCAGGCCGGTCGTGTGGTCGCGCGGCAACGGATGGGTGACGGGCGCACACGTCAAGACCCTCAAGGCCCTCCCGTCCACCGAGCGGCACACCGCCGAGTACCGCGACACCCTGATCCGGCTGGTGACCGCCCTGTCCGGCGTGCAGCGCACCGACGGCTTCTGGAACGTCAACCTCGCCGACGCCGCCCATCTGCCCGGCCCCGAGACCAGCGGCACGTCCTTCTTCCTCTACGGCACGGCCTACGCGGTCGCCGCCGGCCTCGTCGACCGTGCCACCTACCTCCCGGTCGCCGCCCGGGCCTGGAACGGCATGGTCGCCACTGCCGTTCACGCCGGCGGTTTCCTGGGCTACGTCCAGAACGTCGGCGACCGCCCGGAGTCCAGCCAGCCCGTTACCTACGACTCCACCGCGAACTTCGGTGTCGGCGCCTTCCTGCTCGGCGGCACCGAGGTCGCCCTCCTCGCAAGCTAGTGCCGTGATCATGACGGTGCCCCCGCCGCTGGTGAGCGACGGGGGCACCGGTGTGCTGATCGGTCAGGGCTGTGCGGTGAGCGTGAAGCTCTGCGCGGTGGAGCCGTTGCAGGTGAGCTGGGTGAGCTGCACGCTGTTTGTCGCGGCGGTTGCCGCCGTCAGGCACTTACCGCTGTGGCGGGCGGTGAAGTGGTAGCGCCCGGTGCTTTCCTTCACCGGAAGCCACTGCTGGTTCTGGCCGCCCGAGTAGGTCCACAGTTGTAGCCCCGCGTTGTCGGCTGTCGAGACGCCGGTCACGTCGATGACCTGCTGCGGACTGGTGCGGATCCCGGCCTGCCGGTAGCCGCTGTCGGTCGAGCGGAACTGGAACTGCTGTGCCTGCGTGCCGTTGCAGGCGTACTGCTGGATCGCGGTTCCGTTCGCCGTGGCGGCCGAACGGGCGTCCACACAGGTGCCGTTGCCGGCGTTGGTCAGCGAGTACCAGGCGGTCTCGGAGACCGAGTCCGTCGGCGGGGTCGTGGTGGTGGCCCCGCCGAGCCACTTCAGCCCGTCAAGCACGAGCTGGTTCTGCGTCGCACTCCCGAACGTCGAGGACAGCCGCGTGTTGGTGTCGTAGTTCATCGCGTTGTGCCCGAAGTTCGCGTACAGCATCTTGTACTGCGTGTTGGTCCACACGATCGGGTAGTCGCCGCTGTACCAGGTCTGGGCGGGATCGGTGCCCACCGGGAAGGTGCTGGCGTCGAGCGAGGCCAGGACCTTGATGTTCGCGTTTGACCGCAGGTTGTTGGACCAGCTGTACCACTCACTGACCGACGAGGTGAAAGTCGCCGGCAGGTTCTTGGTGGCCGCGTGCGTACGGTCCTCCACCTTCAGGACCTCGGAGGTCGGGCCCCAGGTGTTCGACTTGAAGTTGCCGGAGCCGAGGAACGTGTTGTGGTACCACGACCAGCCCGCCGCGTTGGAGGTGTAGGCCGCGACATGGAAGCCCAGCCAGGCGCCGCCATTTCGCATGTACGTCTCAAACCCCGTGCGCTGGGCGGCCGACTGCGGCAGGTCGTCGAGGAACAGCACGACCTGGTATGCGTTGACCCCGCCATTGGCGAGCAGGTCCCAGTTGTTGCTGGAGGTGTAGGTGAAGCCGTTCGCCGCCGCCTGCTGGGGGAACCAGACGTTCGCCTCCTTGACGAAGTCGATGTGTGCGGCGTCCCAGGTGCCCGTGTAGAGGGCGAGCACCTTGAACGGGGCTGCGGCGACGCCCGCCTCGGGGGCGGTACTCGCCTGAGCGGCGGGTGGTGCCGCCAGGCCGAGCAACGTCGCCAGCAGGACGAGAACCTTCAGGGCTGCACGTGCCGGACCGGAACTGCTGATACGCATGGACGATCCTTTCCGAACGCGTCAGGGGTAACTGACGAGGTTGGCCACGTTGGTGGAGGAGTTGGACGGACCGCCGTTGCTGTTGACGACATGCCGGATCGTGCCCACACCGCCCAGGGAGACGGTCACCATGTTCGTCAGGCGCGTGCCGCCGTTACTCGGCACCTCGTAGGCTCTCTCGGCCGCGACCGCCGAGTTGACGTTGAAGTAGCAGTAGCTGCCGAGCCCCCACGCCTGATGGCTGGTGACGGAGGCGCCGACCTTGTAGGCCGCGTAGCCCTGCGTGGAACCGTTCATCCAGGCGGCCTGGTTGGGCGGGTCGTACGGCATCTCGTTCTGGTAGAAGTACGTTTTGCCGCCGTTGCCGTTCCAGATGGTCTGGTACTTCTGGTAATGCTCGACGAACAGGCCGTACATCGTGACGTTGTCGCCGTTCACGATGAGCCCGGTATCCGCCGTGTTGGTGGTCCAGCCGACTCCGGTCCCGTGGTCGGCGCGCCAGATCCACATGTGGTCACCGATGACGTTGTCGCTGTTGACGACGAGGCTGGTGGTCGCCTTGCCCACGGCCGCTCCGCCGACGCGGAAGTACACGTCGTGCAGGGAGGTCGGGTTGGTGGTGTGCGTGGCGGTGGCGCCGGTCGGGCCGACCTCCAGCAGCGTCGGGGAGTTGGTCGTGCCGGCGTCGAAGAGAACGCCCGCGATCTTGACTCCGTCGACGTCGGCGACCTTCATCGCGGTGATGCCGTTGTCAGGAATGAAGGTGGCGAGGCCCAGGCCGAGGATGACCGTGTCCGCGCGGTTCACCTGCAGGGTCTGGTCCAGGTGGTAGACGCCGGGAGTGACCAGGAGGTTCTTGCCCGCGGCCAGTGCGGCGTTGATCTGCGAGGCGGTCGAGCCGGCCTTGACGATGTAGAACTGGTCGATCGGGAGCGAACTCCCGGCGGTGCTGCCGCTCGCCCAGCTGGTTCCCGTGGAGTTCGTCCGCGTACTCGGCACGAACACCTGGTAGTTGCCCGCGCTGTCGACGTACAGGAACGGCTTCTCACGCGTGGTCGGGCTCTGCGCCACCGTGGTGTACGGCGGGCTGGGGAAGCTGTTGGCCGGCACACCCTGGCTGCCGACGAAGACCATGTTCCAGTTGGAGCCGGTCCAGCTACCGAGCTGCGAGTTGCGGGTCAGCCACTGCTGCTGGCTGCCGGAGTTCACCTGGCCGTCGATCTTGGTGTCGGCCATGTAACCGCCGCTGGACCAGCCGCCGTCGTCCAGGGCCAGGTTGCCGCGTACGTGCATCCGGCGGTAGGACGAGGCCTGGGAAACGGCCCAGCGGTCGGTGCCGCTCGTCGGATTGACCGAGAGGTTCTCGGCGCCGCGCCAGAAGTTCTGGGTGGCGTTGCCCTGGAACCAGTCGGCCTCGGCGTGCACCGCGCCGTTGATCGTCACCGAGTCCGGGGACAGGCCCAGGCCGAGGACCTGCGTGTAGAAGCCGACGTTGACGTCGGCGCTGTAGGTGCCCGGCTTGAACATCACGGCGTAGCGCTGGGAGCCGAACTGGTTCGTCTGCTGCTGCGTGAAGATGGTGTTCAGCCGGGACTGGATGGTCGACGCCGACATCGACGGGTCGAACACGACCACGTTCGCACCGAGGTCGACTCCGTTGGACGGCGGCGGGGTCACGGCTGCCACCTGGAAGCGCTGGGCCGCCGAACCGTTGCACGTGTACTGCACGAGCTGCACGCTGTCAGCGGTCGACGCGCTGGGCACGTCCAGGCACTTGCCGCTGTTGCGGTTGACGAAGTGGTAGTTGCCCGCGCCCTCGTCGACGGGGAGCCACTGCTGGTTGTTGCCGCCGCCGTACGCCCAGAGATGGACGAGGGCGTTGTCGGCCGTGGAGTTGTCGCTCACGTCCACGACCTGGCTGGTGCTGTTGGCGTTGCCGATCTGCACATAGCCGCCGCTGGTGGCGGTCAGGCTCCACTGCTGGGCCGTGGAGCTGTTGCAGGTGTACTGCTGCACCACGGTGCCGTTCGCGGTTCCGGCGGAGGCGGCGTCCAGACACTTGCCGCTGCCGCCGTTCACGACGGTGGCCAACCCGGTGGGCAGCGCGGCGGCCGCCGCGACAGCCTTGTCCTGCGAGGCGATCGTGATTCCGGTGACCGTGCTCGCCATGAGGGCGACCGCGATCACCAGTTTCGGTATCCGGCGGCGGCCGGACTCTGTGCTGCGTCTGAGCACGACTTCTCCTGATGCGGGTGGGGGGTGGAAAGGGAGATGGAACAGGGTGGCGCGGACTGGGTCCGTCAGCCGGTGTACCTGGCGAAGATGCTGGTGAACTGCCAGGCGGTCTGGGCCACACCCGAGCACGTGTCGTCGTTCGGGTAGCTGCCCGAGCACGGACGGTCGCGGTTGACCGACCAGAACGTCAGCCGCGCCAGGTGGTGCTGCTGCGCGTAGGCGAGGATCGTCTCGAAGTTGGCGGGGGTGACCGTCTCGTTGACGTCGGTGATCCCGTTCATGGACGAGATGCCCATGTCCCGGTAGGCCTGGTCGTCGGTGTACTTGTAGGCGTTCTTGAGCGCCGTCTTGAGGCCCTCGGCCGCCTGAACGGTGAGCGTGCCCATGTTCTGGCCGGCTCCGCCGAAGTCGAACGGCATGATCGTCCAGCCGTCCACGGTGAGACCGGACGCCGCGGCCCGGTTGATGAGGCCAGTGTCGGGGCCGGTCTGCCCGGTGCCGATGGTGACGTACACCTTGATGCCCGGGTTGTTGGCCTTGATGGTCTTGAGCGCGTCCACGGTGCGCTGCTGGACCGTCGTGTTGCTGTAGGCGTCGGCCTCGATGTCGATGTCGATGGCCTTGAGCCCGTAGGCGTTGATGACCTTCTGGTACGCGGTCGCCAGTTCACCGGCGGTGGAGCAGGAACTCTCCAGCTTGTTGCCGCTGTAGCCGCCGAACGACGGGATGACGTCGCCGCCGCCCGCGCGCACGGTGTTGATGGTCGTCTGGTCGACGCCACCGGTCAGTGCGCGGCCGCCGTCCCACTGCGGGTTGCAGTAGCCGTTGCTGAGGACGAAGGCCAGCGTGAACCACTTGACGCCGGTGGCGTTCATGACCGTGGTGGGGCTGGGCGGGCTGCCCCAGCCGTTGTAGATGTACGGGGCGACGGCCATCGGCGCGGAGGTGGTGGGAGGCGGGGTCGTGCCCCCGTCGGCGGCGGGCGCGGTCCACTTCTGGTTGGCGGAGCCGCCACACGTCCAGATCTGGACAGGGGTGGCGTTGGCCGAGGTGTTGCCCGTAACGTCGGCGCACTTGCTGGACTGCGTACCGATGATGGCGCCGGCCGTGGAGACCGTCCACTTCTGATTGGTGCTGCCTGCGCAGTCCCACAGCTGAAGCTTGGCGCCGTCCGCGGTCGAGTTGCCGGTGACGTCAAGACACTTGCCGAGGGCGCGTATGGTCCCGTCGGAGCCGCGCGTCCACTGCTGGGCGGCGGTGCCGTTGCAGTCGTAGATCTGTACGGCTGTGCCGTTCGTGGAACTTGCCCCGGCGACGTCCAGGCACTTGCCTCCGAGACCGGTGATGGTTCCGGTGGCGGCAGCGGCGGGTGCGGCGCTGAGGGCACTGGCTGAGAGAGCGAGCATTGCTGTGGCGAGCGCGGTGCGTAGCGCGGTGGAGTGCACGAGGGATCGTCTGGGCATCACGGCGATCACAGCCCTTCAGAGGTGGCTGATGAGTGGGGGGTTCACGTCCATGAACGACAGGCGTATTCGTGGGACGCTGGTGATCGGTGAACCTATTGGTCTGGTCCAGACACGTCAAGACGTAAAATCAAGATGTGAAATAAGGGGGCCTTGAAGCGGAGTCCCGGTGCGAGGAGTTGAACGATCCACGGTGGCCCGTGGTATCTCATGACCTCACGGATGTCAGCTCGCGCCAGGGCGCGACTCGGCCTCGACGATGCCAGCTCACCCACCCACCAACGACTGCCAGTGGTGCTGCCCCATGAACAACCGCACGTTCCAGCTCCCACGCCGCGAAACCGTGATCAGTCCGGAGCGACTCCTCTTCTTCGGCGACGCGGTCTTCGCGATCGCCATCACCCTGTTGGCCCTTGACATCACCGTGCCCGAGGGACTGGCCGACTCCGAGGTCGGTGCGGCGTTGCGGGACGCCGTGCCCAAGATGGGCGCGTACCTGCTGAGTTTCGCCGTGATCGGCGTCCTCTGGCAGGTACAGCACGCGTTGTTCCGCCTGGTCGGGACGCTCGACCGCTGCCTGCTCAACCTCTACCTCGCCCAGCTCGCCGTGGTCGCCGCGCTCCCGTTCCCCACCCGGCTCATCAGCGAGTACGGCGGGACGACCGCGGCCACAGCGTTCTACGCCGCGACGATCGCCCTGGCCGTCGGGCTGCTCGGCGGGATGGCGGCCCGCCTGCTCGCGCAGCCGTCCCTCGCCACCACGGACACGGAGCCCGCTCGCGTCAGGGACTCCCTCTGGCGGAGCCTGTCGATGATGGGGGTCTTCGCCACCTCCATCCCGGTGGCCTTCGCCTCCCCGACGGCCGCCAAGTACTGGTGGCTCCTGGCTGTCCCCGCCCGCTGGCTGCTGCGGGGCACGAAGACGCCGGACCGGCCCCACGCGCCGTGAGGTCAGCGGCTCGGCCGGGAACTCGGTGAACGAGACTCGCGAGGCTACGGCCGTCAGGGCTGCGGCCCGGCGCCGCGAAGAGCTGGTCCGCCGCGTGGGACGCGCAGGCTCACAGCCCGACGACGGTGATGTCCTCGACCCCGGTTGCGGCACGCGACCGGGGTCGAGGGTTCTTCGTCTCTTGTATGGATCGGTCATCTGATCCGTACTCCCTGTGGCCGCACCAGGTGCGGCCGGTCGGGCGGCGGCCTGCGCGCGGCCGGAGAGATGTCAGACTTACGGCATGGACGAGCGCGCATTCGGCAGGTCAGGTCAGCAGGCTTCGGTCATCGGTCTCGGCACGTGGCAGTTGGGCGCGGACTGGGGCGATGTGAGTGACCAGGACGCGCTGGCCGTACTGGAGGCGGCGGCCGAGTCGGGGGTGACCTTCTTCGACACGGCCGACGTGTACGGCGACGGGCGGAGCGAGCAGACGATCGCGACGTTCCTGCGCGGCAGGCCGGACCTGCATGTGCTGGTCGGGACAAAGATGGGCCGCCGGGTCGAGCAGATCCCGGAGAACTACGTCCTCGACAACTTCCGCGCCTGGAACGACCGTTCCCGGCGCAACCTCGGGGTCGACCGCATCGACCTGGTGCAGCTGCACTGCCCGCCGACCCCGGTCTACTCCTCGGACGAGGTGTTCGACGCCCTCGACACCCTGGTCGAGGAGGAGCGGATCGCCGCGTACGGCGTGAGCGTCGAGACGTGCGAGGAGGCTCTGACGGCGATCGCCCGGCCGAACGTGGCGAGCGTTCAGATCATCCTCAACCCGTTCCGTACGAAGCCTCTGCGGCAGGTGCTCCCGGCGGCGCAGGAGGCCGGTGTCGCCGTCATCGCCCGTGTTCCGCTCGCTTCCGGCCTGCTCTCCGGCAAGTACACCAAGGACACGGTCTTCGCGGCGAACGACCACCGGACGTACAACCGCCACGGAGAGGCCTTCGACCAGGGGGAGACCTTCGCCGGCGTCGACTTCGCGACCGGCGTGGAGGCGGCAACCGAGTTCTCCGCCCTCGCCCCGGAAGGCGCCACCCCCGCCCAGCTGGCGCTGCGCTGGATCATCCAACTGCCCGGTGTGACCACGGTGATTCCGGGTGCCCGCAACCCCGGGCAGGCCCGCGCCAACGCGGCGGCGGCGCAGCTGCCCGAGCTGCCGCAGAAGACCCTCGACGCGATCGAGGACCTCTACGAGCGGCGGATCAAGGAGCAGGTGGAGGGGCGCTGGTAGCCGCTGCTGCCGGGCTGTCCGGCGAAGGCGACAGCCACTCGGCGTCGAACTCCCGCGTCTTGGACGGTGATTGACCACCCACGGAGTGACCTTCGACTCACTCGTCCGGCAGGTCACCGTCCCCGCCCCGACGGCCTGTCGGACCTGGGCCGGTATCTCCAAACTCCGGGCAGCGCCTCGATGTTGCTCGACGCCCCGCGCTTCCCCAAGCGCGGTCGTGGACCGGCCGGGCGGCACCCTCAGCTTCCGGCTCGCCGAACAGACCAGACCAACACCCGGTGGGCGACCGACCCGACCGACCTGGCTCAGTGATCCCGTGGC